>NZ_CP015750.1:2206412-2521614 GCF_001742185.1 Pectobacterium wasabiae CFBP 3304
GCACGATATCGGGAAATTTGCCCGTGGTTTCCAGCGTAAATATATCAACCTGGATTCCCCGTTGGTTCAGGCTTCAGGGCAGGTCGATACGGCGCGGCATGACGCGCTAGGTTTCTGGCTTTGGCAAGAGCGTGATGATTTTCCCGATCTATTGCCTTTCTCTGCGGATATGCTCACCTCTGACTTTCAAAAGACGCTTGATATCTGGCTGAACATCGTTACGGGGCACCACGGCAAGCCGCCGGAGGTGGTGAAAAAAGGCAGCCTTGCCTTTCATCGTGACGATTATCGGGCGGTACAAGCTTACCTGCATGATTTGGCAACATGCTTTCCTGAGTCTGCCGTGTTCCCCGCGTGTTTTGCTGATAAGGTCTGGCGAAACAGGCTGAAACAGCAAAGCTGGGCACTGGCTGGCTTGACTGTACTGGCAGACTGGCTGGGCTCGCGCCAGCAGGACTTCTGTTATTGCAGCACGCCAATGCCGCTCGAAACCTACTGGCGTGAGCATGCGCTACCGATAGCGGAAAAGGTTGTCTCGCGTTTGCCGCGTACTCCGTCTCCCGCCTCTTTTCATTCTATCCAACGGCTCTTTCCCTTTATTCAGCAACCGACGCCGCTACAACAGGAAGCGTTGGAGGCCGACATCTCTGCCGATGGTCCACAGCTTTTTATTCTGGAAGATGTGACAGGTGCAGGGAAAACGGAAGCGGCAATGATACTGGCGCATCGACTGATGGCGCAGCAAAAAGCGAGCGGCATTTATGTCGGCTTGCCGACGATGGCGACGGCAAATGCCATGTACAAACGGCTGGCGCAAGCCTATCGCGCATTATATTCACCGGATCACCATCCTTCGCTGATGCTGGCTCACGGCGCACGACATATGTCATCCGCCTTTATGCAATCGCTGTGGGAAGGCGACAGCCAGGGGCAGTCGCAGTACGACAAGGAAGAAAATGCTGCCAGCAAAGACTGCAACATCTGGTTTGCGGACTCGCGCAAAAAAGCACTGCTGGCGGATATCGGCGTGGGCACCCTCGATCAGGCGCTGATGGCCGTGATGCCGTTTCGCCACCAGTCGCTACGGGTGCTGGGACTACAGAATAAGCTGCTGATTCTGGATGAAGTGCATGCGTATGACGCCTACATGAGCAAACTGATCGAGCTGTTGGTTGGTTTTCATGCACAGCAGGGTGGCTGTGTGATTATTCTCACCGCGACGCTGCCGCTCAGCCTGCGGGAAAAACTGACACGGGCGTTTGCGCAAGGCATAGCGTGTGAAGCCGAACCGCCCAACCCTGATGCACATTATCCGTGGTTGACGCAGTTAACGTGCGAAGGGCTGCGGGAAACGAAACTGGAAACGCGGGTGGAAGTGAAGCGTGAGGTCAAGATTGGCTGGCTGACTGAGCGGTTGCAGGGCATTGACTGCGTTAAGGCTGCTGTGGCGGCAGGGCAATCGATCGCTTGGATTAGGAATACGGTGGATGATGCCATCGCGGTTTACCGCCAACTGCTTGAGGCGGGTGTCGCAGAGGACAATATGTTGCTGTTCCACAGCCGTTTTGCCTTTTGCGATCGTATGGCGATTGAAGAGCGGGCGTTGGCGTGGTTTGGCAAAGACAGTATGCCGGATGAGCGTGCTGGTAAGGTGCTGATTGCCACACAGGTGGTTGAGCAATCGCTGGATATTGATGTCGATAACATGATTAGCGACCTTGCGCCCATCGATCTGCTGATTCAACGTGCAGGGCGGCTACAGCGACATATTCGGTTTCTCGATGGGCGTCGTAAAACTGAGGCGGACGCTGCACCGCTAACGGATGAGCGCCCAGCAGCGGTGCTGCATATCATGGCTCCGGCCTGGCAGCCGGAAGCGGAGGCTGACTGGCTGGGAGACGAATTGCGTAACAGCGGTTACGTTTACCCCGATCATGCTGCGCTGTGGCGCACGCAGGCGATATTACGCGAGTGTGGTGCGATCAACATGCCGGAAGCGGCGCGTCTGCTGATTAACAGCGTGTATGAAGAACAGATCGCGGTGCCTCTGGCATTGGAGGCAATAGCCAATAAGGTACTGGGCGAGCGATATGGCCAGCGTTCAGTGGCGAGCCAGTCGTCGTTAGCGCTTGTCCACGGTTATTGTGCTCAATCCAGCGAAGCAGGCTGGAGCGATGCAGTGGACATTTCCACCCGTCTGGGAGAGGAAACGCTGGATCTGTATCTGGCGTGGAAGCCAGAAAACGATGGTGAGCTACCGCAGCCTTATGCCACATCGGACACTTTCGCCTGGGAACAGAGCCGCGTGCAGGTACGAGTTAGCTGGTGGCAGAAACGTAAAACCGGATTACCGATACTGGAAGGTGAGGCACTGGAGCGGTTTCGGCAGCAGTTACACCACCCACAGGCGGAAGTGCTGCTGTTGAATCGAGGGGAAAACCACGCATTTTATAGCGAACGGGTGGGGTTGATGCTATTGGGCTCGTGATGTATTTATTGCGGATCAATAAGGTTGATTAACTTAATAATCACATCCTGTATGAGGACATCCTCCGCGACGGTTTCAAATGTTGCTCCGCGTGCAATAAGATCTATCGCCTGAGCCTGATGGCATAGCACCACACCCCGTAAATCCCCGCGTTCTGTATCCACTGGCGTGACTACGACGGTGACGCCCGAAGAACGTGCTGCTTCTGCTTTGGTTGAAATAGGGCAGCAAATGGCGACGCCTAGTGCTGCATTCAATGCACCTTCGGTGACGACAATCCCATAGTGATCGCCTTGCAACTCGCGACCGAAAACGGGGTCAGGGCTAAAATGCCAAATGTCACCTTTTTGCGGAATACGTGTTGCTGACATTACCAATATTCCTTGCCTGTTGGTACGGCATCGGTGAAGACTTTCACGTCTTCATTGAGTGCTGCAATCTCTTCACTATCGATTTGAGTGAGTAGCTCTGCAACGCTGAATTTACCACGTGGTTTTCTTTTGGTCGGTTGTAAACTGATCCCTTCACCACTGCGTTCTACCGCGATTTCTGTCCCTATATCCCACCCCAGTTCTTTACCGTAGTCTCGGGGGATAGTGACGATCAATGCTCCACCTTGCTGACGAATCTTTACTGTTTGCATCATATCATCCTCTTTCAGTGCTACTTTGTGGAACAGGGTAACACGCTGTGATTGCCTGTCAATTAATCAACAAGCATGTTTATTGAGCGATGAAATGCGTTTTTTGGTGACCTGACTCGCTATTTTTCTTCTCGCGGTTTGTCCCCGCTGGCGCGGGGAACGCAAGAAAGATCTGCGGTGTTCAGGCACAGGGCACGGAACACGCATTTAATGGGCTGGTTGGCACCTTTATCCTACAAATCAAACCACGCCAGAAGGAATATGAATATTGATCATTATTCCCGTTATCACTATTCACCAAACCAAAGCGGATGCATCGCCGCCGCATCCCACCTGTATTGTCCCGTCTCTCAACCACAAACGTGAGCCATCTCTCTGGCGTCGCGGCTTGAATGCGTTAAAAAAGAGACTGTAGAACCAGCCATAATCGGCTTGCCGCAGGGATGCGGCACACACAGGAGGTACGATGTTTTCATTGATTGAAGAACCTTGGTTGCCCGCCGTCTTTGCGGATGGTCGGATGGGTAACATTTCCCCGCAGCAGCTCCCCGACGACAATGTTATCGATCTCGCCTGGCCGCGTGCCGATTTGCAGGGGGCGTGCTATCAGCTTCTTATCGGCCTGCTGCAAACCGCCTATGCGCCTGCCGATGACGATGACTGGAGCGAGATCTGGGAAGAAGGACTTAGCTCCGACTTTTCGCAAGCGTTAGCCACGCTGGCACCAGCGATGCAGTTTGGCGCACAGAAACCCGCGTTTATGCAGGATTTTGCCACGCTCGACAGCGCCCCGACACCGATTTCCGGCCTGCTGATTGATGCCCCCGGCGGCAATACGCTCAAGCTGAATAAAGATCATTTCATCAAGCGCGGCACGGTCAACGCGGTGTGTCCGTACTGTGCGGCAATGGCGCTATTCACGCTGCAAACCAATGCGCCATCTGGTGGGCAGGGGCATCGCACCGGAATGCGCGGCGGTGGGCCGATCACCACGCTGCTTATGCCGGAAGACGCCAGACTGCCGCTGTGGAAAAAGCTTTGGATGAACGTGCTGACGCAGAAGGTGATGCCCAAGGACAAGCCCGATGCCACGGTGTTCCCGTGGTTAGCCGCCACGCCCACCAGCGATGGCGCTCACCCGCCCGTGACGCCGGAAAATTCGCATCAGCTACAGGCTTATTGGGGCATGCCGCGTCGTATCGAGCTGGATTTCACTACATTACAGGCGGGGGAATGCGATCTGTGCGGCACGGCGTCTAGCGCATTGCTCACGCAGTATCGCACCAAAAACTACGGCATTCAGTACGACAGTTGGCGGCATCCGCTTACCCCCTATCGTCGGGCGCTGAAAGGTGAGGATGCCCCGTTTCTATCGGTGAAAGGGCAGCCGGGCGGGCTGGCGTACCGCGACTGGCTAGGATTGCTGGTGGCGGTGGAAGATAAACTCAATCACACGTATCCCGCCGCAGTTGTGCAGCACAATGCTGGCAAGCGGGCGCTGCGCAATACGGGGCTATGGTGTTTTGGCTACGACATGGACAACATGAAGGCGCGTTGTTGGTATGAACACCACGTTCCGCTGCTGTTCTCCCCGGCTCGCTTCCAGAGCGATACGCTTGCGTTGCGGGAATATAAAGATCGCTTACAACTGGCGGTGGAGCTGGCGCGGGACAGCGCCACGCTGCTGCGTCAGATGATTAAGGAAGCCTGGTTCTCGCGTCCAAAAGACGCAAAAGGGGATTTCAGCGCCATTGATGTCGCGTTCTGGCAGGAAACGCAGCCCGATTTTATGCGGCTGTGCCAGTCGTTGGCGCAGGGTGATACACCCGCTACGGCGCTGAATATCTGGAAAAAGTCGCTCTATCGCTACCTGTTGAATAACTACGATGCCCGGGTGTTTAGCAACCCGGATGAACACCGCGATTTGGCCAAAGCGGCGGAAACGCGGAAAAAACTGAGCGTGTTTTTCTATAAACAAAAAGCGGCAGAAACCATTAAACAAATGCAGGAGGCAGTGGATGGCAAACACGGCTGATTTTTTGGTCATCAACAAGGATAACGCGAAAAAGATTAGTGACTGGTTCGACGATCTACAAAATCGCCACACTTCCCTCGGTAATGGCCGTGCGCGGCGGGCAGAGCTGCGCCGCGCGACTCCGCCTTATGGCGTGCTGACCTGTCCGGGATATCACGATCTGGCGGGAAAGCTGGCAGCGCTACTGGAAAAGGAACACCGCATCGTGGCGCTGGCGATTTTTGTTTCTGTCGCGGCACATGCGGAGAAAAACATGTTGAAGACCAGCTTCGCCGCGCAGCTAGGTGAAAAGCAGGGCGGCGATCGTCCTTTTCTTTCCCCTTTGCGCTTTGAACGGCTCCAGCGGGCGCAAACGCCGGAAGAACTGCATCGCCAGCTTTTTCGCGCGGTGCAAATACGCGGTGAGGCAGGGGTAAACCTCCCTTCACTGGCGGACGGTATTTTCCTGTGGATGGAAGAGTGGCAGGCGCGGCAGGAAAACCGTGCGCCGACGCTTCACCCTTTACGGCGCAACGCCGTGCGCTGGGCGTGCGAGTATGCGCAGGCGTCACAAAACATCACCGCCGATGAGCCAGACACGACAGCAATGTTAACGACAGAAACGTCAACGACAGCTTCAGACAAGGAATAACTGATGACCACTTTTATCCAGCTTCATTTTTTAACCGCTTATCCGTCTTCTAACCTGAACCGTGATGATACGGGTCGTCCGAAAACTGCAATCGTCGGCGGCGTCGAGCGTTTGCGGGTGTCTTCGCAAAGCCTGAAACGCGCATGGCGTACTTCTGAAGTGTTTGAGTCCGCAATGGACGGCCATATCGGCACCCGCAGTCGTCGCATTGGGCGTGATATTTACACCGCGCTGATTGCCGGCGGTATGAGTGAAAAGCTGGCCGATGAGGCGGCGAAGAGCATTGCTGAGCAGTTCGGTAAACCGAAAAAAGAAGAAAAAGGCAGTAAAGATCCGCTGGAAAAATACGACATCGAACAGCTTGCTCACTTCAGCGTGGGGGAAAGGGCGTTGATCGATCAACTGGTTGCTCGTTTGATCGCAGAATCGCGTGAGCCAAATAGCGAAGAGCTGAAATTGTTGCGCAAAGATGCCGCCAGTGTCGATATCGCGCTGTTTGGTCGTATGCTGGCTTCCAGCCCGGAGTTCAATATTGAAGCGGCGTGTCAGGTCGCGCATGCGCTGGGTGTGAGTGCCGTTACCATCGAAGACGACTTCTTTACCGCAGTGGATGACTTGAATACGGCTGCCGATAGTGGGTCGGCGCATATGGGCGAACAGAGCTTCGCCTCTGCGCTGTTCTACCAGTACCTCTGCATTAACCGCGACCTGCTGCTGGAAAACTTGAATAACGATGAAGATCTGGTGGTGCGAACCCTGCGTGCGCTGACGGAAACGGCGTTAACCGTGTCGCCGGGCGGCAAGCAGAATAGCTTTGCCAGCCGAGCGCTGGCAACCTATGCGCTGGCAGAGAAAGGAACCGATCAGCCGCGTACCTTGTCCGTTGCATTTTTCAAACCGATCGGCAGTACCGATCAAATCAATTGTGCTATCACGCTGCTGCGCGCGCAAAAAGCCAAGTTTGACCGGGTTTATGCCTCTGGGGGTAGTGTTCCTTCCTATGAACTGAACGTGGAAGCCGACACTGAAGGTGGTTCGCTGCATGGGTTACTGGATTTCATCAGCCAGTAGGAGCGCGCTATGGATAACTATCTGGTCTTCCAGATTTACGCCCCTCTGGTGTCATGGGGGGAAGCGGCGGTCGGTGAAGTGCGCCATACCTCGACGGTGCCCAGCCGTTCGGCCCTGTTAGGGCTGCTGGCTGCGGCGTTGGGGATCCGGCGTGACGATCGGGCCGCGCTGACGGTTTTCAATCGGCATTACTACGTTGCCGTGCGGCCGCTGTCCGATCGTGAAACCTGGCTGAATGACTACCATACGGTACAGATGCCGAAAGAAAACCGCAAAGTGCCGCGCTATACAAGGCGTGATGAACTGCGGCCGGAGGCGGGGCAATCACTCGAAACCATGCTGACTTCACGCGAATACCGCTGTGATGCCTATTATCACATCGCCATTAGCGTCACGCCGGATGCGCCTTATTCGCTAACTGCGCTGCGTGATGCGCTGTTATCTCCAGTGTTCGCGCTCTATTTCGGGCGTAAAAGCTGTCCGCCCGCTCTGCCGCTGGCACCGCACCTATTTTCAGGCACGCTGGCTGAGGTGTGGCAACAGGCA
Organism: Pectobacterium wasabiae CFBP 3304; assembly: GCF_001742185.1. Taxonomy (NCBI): domain Bacteria; kingdom Pseudomonadati; phylum Pseudomonadota; class Gammaproteobacteria; order Enterobacterales; family Pectobacteriaceae; genus Pectobacterium; species Pectobacterium wasabiae. The sequence continues at coordinate 2,213,827 of NZ_CP015750.1, forward strand.
AGGCAGACGCCAGCACTGAACGATTCCACGTTGCAGGCGATTGGCCGTGCTGAGGGTCTGTGCTACTGGGAGCAAGAAAACGATACGGGGTTAACACCGCAATACCGCGTCGTGCGCAACGATCAGCCTGCCGATCGACGGCGCTGGCAGTTCACTTCCCGCGTGCAATACGTCGGTAGTGGGAGGGGAGATAAATAATGTATTTTTCCAGAATAACGCTGAACCTTAGTGCGTTACCGCATGCTATGGCGACAAAGCGATTACACGCCGGAGGCTATGCCAGCCACCAATGGCTCTGGCAATTATTTCCCGACCAGCCACAGCGGTCGTTCCTTTTTCGCGAAGAGGAGCAAGAGACAAAGAGCGTGTTTTATCTGCTCTCCGAACAGGCACCGCAGGTTGACCATAATCTGTTCCGAGTGGAAACCAAACCGTACCAACCGCAGTGGCGTGCTGGTATGGCGCTGGCATTTTCGCTGCGTGCTAATCCGGTGGTCACGCGGGATGGCAAACGTAGTGATGTGCTGATGGATGCGCGGCATCAGGCGAAAGCCGATGGGCACTCCGGTGTGGCATTGTGGCAACACCAGCAACAGCGTGCTCACGACTGGTTAGTGCGTCAGGGGGAAAACTCGGGCTTTGCGGTGTCGTCGTGTCGGGTCGATGGCTATCAACGCCACCGCCTGAACAAGCCCGGGCAGTCGGCTGCGATTATGTTCAGCAGCGTGGATTATGATGGGGTGCTCCACATCACGGATACCGAACGGTTTGCGGCATCTGTCCGGCAGGGGTTAGGAAAAAGCAAAGCATTGGGGTGCGGCCTGCTGCTATTGAGACGGGCGTAGCGCACCCAGTTACAGGGAGAGTTGACGATGTATGTTCCGCTCAACCCGATCCCTCTTAAGGATCGGGTTTCACTGATCTTTCTGCAATACGGGCAGATTGATGTTATCGACGGTGCGTTTGTGCTGGTGGATAAAACCGGCGTGCGCACGCATATTCCTGTTGGCTCGGTGGCCTGCATTATGCTGGAACCGGGTACGCGGGTTTCTCATGCTGCTGTGCGACTGGCGGCAACGGTTGGCACATTGCTGGTGTGGGTCGGCGAAGCGGGCGTGCGGCTGTACGCGTCTGGGCAGCCCGGTGGTGCCCGGTCGGACAAATTACTCTATCAGGCCAAGCTGGCGTTGGATGAGGAGCTGCGCCTGAAAGTGGTGCGCAAAATGTTTGAGCTACGTTTTGGTGAGCCTGCGCCTAGCCGTCGTTCGGTTGATCAGCTCAGGGGAATTGAGGGTGCCCGTGTGCGCCAAACCTATACGCTGTTGGCACAGCAGTACGGCGTGAAATGGAATGGCCGTCGTTACGATCCGAAAGACTGGGAGCGAGGCGACAAGGTTAACCAGTGCATCAGTGCGGCGACGTCCTGCCTGTACGGTATTACGGAAGCGGCCGTGCTAGCGGCGGGCTATGCGCCAGCGATCGGGTTTGTCCACAGCGGCAAACCGCTCTCTTTTGTTTACGACATTGCTGACATCATCAAATTCGAGGGCGTGGTGGCGAAAGCTTTTGAAATTGCTGCCCGTAACCCTGCTGAGCCGGATCGTGAAGTGCGGCTTGCCTGCCGTGATATTTTTCGCAGCCAGAAAACGCTGAGCAAACTGATTCCCCTGATTGAAGAGGTGCTGTCTGCGGGTGGCATTACGCCGCCGCTACCGCCGGACAATGCACAGCCACCTGCAATCCCTGAGCCGAAACCGTTTGGTGACAGCGGCCACCGAGGACAGGGTTAAATGAGTATGCTGGTTGTTGTAACGGAAAATGTTCCACCACGCCTACGCGGCAGGCTAGCGGTATGGTTGCTGGAGGTTCGCGCGGGCGTGTATGTGGGTGACACCTCGCAGCGAGTGAGGGAGATGGTCTGGCAGCAGATTATCGAACTGGCGGAACAGGGCAACGTAGTGATGGCATGGGCGACCAATACGGAGTCCGGTTTTGAGTTCCAAACCTGGGGTGAAAACCGCCGAATGCCGGTAGATCTGGACGGACTCCGGTTAGTCTCTTTTTCACCTATTGAAAATCAATAAGTTAGCGATCTTTAACAACATGGAAAAATCGGTGGGATTTCTTCTTCCGAAAAAAGTGTTATAAAACAAATCTCTACTTTTAGAGTGTTCCCCGCGCCAGCGGGGATAAACCGTATGACAAATCCAAGTCCAAAGGCGTGGATTCATGTTCCCCGCGCCAGCGGGGATAAACCGAAATAATGCTGTCTACGGATTTTTGGTGTGGAGTGTTCCCCGCGCCAGCGGGGATAAACCGAAATACCATTCTTCGGTGGTGGTGCGTACAGTGTGTTCCCCGCGCCAGCGGGGATAAACCGGGGAGACGGGCTATACTCCGGAAGGGAGATCAGTGTTCCCCGCGCCAGCGGGGATAAACCGATTAGCCGGGTCAGCTAATTCCGTAATTGGGAGTGTTCCCCGCGCCAGCGGGGATAAACCGAACGCTGACGACACGCTGCTGGAAATCATCAAGTGTTCCCCGCGCCAGCGGGGATAAACCGTACAATCTGGCGGCGCAATAAAAAGCGACTTGGTGTTCCCCGCGCCAGCGGGGATAAACCGTGACTGACGGGTAGTAATTCTGCTTTACGTATGTGTTCCCCGCGCCAGCGGGGATAAACCGAAGATCAGTTAGCTGACGCTATGGATGACCAAGTGTTCCCCGCGCCAGCGGGGATAAACCGTGCTCGGATACGTGTTCTGGTACTCCGTAATCGTGTTCCCCGCGCCAGCGGGGATAAACCGAAGTTGCAGCTAATCGGCATTCTGCCGAATATGTGTTCCCCGCGTCAGCGGGGGTAAATAATTGAGGGCTGGAACAGCTAAAGGATTAGCTGTTCTGGCTCGCAGTGGTACAGCTTAGCCAGCTTTTCTCGGGTGCGCTTCTGCGGCTTTGAGTCTGGGGATTCAAGCTGGGAGACGGCTGCTTGGGTCATGCCAAGCGCGGTTGCAACCTCTTGCTGAGAGAAGCCTCTGAAAATTCTCCAGGCTGTCTGTAAGCTGACGTCTTGATCAATGTGAATGCTAACCACTTTATGAGGAATAGATACGTCATCCTCTGCGCTACGATCGTAGGGAATACTCTCATAGAGGGCGGGGTCGTCAGCGTTTTCAATAAGTTTCTGATATAACTCATATGGAACAACAGCATATTCAGGTTTACCGCTTTTATCCCGAATGACTTGTATGCTCATAGTGTATTGCTCCAATATTTTCTTTTGATGGGTGAAAATCAGTTGTGGTGTCAAGAAGGACGCGTTTTCCTTCTCAATATGTCGTTGTTGTCCTGCGTTTGACTTCAAGTATCTTGCACACTTGTGGTACATCGTTGATTAGCTAAAAGATAATGCGGTAATCCCCTACCCGTAGCCGATATTGTTTACCAGAGGATTCGAGTTTTTTCAGATCCAGGTTCACATCTGGAAATGTACTCAGCTCGCCCACTTTTTCTTTGATGCGTTTTCAATATCTGGTGTCAATGGTGCCGAGTTGTTTTAATGCCCGTTTTGACCAACTAACCTTAAGCATGAATCCCTCAAACGAAAGCCTTCCCTGATATAAGTTAATTATAAGACAATTTAAGCATTATTTTTATTTTTCTTATTTTTTAGTTGATGGTTACGCTGTTCTTTCAGGGATAAACCGTGGCGTCGCAACGCGGTGAAGAGCGGCAATATAAAGTTTTCCCCGGACTCGCGGGGATAAACGGGATGTAAATTATCGATGTTTCCTTATTGTCAACTCGAACCGTTTACGGCATAGTGTTTCCAATTTGGAAACAAAAGGGAATGAACTAGGATGCATGTTATTTCGCGGGCACCTTTTGACACTGCGATCGCCCAGTTCCCGAATCAGGCGGCAGCACTGGCTGACTTATATCGGGTTATCAAACGCGAAATGTATGCAACGCCGGACGATATGAAAAAACGCTTCCCCAGCTTAGACAGGATGAAGTACAGGGAAAAGTGGTGGGTTATTGATATTGGTGGTGGGCATCTTCGGGTGATGTTTTTCGCTGATTTTGAGCGAGGGAAAATTTTCATTAAGCACATCACATCTCATGCTGAGTACGACAGTCTGACAGAGTATTACCGGAGGAATAAAGAATGATGTATGCAGACGCCATCAAGGCCGCTAACAACCTGACGAGTATTGTACCGTTCCTCGGGGGGAGCACCTCTCGTAAAGATTATGAGGATGCGCTGAAACTTACCGAATACTTGATCGAGAGCGAACCTGATAGCCCGCTAATCGATATGCTGACGGCTAAAATTGACAAATATGAAGAGGATGCGCCGGAGTTCGCAGTCTTCAATGAACGTATTAAAGCGCTCCCTGCTGGCATCGCTTTACTGCGTGTACTTATGGATCAGCATGAGCTAACGCAGAGTGATTTTGAAACTGAGATCGGTAAAAAGTCTCTGGTATCTCGCATTCTAAATGGTGAGCGTACACTAACGCTTGATCACATGAGAGCACTTGCCAAACGATTTGATATTCCCGTGAGTGCTTTTATTGATTAGTACGATTCTTGCCAAGCACAGCATGATGCGCCATGTAATAAAGACTGCCTTGCTGGACGGTTATCTGAATAATCCCTGCGTTATCAGGGATTACGTTATGACTGAGATGCATTGTAAGAAATCATAGAAAGGAATACCGGTAGATCTGGATGGCCTGCGGTTAGTCTCTTTTTCATCTATTGAAAATCAATAAGTTGGCGATATTTAACAACATGGAAAAATCGGTGGGATTTTTTATGCCGAAAAAAGTGTTATAAAACAGCTCTCTACTTTTAGAGTGTTCCCCGCGCCAGCGGGGATAAACCGCGCTTGTCGACAGCTTCTCTGTTGTCGACAGGGTGTTCCCCGCGCCAGCGGGGATAAACCGTGGAGTCCTCGTCGTGGAAGACTATCGTAATTGTGTTCCCCGCGCCAGCGGGGATAAACCGCAATACTCCTAAACCCAAAGGTGCATTGCAGGGTGTTCCCCGCGCCAGCGGGGATAAACCGATGCACGCGGCGGCGGCGCATTTAAGAACCTGGTGTTCCCCGCGCCAGCGGGGATAAACCGCCAGTAATCGTGGGAGAAAAAGACGTGCAACTGTGTTCCCCGCGCCAGCGGGGATAAACCGGACTTCCAGCAGACGGACGGGACGTGGAATAAGTGTTCCCCGCGCCAGCGGGGATAAACCAGACAATTGCTTTGTAGGTTGCCCGACTGGCGGTGTGTTCCATGCGTTAGCGGGGATAAACCGTATCTCAAGACTGGCGCGTTCTTCGCTCAGAAGTATTCCTCGCGCCAGCGGGGATAAACCGTTTGTGACCGTGCAGGGTCACTCGATGGCTATGTATTCCCCGCGTCAGCGGGGCCAAATCCCGTTTCTGGCTGGCGCGATGGCAAATTGCGTGTCAGTATTACAGAACGCTGTTTTTGTGCTCACCGTACTGGTGCGGCACGATACCCATAATTTTTTGTCTTCCATACGTTACCCGTAAGGAGGTGATATGAAAGTTGAAGCCGCAGAGTCGTCCGTTTTTGCCAACCAGCAGGTGATGGCGAAGCGTTCCACAGAACATGCGGAGAAAGTGGCGCTGTCCGAACAGCTTCAGCCTTATCAGGCGGGCAGCGGTGCCGTTCCTGCCGGTCAGACGACACGCTATGATTTTACCCGCATCAGCCCTGCCGAACTGTATGAAACGGTAGAAGGCCTTGTCAGCAGCGGACAACTGGGGCGCGAAGAAGGCTCCGCGCTGCTGGGTTTTATTTCGTCGCCGCGAGAGAATATCGGTAGTGTGCCGCCTTCTAATGTGTTCCAGCCAATTAATGTTTTCGACACCATCCAGCAAGGTGCTGCGGGTGCATCATCCCGTAGCGAAGTACAAAATACCGAAAGCCTGCAACGTGCGGCAGAGGCGCTGAATCGCTTTCAGGGGCAAGTCTCCAGCATTAGCGTTTACGTCTAGCGCATCGGTACGCAATGGCCTGATGACGTCCGTCCTTTCTCTTCTCCCCGTGTTTGCGGGGAGCGTTGTTTTACGTTGCGATCAGCGTTGAGTCTGAGCTTTGATTTCCATCAGCAGCGTGATGAGCGCCTGCACGTTGTCGTCCTGTGTGCGCCAGGATGACACGCTGATACGCAATGCCGGACGCCCTTGCCAGACGCTGCCGCCAAACCATGCCTTGCCCGAAGCCTGTAACGCCTCCCGTATTGCTGTCGTTTGACCGTCGGTTTCCCCACGCAGCAGAACCTGATTGAGTACCACCCGATTTAATACTTCAAAACCCGCACGGCGCAGGCCGTCGGCGATCAACGTTGCCTGTCGGCAGTGCCGTTCGATCATCTCAGCCACACCGTCACGCCCCAGCGTGCGTAGCACCGCCCACACGGGGATCCCACGTGGGCGACGGGAAAATTCGAGCGTTAGATTCTTCTGGGCATCGCGGGCTGCACTTGAGTAAACCGCATCAGCGTTCATCGCCTCGGCTAACGCGTCCGCACGGCGGCAAATTGCCATCGCACAGTCGTAGGGCGTGTTCAGCCATTTATGCGCGTCCGTTGTCCAACTGTCTGCCAGCTCGATACCCTCAGTGAGCGCTGAGTAGGATGAAGCTCTGGCCCAGAGCCCGAACGCGCCATCAACGTGAACCCAGGCACCCGCTGCTTTAGCGGTTGGAATGATCTGCGCAAAATCATCGAACTCGCCCGTGTTTACCTCACCGGCCTGCAAACAAAGAATCATGCGATCGTTGAGCGGAGGAAGCTGTGCCACATCGATCTGTCCAAACGTATTAACAGGCGCGACGATGATATGGCGTAGTCCAAAGCCGAGTACGCGTAGCGCTTTCTTCACTGTGATGTGCGTCAGTTCCGAAATTACGACCTTAATTTCAGGTGCGCCGATCAGCCCATCGTTGTCAAAATCCCAGCCCTGTTTTGCCAACATCGCGCGGCGTGCGGCGACCAGACAAGAAAGGGTGCAGGCGGTGGCGCTGGTGCCGAATCCAACAGCACTTTCTTTCGGTAAATTCAGGATATCAAGCACCCAGCGGCTGGCGAGGCGTTCCAGCGTGGCGGATATCGGTGAATTATCAAAGGTGGAGGCGCACTGATCCCAGGCGATCATCAATCGCTCGGAGGCGGCGGCAACCGGCAATGTTGCACCGATAACAAAGCCGAAATAGTTTGGGCCATTGGACGCAGTGGTGGCCGGTGAACCGACCTCATCCAGCAGCATCAGGGTGTTTTCAGCCGAGAAGCCCTGTTGAGGCAATGCTTCATCAAAACGTGCCAGCGCCGCGAGGGCGTCTGCATCGGGGAAAACCCGACGCTGTGCATTCTCTACCAAATAACGTCGACCGCGCTCATCGGCATCAGCCAGTAATGTCAGTTCGCTCATGGTTTCTCCTTCATCAATAATCATTTTCTGTTATCACGATGGCGTGGATGCTGTCGGTGACGGGGCTGAAATGTGTAGCGTCATTTTCCAGAAGAGTAACGCCAGCAGACTGATGGTGGCACCAAGAAAGCATACGCCTGACCAACCGGCAGAGTCATAGGCTACTGTTGTTGCCATCGCGCCAAGCCCGCTGCCGATGCTATAAAACAGCATATAGCAGCCAACCAGACGGCTGTGTGCATCAGGATGCGTCTTGAAAATTATGCTTTGGTTGGCCACGTGAATGGCCTGTCCGCTCAGATCGAGGGCGATGATGCCGACGACTAATGCGAAGAGAGAATAAGGGGCTAGCCACAGCGGCAGCCACGATGCCAGAAGCAATAATAGGGCGATACCGCTGACCCACTGTTCGCGGCCTTTATCGGCCTGAGAGCCCGCTTTCACTGCCGCCAGTGCGCCGAGAATGCCCACCAGACCAAACGCACCGATAACCGTATGAGAAAAGAAATAGGGTTCGCGACTCAGCGGCAGAACCAGTGCGCTCCAGAAAATGCTCAGGGCAGCAAACATCAGTAAAGCGATGATGCCGCGTATTTGCAACATGCGTTCTTTACGCAGCAGGGTCAGCATCGAAAGCAGCAGCGTGGAATAGTGCGGGCGCTGTTGGGCTGACGGCTGATGTGGCAGTGCGCGCCATAAAAGTGCGGCAAGCAGGAGCATCCACAGTGCGGAAAAGAAGTACACGCTGCGCCAGCCTGCCATATCAGCGATGAAACCGGACAGTACGCGAGCCAGCAAAAGCCCAATCACCACGCCGCCCTGCACGGCTCCCACAACGCGCCCACGCTCCTGCGGTGTGGCAGCCGTCGCGGCATAAGCAATCAGGCCCTGAGTCATGGCTGTGCCGAACATGCCCACAGCCAGCATAGCGATCAATAAATACAGGGATGTGGTGGCTAGCCCAACGGCAATCAGCGCCACGATGAGCGCACTCAACTGGGCTAACATCAACTTGCGTCGATTGAGGATGTCACCCAGCGGCACCAGCAGAATTAACGCCAGCGCACAGCCAAGCTGTGTTGCCGTCATCACGCCGCCAACGGCAGCGATAGTGATATTAAAATCTATCGATAATGCATCCAGCAGCGGCTGTGCGTAATAAACATTGGCGACGCTAAGCGCACTTGCACAGGCAAACAGCAACACTAACGCGCGCGGTAATTCCGTCTGCGTGGGCAGTGTAGTGCTGTAAAGATCATATTCGGTGACGGATGACGTGGTATGAATAGGGCTATTTTTCATAATATTGGCTTTTATCATTTTACTTGATTTCAAAATAAAACCAGTTGAAGCATGGACGATCTGGTTTTACTCTGCAACCAAAAAATGTGCGGTCAGTTTTTCAGCTTGTGCATAAGGCAGATAGGATGAACAGGAAAAAGGGGAGGAGATAATCATGGTGAAGCGCAAAAGTTTGAAAGAGGATGTGTGTCCCGTCGCGCGCGCGCTGGATGTGGTTGGCGATCGTTGGACATTGCTGATTGTCCGCGATGCTTTCGATAATCGCCGCCGTTTCAGCGATTTTCAGCGCAGTTTGGGCGTTGCTAAAAATATTCTTACCGACCGTCTGCGTACCCTGGTTGATGAGGGCATTTTGTCCGTTCAGCCCGTTTCCGAAAGCTCGGCCTATCAGGAATATGTTCTGACGCCAAAAGGTGAACAGCTCTTCCCGCTCGTCGTGGCGCTACGTCAGTGGGGTGAACAGCAGCTATTTGCGGAAGGGGAACCTCACTCCCTGCTATTGGATAAGCACACCAGCCAGCCTCTGCAAGCCATGCTGCCGCATTCTGCACAAGGGCAACGGTTGGATGGGCAAGATACGTTCGTTCAGAAAATCGATTGAGGGGCCGTGATGCAGACAGAATCGAGAGAAACAGGCAGCGATCTTGAGGCAATCTCCCGCTATCTGAAGAAGTTGCACGTACTGACGCTATGCGTGGGTGAAAATTCGGAATTATGGTGTGCGAGTTGCTTCTATACTTATGAGGAGCAACAAATAGCCTTCTATCTAATGACGGAGTTGCAGACGCGCCACGGTGAAATCATGGCAAGGTTGCCGCAGGTCGCTGGTACGGTCAGCGGCCAGCCGAAGAGCGTCATGTTGATTAAAGGCGTGCAGTTTCGGGCGCAGGCGGTGCAGTTGGAGGGGGATGACGCGCAGCAGGCCAGAGCGCGGTACAACGCACGTTTTCCTATTGCACGAGCATCAAAAGCGCCGATCTGGCGGCTCGATCTGACAGAAGTCAAAATGACGGACAATACGCTGGGCTTTGGTAAGAAACGTTACTGGCAGCGTGAAGAACAGATGGGCCAGAAAGAACACCATAAGCATGAAAAGATGGGATAGTAAAAGTTGCAGAGCAAGGGGGAAAACCGATGAGCCGGGTACTGTTATTAGGTGCAACGGGGTTAGTGGGACACGAACTGTTAGAACTGCTGAAAGCCAATAACCGGGTAGAGACGGTCTATGCACCAACCCGTAAACCGCTGATGCCTTCGGATAAAGTGGTCAACCCACACGATCCCGATCTGTCTGCTGCGCTGGCGCAGTTGACCGCTCCTGTCGATATTGCCTTTTGTTGTCTGGGGTCGACGCTCAAGACGGCAGGCAGTAAGCAGGCTTTCCGCTATGTGGATTACACGCTGGTCGTGGAAGGATCAAAAGTAGCGTTAGCGCTGGGCGCGACGCATCTTTTGGTGGTTAGTTCACTGAGCGCGAATGCAACGTCGCCTTTCTTCTACTCGCGAGTGAAGGGGGAAACGGAAAAATCGCTGCGTCAGCAGGGCTGGCAGCATTTGACATTGGCACAGCCGTCGATGCTGCTGGGGGAAAGAGAGGACAGTCGCACACTGGAGAGCCTTGCCGCACCGCTGTTTCGCCTGTTTCCGGCGAAGTGGCGGGCGATTGAGGGGAAAACCGTGGCGCAGGCGTTGTTGAATCAAGCCTTCTCGCCAGAGCCAAAAGCGCGGGTAACGGTACTGGAATCCGATCAATTACGTTCGCTGGGTCAGTGGCAACCGCTTCAGTAGCTCCTTATCGATCAACGCAGGCGGTGGACAACCTGATTGCTGCTGCCGCGCCAAATCAGTGCGGGATCTTTCAGATCTTGCACAAATTTTCCATCGACTAACACGTTGATGAGATCGACCACTCGCTGTTGTTCCGGTGTGATATCCGCCAGCACGTAGCCTGTCCAAACCCAGATATCTTTGCCTGGGCATTCCGCACGGATACGTTCGACCAGCCGCAGAATATCAGGCACGTTCTGTGGGTGAAGTGGATCGCCGCCAGACAGCGAAATTCCCTGTCGTGGAACTTCTGTATCCTGAAGATCGGCGATGATCTGGTCTTCCTGTTCCTGCGTAAATGGCTGACCGGAGTTCAGTCGCCAGGTGCTTTTGTTGTAGCACCCAACGCATTCATGCACGCAGCCAGCGACAAACAGCGTGCAGCGGGTGCCGGGGCCGTTGACGACATCGACGGGATAATATTGGTGGTAATTCATACGGTAGAGCTCATGTTATGACGCGGGTGTGTGTTGACGATGCCGCGAAAGGTGGGCCGCATTGTTGCGGCCCAGAAGGGATCAGCCCAGTTGACCGTTGCCCAGATGCTTAATCCGGCGTTTAACTTCTTCCTGCTTACCGGCGTTGAACGGGCGAGCGTCCGGGCTACCGAGGTAGCCGCACACGCGACGTGTCACGGAAACGCGCGCCGAATCGTGGTTACCGCATTTTGGGCAGGTGAAGCCTTTACTGGTGCACTCGAATTCACCGGTGAAGCCACACTCATAGCATTCGTCGATCGGCGTGTTGGTGCCGTAGTAAGGCACGCGCGTGTAGCTGTAATCCCACACGTCTTCCAGCGCTTTGAGGTTGTGTTGCAGGTTCGGATATTCGCCGTAGCAAATGAACCCACCGTTAGCCAGCGGCGGATAGGGCAGCTCGAAGTCGATTTTCTGGTAAGGATTCACCTTCTTCTCCACATCGAGGTGGAAGCTGTTGGTGTAATAACCTTTGTCCGTCACGCCCTGTACGACGCCAAACTCGGCGGTATCCAGACGACAGAAGCGATCGCACAGATTCTCGCTCGGTGTGCTGTACAGGCTGAAGCCATAACCCGTTTCATCTTTCCATTGCTCGGTGGCGGCTTTCAGACGGGCGATGACGGCTACGGCTTTGGCTCGCAGCGCTTCATCATCAAACACATGCGTTTGGTTACCGAAGAGCGCATTGATGGTTTCATGTAGGCCAATATAGCCCAGCGAAATCGAGGCGCGTCCATTCTTGAAGATGTCCGCGATGCTGTCGTCCGCGTTTAAGCGCACGCCACAGGCACCTTCCATATACAGGATTGGCGCGACGCGTGCTTTCACACTTTCCAGCCGCGCAATGCGTGTCATCAGCGCTTTCTTCGCTAACGTCAGGCGTTGATCCAGCAGTGTCCAGAAGCGGTCTTCATTGCCTTCGGCTTCTAGCGCAATCCGCGGCAGGTTCAGGCTGATGACGCCCAGATTATTGCGTCCGTCGTGAATCTGCTGGCCGTTTTCTTCATAGATACCGAGGAAGCTGCGGCAGCCCATTGGCGTTTTGAACGAACCGGTGACGTTCACGACCTGATCGTAATTCAGGATATCCGGGTACATGCGTTTGCTAGCGCACTCTAGCGCGAGTTGTTTGATATCGTAATTCGCATCGCCTGCCTTATGGTTCAGACCGTCACGGATAGCGAAGACCAGTTTCGGGAACACTGCGGTTTTGTGGTTTTTACCCAGCCCGGCAATGCGATTGCGCAGGATGGATTCCTGAATCAGACGCGATTCCCAGCAGGTGCCAAGCCCGAAGCCAAAGGTGACGAACGGCGTCTGGCCGTTAGCGGTGTGCAGCGTGTTGACTTCGTATTCCAGTGACTGAAAGGCGTCGTAGCACTCTTTTTCCGTGCGGGTTCTGGCATAGTTTTCTGCATCTGGGATCTTCCACTCTTCCGCCACGGCTTTGTGTTTCGCATGGCTGGCGGTGACGAACGGCGCCAGAATTTCATCAATACGGTTAATCGTGGTGCCGCCATAAATGTGGCTGGCGACCTGCGCGATAATCTGCGCGGTGACGGCGGTAGCGGTTGAGATAGATTTCGGCGGCTCAATTTCCGCATTGCCCATTTTGAAGCCGTTGGTCAGCATGCCGTTCAGGTCGATCAGCATGCAGTTAAACATCGGGAAGAACGGCGAGTAGTCGAGGTCGTGATAGTGAATCTCACCACGTTCATGCGCCAGCACCACATCACGCGGCAGGATGTACTGTTTGGCGTAATGCTTGGCGACGATGCCTGCCAGCAGATCGCGCTGGGTGGGAATCACTTTACTGTCTTTGTTGGCGTTCTCGTTCAGCAGCGCCATGTTGCTCTGCTCGACCAGACCGCGAATTTCTTGATTCAGGCGACCGTGGCGTTCACGCGCAATATCTCGGTCATGGCGGTATTCGATGTAGGTACGTGCCAGCTTCTTGTAATTGCCGGACATCAGCAGGTTTTCGACTGCGTCCTGAATATCGCGGATATCCACGCGCGATTTATCCTGCATTTGTTGAGCGACCGCACAGGCCACCGTTGCACAGTAGTCTGCATCATTGACATCGGCTGCACGTGCCGCGCGTTCGACCGCCTCTTTGATACGAACTTCATCAAAAGGCACCTGGCAACCGTCCCGTTTAATCACAACTGGTTTCACGTTTTCTTCCTCTAGAAAGGTTATCCACAGGCGAAAGCCCTAGCCGACAAGGGTTGATGAGGGCTGTGGATGACACTGTGGATAAACACTATATATGGGTCGTGTTTATAGGATAGGCACTATATATTGAAATTGCGTAGGGGGGTTGCGCTTTTATCGCTGCAAAATTGATGTAGAGCAAAGAAATCATCATGTCGGAGTGAATTTGAACCTGAACAAAAAATAGTCAAAAAAGACGATTGAAGCGTGAAGGCTTGCTACGCGCGGGTTGGCAGAAATTCGTCTTTTTTTTGACCGTGATATGAGTCTGGGATGTCCATAATCTTGTTGTGGTGAAAGAAAAAGCAGAAAAAAGCGCACCGATTACTGTGCGCTTTTTGGGGATTGTGCTGCTGATTGTTAGCGACGAACGGCGATCGCTTCGATCTCGATTTTCACATCTTTCGGCAGGCGGGCGACTTCAACGCAAGAGCGAGCCGGGAACGGTGCATCATGTTCCTTGAAGAAGGCTTCATACGCGGTGTTCACGAGGGTGAAGTCGTGCAGGTCTTTCACGAACACGGTCATTTTCACGATATCGGAAACTTTCAGGCCAGCAGCTTCCACGATCGCCTGAACGTTTTCCAGTGACTGGCGCGTCTGAGCGGTGATGTTGTCAGCGACCAGACCACTTTTCGGGTTCACGGGGATCTGACCAGAAGTGAAGATCATGCTGCCAAGGTCTACGCCCTGAACATAAGGGCCGATGGCGGCTGGGGCGTGCTCAGTGCTGATAATGCGTGACATGGTATCTCCTTGATGGGGGCGTAAAAGGAACGCGGACGCAGCCATTATTCAAAAAAGCCCCGTGACAGGCAATGTCCATTACGGGGCAAAGCAGAAAACTAGCGATCTTGCAGCACAGCCTGACGCTCAAACTCTTTCTCACAGTACTTACACTTCAGGTGAACGTCGCCGTCGCGTTGTTTAACGTTGAACGACGATGACACTGGTTCGCTGCGGCTGATGCAGTTGCTGTTCGGGCACGTGAGCACACCGGTAATGTGATCTGGCAGCGTCGGCACCAGCTTGCGCACCACGTCATACTCGTCGATCTGATTGACGGTCGCTTGTGGTGCGTAGATCGCCAACTGATTCGCCTGCTGCTCAGTCAGAAATACGTTTTCGATCTTGATCAGATCTTTGCGCCCAAGATGGTTGGACGGCAAATTCAGGCCGATGGTGATGCGCTGGTCTGTCGCAGTCAGTTTAAACAGCGTCAGCAGCTTAAAGCCCACCTGTGCGGGAATGTGGTCGATCACCGTGCCACGCTTGATCGCTTCAACCTGTAATTTATTATCGTGTGTCATGATGGTGTCTTCCTCTTACAGAACCAGTTCGCGATTCAGGACCAGCGCCAGCAGCGCCTGACGGGCGTAAATACCGTTGCCCGCCTGTTGGAAATAATAGGCGTAGGGCGTGGTATCGACATCAATGGTGATCTCATCGACGCGCGGCAGCGGGTGCAGCACTTTCAAATTCTGGCGGGCGCTGTCCAGGTCGGCAGCGCGCAGGACAAATTGGGATTTGATGTTGATGTATTCGGACGGATCCAGACGTTCTTTCTGAACGCGCGTCATATACAGAATATCCAACTCGCCGACGACGTCGTCGATGCTGTTGTGCAGGCTGTAAGCAATATTCTTCTCTTTCAGCATGCTCAGAATGTAGTCGGGCATGGCCAGTGCGTCTGGAGCGATGAAGTAGAAGCGGTTGCCTTCGAACTTCGCCAGCGCTTGCGTAAGTGAATGCACGGTGCGGCCATATTTCAAATCACCGACCATCGCGATGTTGATGTTGTTCAGCCGGCCTTGCGTTTCCTGAATGGTGAACAGATCGAGCAGCGTTTGCGTCGGGTGCTGGTTCGCACCGTCTCCGGCGTTCAGTACCGGAATACCGCCGGAAAACTCGGTGGCAAGGCGGGACGCACCTTCCTGTGGATGGCGCATCACGATGGCATCAACATATTGGCTAATGACGGAGATCGTGTCGGCCAGCGTTTCGCCCTTTTTCCCCAGCGACGTGTTGTTGCTGTCGGCGAAACCGACGACGGAGGCACCGAGACGATGCATCGCGGTTTCAAAGGATAGACGCGTCCGGGTGGAGGCTTCGAAGAAGCAACTGGCAATCACTTTATGTTTTAACAGCTCAGGTTGAGGTTTGGCTTTCAGGCTGGCAGCAACATTCAGCGCCAGCTCTAAATCTTCCCGACTGAGGTCGTTAATCGAAATAATATGTTTTTGATAGAGCGGATTGACCATGTTGTCTTTCTCCTAACGAGTAAACAGGAAATGTCGTATCTGGCGGCCCGGACGATGGGCAAAAAAAAGCCCCTCATTGAGGGGCTTTCTTAACTGATCGATTGAGCAACGGAAAGGAAAACGCTGGCTTGCTGCCGGATGGCAGTTGTGGTTGAGAACCAACATAAGCAGCGGATTTTTTGGTGTAACAGTGCATGACCCCTCCCGGCAAACTGTCGGGAATTATACGCGCCGACTAGGCTATTTCAAGCATAAAATGTGGTTTTTTACGCACTGCAATCGGTTGCGGAGCGAATGCTCTCTGCATGATGACCGTAGACGAGAGAAGGCTGGCCGAGAAGAGTGATGAGCAGTTCACTTTTTTGGATTAACGTGCTGGCGGGTGGCACATTTGCAGAGTATAAGGTTTGTAAAACGGGGTTTCATTTTTTATATCGATGAGGTTTTTATGATTACTGGCAACGTCCACCACCTTGAACTGGTTCCTTATCTGCCTGCCAAATTGCGTGAAGCGATTGAGTATGTGAAGCAAAACATCACGGCGGATACCCCGCTGGGCAAGCATGATATCGAGGGTAACAGCGTATTCGTGCTGATTTCCAACGACAGCACCGATCTGCTGGAAAAGCGCCGCGCTGAGTATCACGCCAAATATCTGGATATTCAGATTGTGCTGTCTGGCGTAGAAGGGATGACGTTCAGCAACCTGCCTGCGGGCAAGCCGGATACCGATTGGCTGGCGGATAAAGACATTGCTTTCCTGCCTGCTGGCGAGCAAGAAAAGCTGTTTGTGATGCAGGAAGGGGACTTTGTCGTCTTCTTCCCTGGGGAAGTACATAAACCACTGTGTGCCGTGGGTGAACCGGCGCACGTGTGCAAAGCCGTGGTGAAAATCGACGCATCGCTGGTGTAGGATTTCTGTGAACAAGGAACGTTCAACTATAAAATGGAAGGCAATAATGGCAATAATTCCTTAGATGTCTCCCAGTGTTTTTCCCCTTCTGCAGAGCAGTAAAGGAAAAACCACGTCAATACCGCAAGGCCTAGAAAAAAACAGCCAGTCAGTTGCTTAACTGACTGGCATTATTCAGAAAATGATTTTCTTGCTAGAAAACCTCATGACCTTTCTATTATAGATATGTTATTACTTTAAATTATGTGGGATGTTTTCTCTGGTATTGGCCTGTCACAGACTTTTTATTCTCTTTTAGTTTTTATAAACAGGTACATATCAGGTACGGCATATTTTATGTAGGGTAATTTTAATGTAGGGATGCACTGATGAAACAAATTACATTACCTGACAGATTAATCGCCATGTTCGAAGGCGATCCTCTCGTCGGTTGGGCAGTAAAAGACACAAGCTCCCGTTTTATTTATGTCAATAACACCTTTAAAACCTGGCAAACCATATCAACGCGTTATGATTATGAAGGCTTGAATATTAAGGATATCCCTGTTCCTGTAGCCGAATTTTCAGACATTTTTAACCAGCAGGAACGAGAGATAGAGCGTACAGGTAAGGCGGTGAGAGCCATTACAACGCATATTCAAGGCGCGGAAAAAATAATGCAGCCTGCCTACAATATTCAGGAGCCACTCTATGATGAACACCGTAACTGTGTAGGCACGGTTATCAGCGTCAGACATGTCAGGATTATCACGCCGACCTCGTTGCTGAATGGAACAATAATGCAACACTCTACCTTCGAGCCCCCTTCTAAGATATTTACCGAGAAGGAATGGGAGGTTATTTACCTGCTGGTCTGTGGGATGATGCTTAAAGATATAAGCAGCATCCTCTCAATCACCGTCGATGCCGTTAACAGCAGACTCCGAAGCTGCTACAGAAAAACAGGCTTGAATTCACTATCAGGCCTAAAGGAATACTGTAGAGATAACCGATTTGATAACTACATCCCGCTGTTCTTTCTGAAAAAAGGACATATCATTATCAGAGGCTAACCTGATGGATCCAGATTTGACTCCTGTTGAGTATTACTTTGATAACTCTTTGTTTGGCTGGGCAATAAAGGACTGCAACTCTCAGTATGTTTATGGCAATAAGACGGTATGTCAGTATTTCGGCGTAACAGAAAATAAACTGTTAGGCAGTCTCGACACTGACTTAATACCCGATGTCAGCGAACACTACGACCATATACTTTATGACGACCAAAAAATATTGACCACAAATGAAATGAGTATCGTCCTCAAAACATTTGATTACGGAAGACGGAATAGACTCAGATCTTTTCTGGTGGAGAAGCGTCCTTGGCGGCTCAATGATGGCACTGACGGTATTGTTTGCACTTACATAGAAATCACCAATGTTTACTTTTCAACCTTTCTTATGCCATGTGAAAGGAAGCCTGTTGTGTTCACCCGACCAGCAAATATTTTTACAGACAAAGAGTGGGAGGTCGTTCTTTTGCTGCAAAGCGGGGTGAAGCAGAACCGTATCCCGGACATACTCGGTATAAGTTCTTCAACGCTTCGTAACAGGATAACGCGTTGCTGTGATAAAACAGGTGTGACAAACAGCGCCACCTTGATCGAGCACTGCAACCAAAAAGGATGGGATAACTACATTCCCCCTTTTTTTCTGATAAAAGGGCATGTGTCGATTACCTGAGAGCCTGCCCACCTCTGATCTGTTTTTAAAACACATCAAAGGCAGGCTAAACCTTAATCCTGTGCAAGCGTAGCGACCATCACGGCTTTGATGGTGTGCATACGGTTTTCCGCCTGATCGAACACGGTACTGTGCGCGGATTCAAAGACCTCGTCCGTGACTTCCATTCCACCGTGCAGGCCATACTGTTCTGCCATTTGCTGACCCATGGTTGTTTGGTCATCATGGAACGCTGGCAGGCAGTGTAGGAACTTCACCTGCGGATTGCCCGTTGCGGCGATCATCGCCATGTTCACCTGATACGGTTTTAGCAGCGCGATACGCTCTTTCCACGTTTCTTTCGGTTCACCCATAGAAACCCAAACGTCGGTATAAATGAAGTCTGCGCCCGCGACGCCTGCGGCGATATCTTCTGTCAGCGTGATGCTGCCGCCCGTTTGCTCTGCTGCTGCTTGACACTCAGCCACCAAACCGGCATCCGGCCAGCAGGCTTTTGGCGCAACAAGGCGTAAATCCAGCCCGGTCAGCGCCGCCGCTTCCAGCATGGTGTTGCCCATGTTGTTACGCGCATCGCCAGCGTAGACGAGCGTCATGTCTGACAACGCTTTACCCGGCAAATGTTCCTGCATTGTCAGCAGATCGGCCAACAACTGCGTGGGGTGGAATTCGTTTGTCAGTCCGTTCCACACTGGAACACCTGCATATTGCGCCAGCGTTTCAACAATGTGCTGGCCGTAGCCGCGATATTGAATGCCGTCGTACATTCTTCCCAGAACGCGGGCGGTGTCCTTGATGGATTCTTTATGACCAATTTGGCTACCGCTTGGGCCGAGATAGGTCACTTGCGCGCCCTGATCGTATGCAGCAACTTCGAAAGAGCAGCGAGTACGAGTCGAATCTTTTTCGAAGATGAGTGCGATGTTTTTACCTTGCAGGCGGCGAGTTTCGGTTCCGCTTTTTTTATCGGCCTTCAGTTTCGTCGACAAAGCTAAAAGATGGGCAATTTCTGCGGGTGTAAAATCCATTAACCTTAAAAAGTGACGCTTATAGAACGGTTGCATGATGTATCTCTCCATGTGGCTCAACACTATCCCCGTCATACTTCAAGCTGCATGTGCGTTGGCTTCTCTTACTCACCCCAGTCACTTACTTGAGTAAGCTCCTGAGGATTCGTGCGATTGCCGCCTTCCTGCAACTCGAATTATCTAGGGTATATCTATCGGATTAAAAGCTATTCATTGAATTAAAATTCACTTTATATGTGTAATTATTCAAATTCAAGTGGTGATATCAAACTTTGTGGTGGAGCAAGCCGCAGGGCTGTGGGACAATAAGCAATATTACGTCGATTAATGAGGACTGAGGCATGGCAAATCGCGAATTACTGGAAGAGCAACGGGAAGAGACACGCCTGATCATTGAAGAACTGCTGGATGATGGCAGCGATCCTGACGCGCTCTATACCATTGAACACCATTTCTCTGCTGAGAAGTTTGAAGTGTTGGAGAAAGTTGCTGTAGAAGCCTTCAAGCTGGGCTATGAAGTGACGGATGCGGAAGAACTGGAAGTGGAAGATGGCGTGTTGCTGATGTGCTGTGATGCGATCAGTGAAGTCGCGCTGAATGCGGAACTGATCGACGCGCAGGTAGAACAGCTACTGGCGCTGGCAGAACGCCACGGTGTGAATTACGACGGGTGGGGTACTTACTTCGAAGATCCGGATGGTGAAGGCGAAGAAGGGGATGATGAAGATTTTTATGACGAAGATGATGACGGTAAGCGCCATTAACCATTGAGCTTCAACCCTGCCTCACAGAATGCCGCGGGAATACCCTGCGGCGTTTTTATTTGGTTTTTACGCGATCGTTATGTCGATCGCTTAAATGCGGATACCGTATTTCCCTCGGAATCTCGATCCTGCAACAATCGGTATGGCTGTCTACAGCACTTTCAGCATCGTCACTTCACAATCGGTGTGGCCCGTGTTGCCCATTGAATGGGGAATCGCATCGAAGCCCAGCGAGGCATATAGCCGAATTGCGCTGGTCAAGTGACCCGTCGTTTCCAGATAACAGCGGCGAAAGCCATGCTGACGAGCAAAATCAAGCGCTTGTATTGCTAACTGACGTGCCAGACCTTTGCCCCGCACAACGGGTAAGAAATACATTTTCTGTAATTCACAGACATCTTCTTCACCCGCAACCAGCGGCGCAACCCCACCCCCGCCAACCACGCGGCCTTCATATTCAATAACCCAATAGGCGCTTTTCGGCTGGTTATACAGGGCAAACAACGCATCCAGATTAGGGTCGGAGACGGTGTAACCTTTATCGGCCGTTAAACCAAATTCGGCAGAAACCTGACGGATGACCTGTGCAATAGCGGCATCGTCCTGCGCAGTGATTAGGCGTACCTGAAGATTCGTGGAGGTCGCAGTTGTCATAATACATACTCTTGTTCTTACGGTTTACGAGGGTAATGATCTTGACCGATTGTAATACCATTTCAGACCACCTCGATGCAACGTCTATACCTGTCATCGTTCAAGTGGCAGCACGTCAGTTTCTCTATGAATTACCCTATCTCTAATAATTAATCAGTATATAAATTTGTTTAATTGCTGTTAACTTTTATTGTTGTCGTTAACAGGACATGCTTAAATAAGCCGCTTTTTGTATGCCGATAGCGTGTCCAATAAAGCGTTTATGAAGTTTATTTCTTTTAGGATGAAAGGGTTATGACTACCAATACTTCAAAAAATAACACGCAGCATCGCGTGCAGTTTCATGGTAAGGCTGGGGAATATTTTGCAATTTGGCTGGTGAATGCGTTATTAACGGCAATCACCTTGGGGATTTATTCTGCATGGGCGACAGTGCGCCGCCGCCGTTATTTCTACGGCAATACGGAAATTAATGGTGACCGTTTTGACTATCACGCCCAGCCTATTCAGATCTTAAAAGGACGTTTGCTGGTTATTGCCGGTATTATTCTGTTTTATGCCGTAATGGCCGCATCACCGACGCTTGGCATACTGCTCGCGTTGGCATTTTCGGCCCTCATTCCGATTATTGTCATCCGTAACTGGCGTTATAACGCCATTATGTCCAGCTATCGTGGTATCCGTTTTAATTATCATTGCCAGACAGGCCGCGCATATTGGGTATTACTGCTTTGTCCTATTTTGCTGCTTCTGGCTTTGTATGCCGCGCTGGTTGTTGTGATGGTTATTGGTATGCAGAGCAATAGCCCGATTCTGGCTGTATTCATCGCCCTGGCGCTTGCTACTCCGGGTTTTGCTGCGGTGAATGGCATCATGAAAATGATGCAGCTTGATTTCTATGTGAATAACCTGTTTTTCGGTAAAACGGCGTTTAACGCAGAATTGACGAAAGCAGCATTCATTAAAATTGGCCTGATTGGCGTACTGATTATTATTCCTTTCGTGATCGTAGGATTGTCATTCATGAGTTCGGCCTTCTTAACCTCATTCCAGACCGCGATAATGGGTGGCAGAAATGAAGATGAGGTGCTCAGTATGATGGCGAGCAATACTCTTAATCTGATGATCACGCTGCTTGTGGTGCTGCTGGGGGTGCTGGTTTCCACTTGCTACCAACTGGTCGCACAGCGTAATTACCTGTTCAACCAGACATCGCTGAGCGGTGGTGTGAAATTGCACTCTTCCATGAAAACGCTGTCTTACATATGGCTGCTGATAACCAATAGCCTGATTACGGTCTTTTCTTTCGGTTGGGCTGCACCGGTGGCAGAGATTCGTCATGCACGCTATCTCGCGAATGCGACGATGGTTGAAGGCGATCTGGCGCTGCTGCACGTTCAGGCACATCAGGACACGGCAAACAGTGCACTGGCCGAAGAAGCCGTACAAGCCCTCGATTTGGGTGTCGGCCTGTAAGTTATAAGGCAGGAATATGAATATTGAGGGGCATTATCAATACCCCGGATTGGCGGCCCGCGTGGCCGCTTCTCTTCATTTAACGGACAATGGTTCGATGATGGTGCTGAGCACGGAGTCATCGAATACGACATTTACATTGGAGCAGGTCGAGGTTTCCGATGCGCTGGGATCTATTCCCCTGACGTTAACGTTTCCTGACGGCGGTCGCTTTGTTCCTTCCGACGATCCTACATTTCGTGCGTGGTATTCCGCGCGCCGTCGCCCTGGGCTGGTCCATCGTCTGGAACGCCATAAGCGTGGCGTGATTCTCACGTTATTTGCCACGCTATTCATTGTCATAAACTATGTCTATGTGGTGTTGCCGTGGGCGAGCTCCGCGTTGGCGCTACACATTCCTACCGCCATCGAACAGCAATTAGGGCAACATACGCTAACGCTGTTACGGCACAGCGATTTTAAACCTTCAAAACTGCCTATTGCTCGCCAACAGGCGATGCAAACGCTGTTTCAACAGGTTATGCCCGCTGACATGCGGGAAGACAAAACGCCGCTGCGCCTGGAGATTATGTCGGCGCCTATTGGGCCGAATGCCTTTATGTTGGCAGATGGCACGCTGATTATCAGTGACGATCTGGTAACGCTGGCGAAAAGTGATAACGAGCTGGCTGCGGTGATGTTGCATGAAATGGGACACCACGCCTACCGCCATCCAATGCGCATGGTCGTGCGTTCATCGCTGGTGTCGCTGACGTTCATGTGGATGACGGGGGATGTCAGTGGAGTGGGGGATATCGTGTTGCAGTCTGCCGCTTTTATCAACGAGATGCAGTTTTCTCGCGATATGGAGCGGGAAGCCGATGCATGGGCAATAGCAAAAATGCAACAGCAAGGGCGTTCGCTTCAGTCCATGCAGGCAATGTATCAGGCCCTGATCAATCACGACCGCAGCGAGGATGACGTTGAATCGCTGGATTTACCTGACTGGTTGAGCACACATCCAGATATGGACGAGCGGCTGAGAACGATTGAAAGAGAAATGAATAAACACTGATCCTCAACGCTGATTTTAACTCCTGCCTAATGCCGATAGTGTGCGGATATCACTGCGTACTATCGGCATTCTTATTCGTGATGTGAACAACTTCCCCCTGCTTTTGCTGTTTTTATGGGCATTAATGTCGAGTGGAAAGGACGAGCGGCGTAGTCAGCCGATTAACAGGAATGCGTTAAATATCATTCTATTGAAAATTTCTTATAGAATCGTTCGCTATAAATAAAAAATCCAGATAATAATATGTTTTTATTATTAGCTCACTTATGGTTATTGGGATTTTTCCTAATAGACATTAAAATCGCGGCTTCACGACGTCATGATTACCGAAGAGCTATTTATGGTTAACCGAATACTATCAGGGGTGGTGGGTGCATTTCTGTTAATGCTGTCACCATTAACGCATGCACAGACAAATTTTTCAGCACCGCAAGAAGGCGACTGGATCGCGCCTGAATTTACCTTCAACAGTGGCGAAAAATTAAAAGATCTACGCATTCACTATTATACGATCGGTGATAAAACCAAACCTGCTGTCTTATTGCTACATGGAACGAACCAGCCGATTAAGGCGCTGTTAGCAAATGGTTTTGGCGGGGAGTTGTTCGGGCCGGGGCAGGCTCTGGATAGCAGCAAATACTTTATTATCATGCCGGAAAGTATTGGTTCTGGAAAATCGTCCAAACCGTCAGACGGCTTACGGATGGCATTTCCCCAATACGATTATAACGATATGGTGCAAGCCCAATATCGCTTAATCAAAGAAGGGCTGGGTATTAACCACCTGCGTTTGGTGATGGGATATTCCATGGGCGGGATGCAGACCTGGCTCTGGGGGGAAAAATACCCGGACATGATGGATGCATTGGTGCCAATGGCGTCGCTGCCAAATGAGTTGTCTGGTCGTAACTGGATGATGCGTCGCATCTTGATTGAGTCCATCAAGAACGATCCGGCCTGGAATAATGGCGATTACACGCAGCAACCGCCAACGCTCAAAACGGCCAGCATTATGTTCAGTATCGCCACTACTGGCGGAACGCTGGCCTATCAGAGCAAAGCGCCGACGCGAGCACAGGCGGACAAACTGGTAGAAGATCGCCTTGCTGCGCCGTCAAGCAGCGATGCCAATGACTTTATTTATATCTGGGGGTCGTCTGCAAATTATAATGCTGCCCCGGATCTGAATAAAATTAAAGCCCCTGTTCTGGTGATTAACTCTGCGGATGATGAGCGTAATCCTGTTGAAACAGGCATCCTGGATAATGAGCTTAAGAAGATTAAGCAGGCGACGGTGTTCCTTATTCCCGCCAGTAACGAAACCAGCGGGCATGGCACGATGATGTCAGCAAAATTTTATAAAGATGAGTTGCAACGTTTCTTAGACAAGAATCAGTCGCAGAAAAAGAATAAAAAATAAATTTTAATGGCCGACAGGAAATAGGTTTTCTGTCGGCCATTATCTTCTTTATTTGTTCCTTTATTTTATTACGATTTTATAACGGATTTATTTCAGTTCGTGGGATTAACACGTCTGGAAATTGAAATATAACGACTATTACGTAAATAACTGAACGGCTCTGCTCTGGAGCTGGCACTCACCCTTCCTTATTTTCAGACTACAGGGATAATTTATGTTTCGTAAGATAAAGATCCGTACTGCCCTCAGCATGATGGTGTTTTCGTTAGCGGCGCTACTGCTTTTTGTCGGCGTTTTAGGGTTGGTTGCAGTTCAGTCGGGGAATAAATCATTTGCCCGTGTCGATATGGAAGTGTTGCCAGGGTTGGTCGCGTTGAATGACAGTTCCGAACTGCTGTTGCGTGGCCGGTTAGATTTACGTCTGTACGAATCATTAATGGGCAAAGGGGACGTCGAGGCAGCGAAAGTCGCACTGGGACGCGCCAGAGGTAAGGTCGATGGTGCCAGCGAGAAATGGCAGAACTACCTGAAATATCCACAGTCCGCAGAAGAAAAAATCATTTCTGCGGACATGGCTGAGAAACGTAATACGCTGATGCAGGAGTTTATCGATCCGGCATTTGCGGCGCTTAACGCAGGGAATCTGGATGAATATCGCCAGCGTGCCGGGAAATCGACGGTGCTGTATGCCGCGTTTGATAAATCGTCTAAAGCGCTGGTTGCCTTCAAGCTGAAGAGCATTGATGAAGCCTACGCGGATTCGAATGGGCGTGTGGAGTTGATGGAAACCATCTTGTACGCCGCGATTGCCTGTGCGTTGCTGTTGGCTGCACTGGCGTGGTCTGTGATGACCAACCTTATTGTGAAACCGTTGAATCAGGCTATTTCCGTCTTTGACCGTATCGCGGAAGGCGACCTGCGTGCGCAGATTGATAGCAGCGGGAAAAATGAAATTGCACAGTTGTTCGCCGCGGTTCAGCGCATGCGTGACGGGCTGGAAAATATGGTGCGTGTGGTGCGTAACGGTACTGATGCGATCAGCGTTGGCGTTGAGGAAATCGCATCCGGCAATATCGATCTCTCTAGCCGTACCGAGCAGCAGGCGGCCTCGTTGGATGAAACGGCTTCAAGCATGGAACAGATCATGTCAACGGTGAAAAACAACGAAGACAACACGCGTAAAGCCAACGATCTGGCGTTGAAAGCCTCGGATTCTGCCTCTCGCGGCGGGAATGTTGTGACCGAAGTGGTTGATACCATGCGTTCTATTAAGCAGAGTTCTGCCAAAATTTCCGACATTGTTGGAGTGATCGACGGCATCGCTTTCCAGACCAACCTGCTGGCACTGAACGCTGCGGTGGAATCTGCCCGTGCGGGTCAATATGGTAAAGGCTTTGCGGTGGTTGCCTCTGAAGTACGGATGTTGGCGGCGCGTAGTGCGACGGCAGCGAAAGAGATTGGCACCATGATTGATGCCTCCCTTAGCCGTATTGAAAAGGGCGCAGGGCTGGTTGAACTGGCGGGTAATACCATGGATGAAGTGCTGATGGATGTGAAAAAAGTGGTTGATATCATGGATGAAATCACACTGGCTTCCAGCGAACAGAGTCGAGGTATTTCGCAGATTAATATCGCCATCAATCAGATGGACGGTGTGACGCAGCAGAATGCGTCATTGGTATCAGAAGTGGCGACCTCTGCGAATGCGCTTCAGGAACAGGTGATTAACCTGCAACAGTCCGTTTCCCGTTTCCAGATCGCAAGAGAAAGCGTGGGAATGAACGGTATTCTGCCCGGCTTGCGTCAGAACATTGCACTGGCCGATGCTCGCTAATCGTTAAATTCTCCACCGTCTGTTTTCGCCAGTGTTATTTTGGCGGCGAAAACAGGCGACTGATACGCGTATTCATTCCGCTATAAACGGCACTTGAACCGTCAAGGTTAGCCAGACGCCGTTATCCGCCTGATAAAAGATAAACCCCTGTTGATGCATCTCTAACGCCTTTACTTTTAGTACCACGGGCTTGCCATGCCGCTGGCCGACTTTTATCGCCGTTGCTTCATCAGCGGATAAATGCACATACTGACGCGAGCCGGGAAGCAAACCCTGCTGATTTATTGAGTCGAGAAATCGGGTTGCCGTGCCGTGGTAAAGCCACTCGGGCGGTGTTTTAGGCTCGTAACGCAGATCGACCTGTGATGATGAGTGCCCCTGCGCTGCCCGGATCGATAAGCCATCCGCCGAAATAGAAAAGCGCTTTTTGTCACTGTTATCAACGACAGACTGAATCACTTCTCTGGTAAGAAGGCGTCCGTCTCTTGCCGCGCCGCTAATCAGTTCAGCAATGTCTGCCCATCCTTCACTGTTCAGCGTGAGCCCAATGGCTTCGGGTTTGTGCCGTAACACGTAGCTAAGAAACTTGCTGATATCATCATGATTTGTGTTGCTCATTGTGTTCTCCATCCATGCATGGTGCGAAGCGAATAGATTGTAATTAAAATACTTTTTACGCGAATAAAAAATAAAAAGCCTCGTTTTTCAACGAGGCTTTCGTACCACCACTTCTGTGCTACCGCTGAAAACGGGTAGTTACAGCGCCGCGATGACCGCTTGCTGCTCCAGCAGTTTGGTTTTGTCTACGGCGTAGCCGTCCAGCTTCTCACGCTCTTTGGCAACGACTGCTTCCGGTGCTCGTGCTACAAAGCCTTCGTTGGACAGCTTGCTCGCGATGCGCTCAATCTCTGCTTCGATTTTCGCCACTTCTTTCGCCAGACGATCCAGCTCTGCCGCTTTGTCGATCAGGCCGGCCATTGGAATCAATAGCTCGGCACCATCGATGAGCTTAGTGACGGAAACCGGTCCTTTGTCGCCCGCTGGCAGCAGCGTAATGCTTTCCAGACGCGCCAGCGTTTGGATAAAGCTGCGGTTTTCTTCTACGCGACGCAGTGCTTCGGTAGTGGCATCGCGCAGTAAGACTTCCAGCGGTTTGCCCGGTGCGATATTCATTTCTGCACGGATATTACGCACGGCGATGATCGCCTGCTTGATCCACTCCAGATCGTTCAGCGCCAGCGTGTCTTCCTGCGCGGCATCAAACTCTGGGAATGGCTGCAACATGATCGTGTCGTCGTTAATGCCTTTCAGCGCTTTGACGCGTAGCCAGATGGTTTCGGTAATGAACGGAATGATCGGATGTGCCAGACGCAGCAGCGCTTCCAGTACGGTAACCAGCGTATGACGCGTACCGCGCAGTTCCGCTTCCGTACCACCGTTCATTACGGGCTTCGTCAGTTCCAGATACCAGTCGCAGAACTGGTTCCAGGTGAATTCGTACAGAATGTTGGCGGCAATATCAAAGCGATAACCGTCCAGCGCATCGCGATAAGCTTTCACTGTGCGGTTGAATTCCGCCAGAATCCAGCGGTCAGCCAGCGACAGCACTTTTTCACCTGCACCAAAACCGCAATCCTGACCTTCGGTGTTCATCAGCACAAAACGGCTGGCGTTCCACAGTTTGTTACAGAAGTTGCGGTAACCTTCCAGACGCTTCATGTCCCAGTTGATGTCGCGGCCAGTAGAGGCGAGCGCCGCCAGCGTGAAGCGCAGAGCATCCGTGCCGTGAGGCTCGATGCCGTTCGGGAATTGCTTCTCGGTGCGCTTGCGGATTTTTTCCGCTAGCTGTGGCTGCATCATGTTGCCGGTACGTTTTTCCAGCAGCGCTTCCAGCGAGATACCGTCCACCATATCCAGCGGGTCGATCACGTTCCCTTTGGATTTGGACATCTTCTGGCCTTCTTCATCACGGATCAGGCCGGTCATATAGACGGTGTGGAATGGCACCTGCGGTTTGCCGTCTTCATCTTTGATGAAGTGCATGGTCAGCATGATCATGCGGGCAATCCAGAAGAAGATGATGTCGAAACCACTGACCATCACGCTGCTTGGGTGGAACGCTTTCAGATCGGGCGTTTGCTCCGGCCAACCCAGCGTAGAGAACGTCCACAGCCCGGATGAGAACCAGGTATCCAGCACGTCTTCGTCCTGATTCAGAACGACATCGTCAGCGAGGTTGTTTTCACTGCGTACTTCCGCTTCGGTGCGACCCACATAGACGTTACCGTTGGCATCGTACCAGGCCGGGATACGATGGCCCCACCACAGTTGACGGGAGATACACCAGTCCTGAATGTCACGCATCCAACTGAAGTACATGTTTTCGTACTGTTTTGGCACGAACTGGATGCGGCCATCTTCCACGGCTTCCACCGCAGGCTTAGCCAGCACGGCAGCACGCACGTACCACTGGTCGGTCAGCATCGGTTCAATAACGACGCCGCCACGGTCGCCGTAAGGAACGGTCAGATCGTGCGCTTTGATCTCTTCCAGCAGGCCGAGTTCATCGAATGCGGCGACGAGCGCTTTACGCGCGGCAAAACGTTCCAGACCCTGGAAGGCTTCTGGGATTTCGCTGCTGTAAGCGGTACTGGCTTCGCCATTAGTATCAAAAATTTCGGCGCTCTGGCGGATATCTCCGTCGAACGTCAGGATGTTTACCATCGGCAACTGATGGCGTTTACCCACTTCGTAGTCGTTGAAGTCGTGGGCTGGCGTGATCTTCACGCAGCCGGTGCCTTTTTCCATGTCGGCATGTTCGTCGCCAACGATCGGAATACGACGGCCAATCAGCGGCAGGATCACTTCTTTGCCGATGAGATCTTTATAACGCGGATCTTCTGGGTTAACGGCGACGCCAGTATCACCCAGCATCGTTTCCGGGCGAGTCGTAGCGACGACCAGATAGTCTTTTCCTTCGGCCGTTTTCACGCCATCGGCCAGCGGATAACGCAGGTGCCACATCGACCCTTTCACGTCGCGGTTTTCTACT
This sequence comes from Pectobacterium wasabiae CFBP 3304, assembly GCF_001742185.1. Taxonomy (NCBI): domain Bacteria; kingdom Pseudomonadati; phylum Pseudomonadota; class Gammaproteobacteria; order Enterobacterales; family Pectobacteriaceae; genus Pectobacterium; species Pectobacterium wasabiae. The sequence goes on from NZ_CP015750.1 coordinate 2,243,289, forward strand.
TCCAGATCGGAAATCGCCGTGCGCAGCTTAGGGTCCCAGTTCACCAGGCGTTTGCCGCGGTAAATCAGGTCCTCTTTATACAGGCGGACGAAAACTTCTTTCACCGCGTTGGACAGGCCTTCATCCATGGTGAAGCGCTCGCGCTCCCAGTCAACGGAGTTGCCCAGACGGCGCATCTGATTGGTAATGTTGCCGCCGGATTCGCCTTTCCACTGCCAGATTTTGTCGATGAACGCTTCACGGCCGTAATCGTGGCGAGTTTTGCCTTCTTCTGCGGCGATCTTGCGCTCAACGACCATCTGCGTGGCGATACCAGCGTGGTCAGTACCTGCCTGCCACAGGGTGTTTTTGCCCTGCATACGCTGATAGCGGATCAACGTATCCATAATGGTTTGCTGGAAAGCATGACCCATATGCAAGCTGCCGGTGACGTTGGGCGGCGGGATCATAATGCTGAAGCTTTCTTTACTCGTGTCGCCGTGCGGCTTGAAGTAGCCTTGCTTTTCCCAGTGTTCGTAGAGCGGCTGTTCGATATCTTGCGGGTTATATTTCGTTTCCATTATGCTCAAAATTCAGTGAGTTGGCGGCGTAGCCGTGGTCAATTGGAAGCCGACGCTGCGATAGGTTTTATAGCGGTCGCGCGCCAACTGTTTTAAGGATTCTTCGTAAGGGACAAAGTCTATCACTTCATGGAAAGCGGTGGCAAAATCTGCGAACTGCGGCAATAGGCTGATCAGCAGGTCACGTGGTGCATTACCACGTCGCTGTGGCCACGCCAGTTCGACCGGTGCGCCGTGACGGGGTCCTTCGCCTGCCAGATTATGTGGCACGAACGCGTTGGGATCGCGCTGCCATAATGCTTCATCCAGCCTAATAGCCTGCTGCTCGTCTTCGCAGGCAATCAACACGCGCTTTCCTGCTCGCCAACGTTCTGCCGCCAGATCGCATGCCAGTGCCTCATGGGCGCTGAGCTCACCGCTTTTGCTGTCGTGTTCGAGAAGATAGAACGTTGCGTTTTTCATTGTTTACACTATTGATTGCTAAGAGCCAGAAAGTGATAAGGGCCGGTAGTCCGGCCCATAAGACGACAATGACATGATAAGGCCATTGCCCTGACGCGAAAGTCTTATTCTACGTCGTTCTGTCCGGCGCGGTTAAGCAGGAACTGTGATAACAGTGCGACCGGACGACCCGTTGCGCCTTTGGCCTTGCCAGAGCGCCATGCAGTGCCCGCGATATCCAGATGCGCCCAACTGTACTTACGCGTAAAGCGCGACAGGAAGCAGCCTGCGGTAATGGCGCCGCCCGGACGACCACCAATATTCGCCATATCGGCAAAATTGGACTCCAACTGCTCCTGGAATTCGTCGGTCAGCGGCAGACGCCATGCGCGGTCACCAGATTGCTCGGACGCACTCAATAATTCGTGCGCCAGCGGATTGTGGTTTGCCATCAGCCCGGTGATGTGGTGTCCCAGCGCAATCACGCATGCACCCGTCAGCGTCGCGACGTCAATGACGACATCCGGCTCATAGCGTTCAACGTAGGTCAGTGTATCACACAAGACCAGCCGGCCTTCCGCATCGGTGTTCAGCACTTCTACCGTTTGACCGGACATCGTCGTCAGCACATCGCCGGGACGGTATGCGCGTCCGTCGACCATATTTTCACAACCTGCCAGTACGCCGACGATATTCAACGGCAGCGCCAGCTCGGCTGCCATGCGCATCACGCCGTAGACCGTTGCCGCGCCGCACATGTCGTATTTCATTTCGTCCATACTGTCGGCAGGTTTGATGGAGATGCCGCCGGAATCGAACGTCAGCCCTTTACCGACCAGTACAATTGGGCGAGTTTCCGGGTTCGGATCGCCTTTGTATTCGATCACGGACATCAGCGATTCATTCTGTGAGCCCTGGCCTACGGCCAGATAGGCATTCATGCCCAGCTCTTTCATCTGCTGTTCACCAATCACGCGCGTGATGATGTTCTGGCTGTAGGTGTCAGCCAGTTGACGCGCTTGCGATGCCAGATAGGCGGCATTACAGATGTTCGGCGGCATATTGCCGAGATCTTTCGCGGCCTTGATACCTGCGGCAATCGCCAGACCGTGCTGGATGGCGCGTTCACCGCTGGTCAGTTCACGGCGCGTCGGCACGTTGAATACCATCTTGCGTAGCGGACGGCGCAGCTCGACCTTATTACTCTTAAGCTGATCGAAGGTATACAGCGTCTCTTTCGCGGTTTCGACCGCCTGACGCACTTTCCAGTACGTGTTACGGCCTTTCACGTGCAGCTCGGTCAAGAAGCAGACCGCTTCCATCGAACCAGTTTCGTTCAGGGCGTTGATGGTTTTCTGAATCACCTGTTTGTACTGGCGTTCATCAAGCTCACGCTCTTTACCGCAGCCAATCAGCAAAATGCGCTCAGAAAGAATGTTAGGTACATGGTGCAAGAGCAGTGATTGCCCCACTTTGCCTTCTAATTCACCACGGCGAAGCAACGCGCTAATATAGCCGTCGCTGATTTTATCGAGTTGTTCGGCAATAGGGGACAGACGACGCGGTTCAAACACGCCGACGACAATGCAGGCACTGCGTTGTTTTTCCGGGCTACCGCTTTTTACGCTGAACTCCATGTACTCTCCTGAATCTTAAAGACAAAGGCGGGGGCAACGGCTAGAATATGATACTCCGTAATACTTTCCCGCCGTTGCGTTAACATAACCTGTGTTAATCTTAACGACGTAACGAACCTGTTTTGGTGACTATAAGCAGGTTCTGATACAACAGCTCAAACGCAGTGTGTTGTAATATACTCATCATACTTCAAGCTGCATGTGCGTTGGCTTTCCTCGTTCACCCCAGTCACTTACTGGTGTAAGCTCCTGAGGATTCACTGTGTCGCCGCCTTCCTGCAACTCGAATTATTTAGGGTAGAGTTTGACTAAGAGGGCTGCCAAAAATGAGTATAAATGGCGCGTTAGCGAAGAAACTATCGATTTTCCTGCAAAAAGACAAGTTTTCACAGGCGTAATTAAGCGTGATCATCATTCGATATCTGGTACGGGAAACCTTTAAGAGCCAACTGGCCATCCTTTTCATTCTGCTACTGATTTTCTTTTGCCAGAAATTAGTGCGGATATTGGGTGCAGCCGTTGATGGTGAAATCCCGACAAATTTGGTTATCTCCCTGCTGGGATTGGGCGTACCTGAGATGGTGCAGCTCATCCTGCCATTAAGTCTGTTTCTTGGCGTATTGATGACGTTTGGCCGTCTCTATGCGGAAAGCGAGATCACCGTCATGCACGCCTGCGGGTTGGGCAAACGCGTGTTGTTGAAAGCCGCGCTGGTCTTGGCGGTGTTCACTGGCATCATCGCAACCATTAACGTCATGTGGCTCAGCCCGTGGTCGTCCCGACACCAGGAAGAAGTGCTGGCGGAAGCGAAGGCGAACCCTGGTATGGCTGCGCTGGTCGAAGGACAGTTCCAGTCCGCACAGGGCGGCAACGCGGTGCTGTTTGTCGGCAATGTTAAAGGGTCAGAGTTTCAGAACGTCTTTCTGGCGCAACTGCGCCCCAGCGGTAACGCACGGCCTTCTGTCGTTGTGGCCGATCGTGGTCATATTACCAACGAAGAGGGTGCGCAGGTCGTGACATTGGACAACGGCTCGCGTTACGAAGGCACCGCGCTGTTGCGTGACTTCCGTATTACGGATTTCACTAACTATCAGGCTGTGATTGGCCACCAGGCGGTGACGCTAAATAATAGCGATGTACAGCAAATGGATATGCGTACCCTGTGGCACTCAGAGGCGCACGATGCACGAGCAGAGTTTCACTGGCGGCTGACGTTGATTCTTTCCGTGCTGATTATGGCGCTGATGGTGGTGCCGCTGAGCGTGGTGAATCCACGGCAGGGCCGGGTGTTGAGCATGCTGCCTGCGATGCTGCTGTACCTGATTTTCTTCCTGCTGCAAAGTTCGCTACGTTCTAACGCCAGCAAAGGCAAAATCGATCCAATGGTGTGGATCTGGCTGACCAACCTGATGTACTTCGGCATTGCGGTGATGCTTAACCTATGGGATACCGTGCCGATGCGAAAAATGCGCGCTCGCCTTAAGCCTCGTAGGCTTAAAACACAAGGAGCGGCTTGATGTTTGGTGTATTAGACCGCTATATCGGCAAAACGATTTTCACTACCATCATCACGACATTGTTCATGTTGGTATCGCTCTCCGGCATCATCAAGTTTGTTGACCAGTTGCGTAAAGTCGGGCAGGGCGAGTATTCGGCGCTGGGCGCGGGGCTGTATACGCTGCTTAGTGTCCCAAAAGACATTGAGACTTTCTTTCCTATGGCCGCGCTGCTCGGTGCGCTGCTGGGGCTGGGCCAGCTTGCGACCCGCAGCGAGCTAGTGGTGATGCAGGCTTCTGGTTTTACCCGCCTGCAGATTGCGACTGCCGTGATGAAAACTGCGATCCCGCTGGTATTGCTGACGATGGCGATTGGTGAGTGGGTCTCTCCGCAAGGGGAGCAGATGGCGCGTAACTACCGTTCTCAGATGATCTCCGGTGGGTCGATGATCTCTACGCAGGGCGGATTGTGGGCAAAAGATGGCAATGACTTTATCTATATTGAACGGATAGTTGGCGATAAAGAACTGTCTGGCGTCAATATCTATCACTTTGACGATCGGAACAAGCTGCTGTCTGTACGCTACGCGGCCTCCGCTGAGTTTGACAAGGACAGGAATGTTTGGAATCTCTCGCAGGTTGATGAATCCAATCTGAGTGATGGCAAACAAATTGGCGGCAGCCAGACGCTTAGCGGCGAATGGAAAACCAACCTGACGCCGGATAAGCTGGGCGTGGTGGCGCTGGAGCCTAATGCGTTGTCGATCCGTGGGCTGCATGATTACGCCAAATACCTGAAACAAAGTGGCCAGGAATCAGGCCGCTACCAGCTCAATATGTGGAGCAAAATCTTTGCACCGGTCTCGGTGGCGGTGATGATGCTCATGGCCGTCTCTTTCATCTTCGGCCCGCTGCGTAGTGTGTCAGCGGGTTCACGTATCGTGATAGGGATCAGTTTCGGCTTTTTCTTCTATTTGTTGAATGAGATTTTCCGTCCGCTTAGCCTGGTCTATGGCATTCCTCCGATATTAGGCGCGATTTTGCCTAGCTCGGTGTTTTTGTTCATCAGCGTGGTGTTGCTGCTGAAACGGCGATAATGCTAAACGAGTATGAAAAAGCGTCGAGCGGATAAACCCTCGGCGCTTTTTTGTTGCTCACAACAACGTTCGCACCACATCATATTGACGGCAAAGTAGCCATAACGCGTTGCTAAAGATGATTTTTTCAGCACTTAACCGAGTGTGGAGTGGATTAACGTTGCGCATGGGCCGTCAAACGGTATAATGCCCACGTTTTCCGCATACTACTTCTGTGCCGAAGTGGCGAAATCGGTAGACGCAGTTGATTCAAAATCAACCGTAGAAATACGTGCCGGTTCGAGTCCGGCCTTCGGCACCATTTAGTAGTTCGAGAACGTCCGTAACAGTCCGTAAGTTACTAAAAAGAAAGCCGAAAGGCTTTTTTTTTGTCCTCAAGAGTCCGAGCACCTCCGTTGCAATCCAGACCCCACAGGGGGCATAATTGGGGGCATCCCCACTTCGATTAGAAATGTGCCCCCAAAATGAAGCTCAACGCCCGCCAAGTCGAGACTGCCAAGCCAAAAGATAAAACCTATAAGATGGCGGACGGTGGCGGCTTGTATCTTGAAATCACCACTCGGGGATCGAAATACTGGCGGATGAAGTACCGCCGCCCAATCGATAAGAAAGAGGATAGGTTAGCCTTTGGCGTCTGGCCGACGGTTACCCTTGCTGATGCTCGCGCTAAACGTGATGAAGCCAAAAAGTTGCTGGTTCAGGGTATTGATCCTAAAGCCGAGCAAAAAGAAGTACAGGCAGAATCCGCGGGGGCATATACCTTTGAAACGGTCGCCCGTCAGTGGCACGCCAGTAACAAACGCTGGGGGGATTATCATCGATCGCGGGTTATCCGGTATTTGGAAATGTACATTTTCCCCGAAATCGGCGCATCTGATATCCGTAAGCTGAAAACCAGCCACCTTTTGGCACCGATCAAAGCCGTGGATGCATCTGGTAAACATGACGTCGCCCAACGGCTGCAACAGCGCATCACGGCGATTATGCGTTACGCCGTCCAGAATGATTACATTGAGTCTAACCCAGCTGGCGATATGGCTGGGGCACTGACTACGACCAAAGCTCGTCACTATCCCGCTTTACCTCCCGCACTATTCCCTGAATTTCTTTCGCGTCTGACGGCCTACCGTGGCCGATTACTTACCCGCTGTGCGGTGGAGTTAATGCTGCTGACGTTTGTCCGTTCCAGTGAACTGCGTTTCGCTAGGTGGCGTGAGTTTGATTTTGAGAGCGCTGAATGGCGTATTCCCGCACAACGAGAAGAAATTGAAGGTGTGAGGTATTCCTATCGGGGCATGAAAATGAAAGAAGAGCATGTTGTGCCGCTGAGCAATCAGGCGCTTGCGGTACTGGAAAAACTGCATGCTTTGAGCGGTGACAATCCTCGGCTTTTCCCCAGCGATCACAATCCTGAAAAGGTGATGAGCGAAAACACGGTCAATAGCGCGTTGCGTACGATGGGTTATGACACCAAGACGGAAGTGTGCGGCCACGGTTTCAGAACGATGGCACGTGGTGCGTTGGGGGAGTCTGGCTTATGGAGTGATGACGCGATAGAACGCCAGCTAAGCCACTCAGAGCGCAATACTGTCCGTGCGGCATACATTCACACCTCTGAGTATCTTGACGAACGCCGCTTGATGGTGCAATGGTGGGCTGATTATTTGGATGCGAACCGGGAGCGGTATGTTAAGCCGTATGATTTTGCTAAGAAATTTTAAGAAAGGCAGTAAAATAATTACTGCCTACATTCTTAAACATATATAATTCTTATTAGTTCATTAAAATCAAAATCTTCACCACCATTATTAATGGATATTAGTCCTAATTTTGACATCTCAAAAGATATCTTTTTCTCATTATAATGCATCTGACCCTTGATTTTATCTATTATATACTTAGAACCGTTTGCATAAGCTTCTACTTCTTTAACCGCATTCCCTTTTGATGTTATATCAATGCAAGCTGTCGAAGTATCGTTAAGCTTTAATCCGCTGGCCTTAAGTTTATTTATGTGAAGTAATTGTATGCGCTGATTGGAAAGTAATTTATGAATGATCTCATTTAAATTAAGATCTATCATGCTGAATGTTACTTCATAATCGAATGAAGAACTAAGTCGGTCAATAAATTTTTTAATGGACTTTGGCGGATTGCAAATGGAAAGTAGAGATATACCTTTATCTAAATTTGTAATGCTGAATTCGAAAACATTATAACTTACAATTGTCTGTTCATATCTTTCACCAAGCGGGTCGATATAATCCTGATGGACTTTTTCCATTTCTACATATGTAGATTTAATTTCATCAAACTGAGAGTTAACATCTAGGAATCCATATTCGGAGCCTACAGAGAAGCTCTTCTTATGGAAAAATTCATAAAAATCATTCAGACTCTTCCGAGTCTTTATCCTTATTAATTTAACACGTCGAGTCATTTTATTATTCCCCTTGTGCCTGTGCTTCTAAATCTATTATAATTGAATAAGCAGCACTTTCAATTAATTTAAGGAATTTATTCTCCTCTGACTTTGTTAGAGATACGAAATTTTTATTATATTTTCCAGACCCTTTGTATTTTTTCACGCTTTTAGCTGAATATGAAAAATCTTTAAATTTCTCTTGATTACTGAATTGTGCTTCGAATTCATAAATGTCTGGGTCTGGAACATTTTCTTTTGCAACCCATTTTATCTTCCAAATATAAAAACCTCTTTCATAAAGTGAACTTAGTTCTTCAGACTTTAAGACTCCCTCTCCCTTAAGCGATGCTCTACTTACATGCACACCTGTATCAGTATTTCCATCTTCCTCTTCTAGGCGCTCAGGTTTTGGATGGTATACATAAGCATCCGTTACATCTTCTAAAATTAATCCTTCTAGACTCGTTATCAACTTAGTAAAGAATATTGTTCTCATATCTGGGTCAGTCAGATCTTCCATACTTATTTCTTTAATACTTAATGGAGGGATTTCCTCTTCAACTTCACCCTCACTATTATTTTTTTGAATTTCTTTTTCTATATTAGCTAATAAGTTTGCTTCATAATTTTCAACCTGCTCATTGTCTGGCCTTCTTATCACATAAGAGTTTTTCTGGCGTTCTACTTCTATTAAAGCCTCTTTCTTAATTACTTGTTTGAAATCACTTCGCCCGTAATTTGTAGATAGATAGGTAATGCTTACATATATCTTTCCATTGCTCTTATAAACTTGGCAAAGATCATTTTCTTTCTCTATGTTGGCCTTTAATTCATCAGCAGCAGCCAAAATAACGTCATCGTTTATCTCAGATTCAATTATTTTAGATGTAGAACGCTCCTTTCGAGTTCCGCCACCTAAATAAGATGCTATTTTTTGGTGGTCGTAATAATCATGATTGAATTTGGAAAAGTTTTTAGCAAGATCCTTCCTAGGTGTTCTCTTCGATATAATAATTCCTCTATCTAAAAAAAGGTCGCTCATTTCCCCCATGCTAATTTGGGACTGATTAAGGGCATCATAAAGAGCTTTATCAGTAACACAATGTATGTTATTCATTTTTAATAATCCCATGATATTTCTTGTGTCGAGTAAAATTCTTTCGCTATAGGCACTAAATGTAACTCTATTTTGAATAAATTTTGTTTTGCGGTGTCATCAAAACCCCATTCATGAGCATACTTTTCCAGTGCCCTATTAAAACTTGAGCGGATAGAATCACTACGATCTTTTGATGCAACTCTTATTCGTATATTATTTTCAAGATTAAGTATTTGATAGCTTGATAGTAAGTCTAATAAATACATGAATTCTAATTCACTTGCTCCAGTGCGATTGTAGTAAACAACGTAACCATTAGGATATGTTTCGATTGATGTTTGCGAGTTATAATCTATATTGATTGCTTTATCATGCTTAATTATTAAGAAAGGTGCAGTAAGTAGTTCTATGGTTGCAGGTAGATAAATATCATTTACAAGTACTTTGTGATAAGTTAGTTGAGGATAGAAAAATCCATAGCGTTGCCCTTGCGGAAAAGTACCTTCAGCAATCATTTCATTCATGTCTGCAATTATTGACATTAGATAATTAATGATTTTTGGTTCAATTATATGTATTTGCTGATTAGGTTGAATACTGATTTTATCCATGTTGACTGATGCAGGTCTTCTTTTCGCTCCATCAGGTTTTTTGGGGTTGAAATATTCATAAAAATTATGAGAGAAATCATTATCATGATTATATACAAATAGCATCCCTCTTATTTCGCTAGTGCCAACTTCAGTATCATATTTCTCTTTCCAGTCATCACTGTGCCGGGCGCAATCAATAGTATCTGCAAGGGATGATAAAGCACCTTCAATTTTTGAGGGATTTATAGAACCTTTTTTATAACTTTTTAAATCAGTGTTTAAATATATGGTTTTATTTAGATAGGGGTCTTTATAGCTAAAGACCACATCAACGGGATGTGTGTGCTTTTGCTCTTTACCTACTGGTTTGTGTTTTTCTTCTTTTTCACATGAAAAGTCTTGGTCACATGGACCTACTTGTTTCCATAAAAATTTATCAAAAATTTTATTTGAAATTATTTTTGCCAATTCCTCAATCGGCCCGTTCTCTGCCATGTGCTTAGCTCCAAATTTGATCCACTAGTTGCAGAATAAAACATAAGGCTTAGACATTCATGATGCAAGTCTGCGCTTGTGACGGTGTGCGGTGAGACGGCATAATCTGTACCAAGCAATAGGCTTTATGTTTCCTTAAGTTAAAATGAGTGAAGGGACTAAATGTGGTCACCAAAATAAATATGTACTTTATTACTGGCGCGCAATGCTATCCCCGCCACGCCTGCCCGCTTTATGTAGCGCTTTTCATGCAGTTGCATGGAAGCGCTCAGGCCGCGCCAGTACTGGCGCTGTAGGGTAGATTCGGGGATAAGTATTGCATGCAATTCCATGCACCGTATGCATGCACGGTCAAAAAATCGCTAGCCAGAGAAAAAAGCTCGCAAAAAAGCCCGCGCAATGGCGGGCGACATTCTGATATTGGAAATAATGAAATTATAATCTGGCTAATTAATTACGCAGGGATGAGGCCGGATAACCTTTATATTTTTTCTGCATGACTGGTGATAACGGAATATCCGGCACTGGCAGATCTTTTCGGTTGGATGGCTGAATAATTTCCTCTATCGATTCCAGTGTCCGAAAGGTTGCGGAGCATTCAATATTCCGGCACTGGTGATAACGCTGCTTCACGTTCTCCGATAACGAACGGCTGGTGCGTGCATGGGCAGCGTGGCCGCAGAACGGGCAGTGCATCATGCTTTTTGGCTCCGTGTTTTTAATGCGTCTTCTTTTTCTTTTAATTCACGGAAAAATATCGTTCGTTTTGCTGGGCTGGATACCGGTGCAAAATCGGCATGCGGCAGTGAAGGGGAATTCAGCCCCAGCGATGACAGCACTGGCTCGTTGCTCATATCAAAACGGTAGTTATTCGTTTCTATCGTCAGCTTTTCAACAATCAAATCCATGACTATTTTCTCAGGCTTCTGATAGGCGATCCCTTGTTTATATTCAGAGGTGGTGATATCCAGCATATGCCGCTTTAACTTGATCGCCCGGATCAGGGTTGTACTGATGTTACTTAACGCCTGGTTAAATTCCCGTTCTGCATAGTCTCGCAGGGCGCTGGCGTGAGCATCACAACAATCTTTTGCTGAGGCGTAGCATTTCGCTTTCTGTCTGAGTTGCTCAATTTCCAACTGTGCCAGCAAGCCGTCATACTCCTGCGCCAGTTCACGCTGTGCCAGCCGTTGTAACTGCTGATTTTTCAGTTCTTCCGTCATTTCGCCACGTGCGGCAAGAAAACGTGCACGCCAGTCGGTATCGGAAAGCTGATTTTCCGCTTCCGTGTTGGCTTTCTGCTCTTTGGCACGCGCAATGGCGGTATCGATGTTATCCAGCTCACCCGCATTAACGGTGTGCGCTTCCCGCATTCTCAGGTAATAGTCAGTCGCTCTTTTCAGCGTATCCGGCAGCGGACTAACGGGTTTCGTTTCTGGTGTCGTTGTCTGGCTCATTGTCATTTCTCTGCATGGGGTGAGTGTCTGGTGGCTATTGTGCAATTCACCACACAACTCCCGCTATCTGAGCCGGTTGTGCCACTTCCTACACAAAACAATCTCTAACACAGGCTGTTTCCCCAATTGAGAACTAACTTTTTTATAAAACTATTCACTACTCTTCATCTGAGAAAAAATAATAGATAAATCAATAAATAAAGGGGTGAAGAGTTGATAAATAACTCTTCATCGAGTGTTCACACTGTTCACCCGCTTTTTTGAGCCTTTTTTCTGGCGAGCAGTTTTTACGATGTTATTTCCTATAAATAACGTAGTGATTAATAGCCATAAACATGTAGACCTTTCTCGAATGGCAAACAAAGGAAAACTAATGGTAACTATTGGCAAACGTTGGCAATTTGGGGCTGTTTTTTGCCCATCGATAGCACAACTTCCCCTTGTTGCGGTCTCCGAAAATATTCACATAATAGCGAGCTACCAGAGAAATCCAGCGCCATCCGGCCAGAGCCGGGCGGACATTAACGAGGTAGCGCCACATGTTGTCAGCCACACCCCCAACTCCCATTCCTGCTATACCCCCGATGCCACAGCATCCGGTCAGAGAGCGCTTAATGCGTCTGCCGGAAGTGCTGCACGTCACCGGTATTTCCCGCTCGACGCTGTACGATCTGAGCAGCCGCAAAGCCTTTCCCGCCAACGTTTCACTGGGTGGGAAAAGTGTCGCGTGGGTTGAGTCCGAAATTCATCACTGGGTGGCCGAGCGTATCGCCGCCCGCCAACAGGAGAACCACGCATGATCACCTTAACTATCGCCGGGCAGTCGGTCACACTCGATGAACGGGAAGCCCTCAGTCTGTGCGATCAACTGCTGCCCGCCATTCGTAACCCCGCCACTATTGCCGCTCGTGAACAACGTTTCGGCGCGTTGCTGCTGAGCATTGCACCAACGCCCGCCGCCTCTGACTCCCCTCGGCGTTACTGTGCATCCCGTGCCGGTGATGCGCTGACCAACTGCTGAGATTGCCTATGACTGCGCAATTTATCCGTTTCCCCGGCTTGCCTGCCGGGGCTTTTTGGCGTTATAGTTCTGTCGCTGCCGCAAAATCGGTAGCCGGGATTTGCAGCCCGTGTAATCTGAAGGCGACACCAGACGCGCCTAGCGTCTTTTTTTGTGTCGTAGCCTTAGTACATCAGTACGTTGTACAGCGGTTAGCTATTGCCCGCTGTAGCATTCGAACAATGGTGGCTCAGGCGGGGCAGCCTTTGGGCTGGCCGGTATCCTTCAGAGCCGGTACTGCAAACCCCGTCTGGGCTACCACCAATAATGGGATTTGCAGCTCTGGTGGTAGCAAGCATTGCTATCTGAAGGAGACTGCCACATGGCTACGACCCCAACCTCGTCACACCCGCAATTTACCTTTCTGTTTCTGGCCGTGCGTCGCGCTGAATTACGCGCCTTACCGCACCGTGAAGCCGTTATCGCCCCGGATGAAATCAGCGCCCGCCGTTTACTGGCACGTGACTATGTACTGGCTTTTGCTGGCCGTCTGCCTGTTCAGGGGGCTAGCCATGTTTGATTCTACCCCGCTGACCCTTGATGAAATCGCCGACCAGTGCCGCGCCCTGACGCATGCCGTGATTGAGCTGGATAATCCGGTAGCTAAAGAAGTGCTGACGTTTGTACTGGCTGAACGGCTGGAGCTGCTGGCCGTGACGCTGCAAAGCCCGGAAGCGCCGGAAACCGACAACGGGGTGAGCGCATGAATACCTTAGCCGCCCGTCTCAATAATCAGGATACCTATCCCATTTCCCACGCTGACTACCTGCGCCTGTCTCATGCGCACCGTGTCGGTGTGATGTTTCTCGATATGCTGGACGCTCAGCAATGCGGCATGACCGCCGCCAAACCTAATACGTTACCGGCCGATGATATGGCCGCACTGGTGGCGCTGCTGACTGACCAGATAGGCCACGTCATGACCCACTGTGAAGCCCACCTTTTCACCGCACGGGAGACCGCACAATGAACATCAATAATCAGTCCTGCATTCCTCTGGAAGTGCGTACTGCCGTGTATCGCCGCGCCGTGGCACAGGCCTATCTGGATAACTGCCGGGAAACCGGCATTGCCCTGAACTGCAACCTGACCGAACTGGAAATCGCCATTGCGCTGGAGCTGGAGGGCGCACACGTGCGTGAGCACGGTACCGCCACCGGGATGGAAATCGCCTGTGCCATGCTGGGCGATATGGTGCTGCCGACGTTACTGACCGATAAACCCCGGCTAACCGTGCTGGGGCACATCATCATGGGGGAGCTGTGCCAGTGCGCGACAGCGGCGACCCCGACCACCACACTGCATTAAGGGGCAATGCATGGCACACCTTACCGTGACACAGGCAGTGAAACGCGCCAGCGGCCACTGGCCGCAACTGCTCCCCGCAGTGGGTATTCGCATTGATGCCACCGGGCAGCATACCGCCTGCCCGATGTGCGAGGGCAAAGACCGTTTCCGCTTCGATAACAAAGAGGGGCGCGGCACATGGTTCTGCAACCAGTGCGGCGCGGGTGACGGCCTCAATCTGGTTGAGAAAGCCCTGAACCTGACGCCGACAGAAGCCGCCCTGAAAGTAGGCGCATGGCTGGGCGACCTGCCGGACAGCCCGGCAGCGCCAACATCTGACGACGCAGACAGCGAAGCCGCCCGGCAACGGGCGGCGGTTCAGGCACAGGCGAAACTGAAAGAGGCGGTGACACAGTCCGGCAACGCCTACCTGAGCGCCAAAGGCTGGCTGGACGTGACCGTGCCAACCCTTACAGGTAAGCCGCTGCGCGTAGGCGGTATCACCTATCAGCCCGGCGATGTACTGGTGCCGCTGACCACACCGGACGGCGAGGTGGTGAATCTCCAGCTTATCAACGCACAGGGCGACAAACGCACGTTAAAAGGTGGACAGGTGAAAGGCACCTTTCACTGTTTCAGCGGCAAACAGACCAGCGTTATCTGGCTGGTCGAGGGCTACGCCACCGGCTTAACGCTGCATCAGTTAACCGGTGATGCGGTGTATGTCGCGCTCAGCGCGAACAACCTGCCGTCCCTTGCCCGTGAGCTGAAAACCCGCCACCCGGCGGTCATGCTGCTGATAGCCGCTGACCGGGACGAGAACGGCACCGGGCAGACCAAAGCTGAACAGGCCGCCGTTGCTGTCAATGGCCGTGTCGCGCTGCCGCCGGCATTTGGTGACTGGAATGATGTGTATCTTGCCGAGGGTGCCGACGCGACCCGACGGCATCTGAATGCCTTTACTCAGCCGGAAAAGGTCAGCCCGTTTGAGTCGCTGGGCGAGGCCGAATTCAAGGCCATGAGTGCCAGCGAGAAAGCGGAGAAGATACGCGAGCACTACCGCGATACACTGGCGATTGACGCTTTTGGGGAAACGTTCTTCCAGTACAAGAGCGGCGCGTGGAAAGTCCTGCCCTATCGCCTGTTAAGCCGGGATATCGCGGCACTGTTTCAGAAGATACAGGCACCCTTTACCGCGTCCGGGATTGGCAGCGTGTTGGATACCCTGAAACTGATTATCCCGATGCAGGAGAAGCCCCAGCGTCGGTTAATCGGTTTTCGTAACGGGGTGTTTGATACCGCCAGCGGTGAATTTAAACCCCATCGCCGGGAGCACTGGCTTAATACCGTCAATGATGTGGATTACACGCCGTTTAAGGCCGGGGAAAACCTTGCCGACAATGCCCCGCACTTCTGGCGCTGGCTGACCCGTGCTGCGGGGAACAACACGGATAAGCAGGAGCGTATTTTAGCCGCACTATTTATGGTGCTGGCGAACTGCTACGACTGGCAACTGTTCCTTGAAGTCACCGGCCCCGGTGGTAGCGGAAAGAGTATTCTGGCCGAAATCGCCATCATGCTGGCCGGGGACGATAACGCCACGGCGGCGACCATCAACACCATTGAATCATCCCGTGAGCGCTCGTCGATTATTGGCTTCTCACTCATCGTACTGCCTGACCAAGAAAAATGGAGCGGTGACGGTGCAGGCATCAAGGCGATTACGGGCGGCGATGCAGTGATGGTTGACCCGAAATACCGTGACGCCTACTCGACCCGGATACCGGCGGTGATTCTGGCCGTCAATAACTCGCCGATGCGCTTTAGCGACCGCAGCGGCGGCGTGTCCCGCCGTCGGGTGATTATCCACTTCGGCGAAACCATCCCGGCCAGCGAACGCGACCCCAAGCTGAAAGAGAAAATCCGCGCTGAACTGGCGGTGATTGTGCGTCACCTGATGAAACGCTTTGAAGAGCCAAACGACGCCCGGGCGCTGTTACAGGCACAGCAACACTCCGCTGAGGCGCTGGAAATCAAGCGACAGGCTGACCCGCTGGTTGATTTTTGCGGCTACCTGCTGGCGCACGGCGACACCACCGGGCTGTATATGGGTAACGCCAACATTACGCCGCGCAACCCGCGTAAATACCTGTACCACGCTTACCTGTCCTTTATGGAGTCGCACGGCCACCAGAAGCCGATCAGCCTAACGGCCTTTGGTAAGGTGCTGCCTAACATGATGTCGGAATACGGGCAGAGTTACCTCAAGGGCAGAACCAAGCAGGGCATACAGACTAACCTTGAGCTGAAAGACGAATCAGACGCCGACTGGCTGCCAAAATGTGAATCGGCGAGGTAGACGCCAACAACGACGAAACCGGCTCCGGCCGGTTTTTTAATGGATAGAGAAAGTTACCAGAGTGGTAGAAGCAATGTGTTAGGCTGGATTTCCGAGGACGTAAAGCCCCAATGCAGATAAAAATCTTTTGCGTCCTCAGACAGCGCATGAACTAATAACGCTTTCGTTCCCACCTGTTCAGCAACCTGCCGGGAACGCAAGATCGCATCTTTTAATAGTCCCGCGCCAATCCCCTGACGGTGATAACGTTCATCTACCGCCAGACGACCCAAGACTAATACGGGCAGCGGATCAGGCATATTGCGTCGTAACGCACCCGATACGGATTGGCGCTGTACGCTGCCGGTTGCCAGCGCGTAAAAGCCAATAACCTGATTAGCACTCGATTCACACACGACAAAAGTGCGTGATGCGCCCATGGTTTGATTCTTGAGCGCCTTACGCTTCAGCCAGTCATCCAGTGACGGTTCTGAACTTCGGAAATCAACCACGGCATGCTGAGGTAATAATAATTCAGGTGCCGTTATTCCCACGGTGATTTCCTGTCTAATAACGCCTGTAACCGCTCATTGGTGGCGACAGGTTTTTCTAACGCGGTAATAAAGGCATCAAATTGTGATTCATCAACCAGAAACAGGCGTTGATCCAATAGCACCTCTTCCGCCTCACGACATGCAGCCTCAAGGATAAAATCAGTACGTGACTTTGAAAGCATTTTCGCGGCAACGTCTATCAGTTCCCGTTGTGATGATTTCGCCCTAATGTTGATCGGTGCCTCTTTTGCCTCTGTTCTCATAAAGGACTCCTGTATAGCTAATCGTTATACGGAAATCATAATCAATTGTGTAGCAAATAGCTACACATAGATTAAATATCATTATAGGGTGACGAGTGACTCATCACCTGTTCACCAACTCATCACCCATTAATCTATTGATTATTAAAAATAAGAAAACCTAGGTGAAGAGGGTGAACAGTTTTGTACAAAATCTTTTTATTTGGCATTACGTTTATACCGTGATGTTGCTGCTTTTTTGATTAAGTGCTAAGTTCAGTATCAAATTTCATACTGAAAAGAGGCTGGTTATGTCCGTACAACCTATCCTTGCGAATGCTGCCGTAAGTATCAGCGACTTTAAAAAATCGCCCAATGCCGCGCTTAAAGAAGCTAACGGCGAGCCTGTAGCCGTGCTCACCAATGGCCGTATCTCTGGCTATTATGTTTCCCCGGAAACATGGGAAGCGCTGGCCGATTATCAGGAAGATATCGAACTTGCCAAAATCGCCCGTTCCCGGATGAAGGGGAAACGTGTGAAGGTCGATCTGGATGAGTTATAAGCTGGAGTTTGAAGAGCACGCGCTGAAAGAATTTAAGAAGCTGGGTGCGCCCGTGCGGGAGCAGTTCACCAAAAAGTTGAAAGAGGTTTTACAAAATCCCCACGTTCCCGCCAACCGACTTCATGGAATGGCTGACTGCTACAAAATCAAACTTCGTTCCGCTGGCTATCGGTTAGTGTATCAAGTACTTGAGCATGAGATCGTGGTGCTGGTTTTAGCTGTGGGCAAACGGGAACGCTCAGAAGTTTATAAAACAGCGAAAGACCGACTATAAACGCGGATGTCTTAAACTCGCGGCTTCCTTGCTATGCAGCATACCTACCATCAAGGTGATGAGTAACTCGTCACCTGTTCACCAACTCATCACCCATTAATCTATTGATTATTAAAAATAAAAAACTCTGGTGAAGAGGGTGAACAGTTTTGTGAAAAATCTTTTTATTTTGGCTGAGTCGTTATCATTAAGTGTGTTCGGTTAGGATCCGTTGCACGGAATCGAATCCGAGCGGATGATAATAGATCTCATTTATAGGGTTTTGTCTGTATCTATCTGATATATAGCTAAAAACCACATGGGGGCACAAAAGGGGGCATAAATTATTTATATAATAATATTATCCTTTATATTCATTATGTTATTTTAATACATGAGTCCGGCCTTCGCACCATCGTATGAAAATCAAGTCACCTTAGGGTGGCTTTTTTTATGTCCGTAATCGTCCAGTAATGTCCATATCTATCTGTAAAATAACGATTTTAATTTCATTCCACACTCTGCAATTTTGTCGATTTTATCCACAGTGGTCTTTTCCCGTCCATTGACATCCAGATGATTTGGGGGTCAAGATAAGGGTCAATTCACTTCGATTATGAGTTGACCCCCAAATTATGGCACTGACCGACGTTGTTGCCCGTACCGCAAAGCCCCGCGAGAAAGCCTATAAGCTCGCGGACGCGCACGGCTTGTATCTTTTGGTGAGTCCTAACGGCTCTAAGCGCTGGTATCTCAAGTACCGCTTTGAAGGTAAGGAAAGCCGGATTGCGTTCGGTGCCTATCCGCTAGTCTCGCTGGCGAAGGCCAGAGAAAAGCGTGACGAGGTGCGATTGCTGCTGTTGGAGGGCATCCACCCCACGGAAAAGCGCGAAGAAGAAAAAGAGCAGGCGCAAGAGGCGTTGAATACTTTTGCGAAGGTCGCGCAGGACTGGCACCGGAACATTAGCCAAAACCGCTGGTCAGAAACACACGCCGGACGGGTATGGCGCGATATGGAACGAAATCTGCTGCCTGCTATCGGGCATCGCCATATTGCCGACCTGAAAACTAAAGACCTGCTGGAGCCGCTGAAAGTCGTCGAACAGAACGGTCATCTTGATTTGGCGTCACGGCTACGTCAGCGCGTCACCGATATTATGCGTTATGCGGTGCAGAACGATCTGATAGAGCGTAACCCCGCGCAAGACCTCTCTGGCGCGATAGCTGCGCCCAAGGCCACTCACCGACCAGCCCTGAAACTGAATAAACTGCCGGATTTTCTGGCACGTATAGAACGCCATAAAGGGCGAGCGTTAACCAGACTGGCCTTAAAACTCACGCTGTGCGTTTTTATCCGCTCCAGTGAGCTACGTTTTGCCCGCTGGCCGGAAATCGATTTTAAACGTGCCATGTGGACGATACCGGCTGAACGTGAAGCCATTCTCGGCGTGAAGCATTCGCAGCGCGGCGCAAAGATGCGTTCTGAACATCTGGTGCCGTTATCCCGACAGGCTTTAGCGCTGCTGGAAGAGATTAAGGCCATCAGTGGTGCTCATGAACTGCTCTTTCCCGGCGATCACCGACCAACCAAACCGATGAGTGAAAACACCGTCAACAACGCATTACGAACAATGGGCTATGACACCACCACAGAGGTTTGCGGACACGGCTTTCGCACCATGGCCTGTAGCGCACTGGTGGAATCCGGCCAGTGGTCACGGGATGCGGTAGAACGGCAAATGAGTCATCAGGAACGCAACGGCGTCCGTGCTGCCTATATCCACAAAGCGGAGCATCTGGATGAGCGCAGGCTAATGCTGCAATGGTGGGCGGATTATCTGGATGCCAATCGGGATGAGTATGTGGTGCCGTATGAGTTCAAGAAGTGATGTATTGATATATGATCCTACCCACGTAATGTGGACACAGCCCTAAGCGAGGTTCTGGTTTTCAAATTGTTCCGGGCTGAGACCGCCACAAGCACTGTGGCGTCGCCACCGATTGTAATCACACTCGATATAATTAAACACTGTTGTTCGCATTATTTCCCGGCTGATAAAGCGTTCCCCGTGGATGCATTCCACTTTCAGTGAATGGAAAAAGCTTTCCACACAGGCATTATCGTAGCAACACCCCTTTGCACTCATGCTGCCATGCAGATTATGCCGTTTCAGCAGAGTCTGGTAATCCGCTGAACAGTACTGTCCGCCACGGTCGGTATGGACAATAACGTTTTTCGGTCGCTTACGACGCCAGAGCGCCATCTGTAACGCATCGCAGGCCAGTTGCGCCGTCATTCGTGACGACATCGACCAGCCAATAACGGCCCGTGACCACAGGTCAATCACCACCGCGAGATACAGCCAGCCCTCGTCCGTGCGAAGATACGTGATATCGCCTGCCCACTTCTGGTTCGGGCCGCTGGCGATGAAGTCCTGCTTCAGCAGGTTTTCCGATACCGGCAGGCCATGTTCACGGTAGCTGACCGGACTGAATTTACGGCTGGCTTTCGCCCGCAACCCCTGACGGCGCAGGCTCGCAGCGATGGTTTTGATGTTGTACTCCGGCAACTCATCAGCAAGACGTGGCGCACCATAACGCTGTTTTGCCCCAGCGAATGCCTTACGGACAGCCTCATCGCAAATGAGCCGGAAATGCTGGCGCGGGGTTGTCTGACAACGACGCCTGCGCCAGACATACCAGCCGCTGCGGGCAACCTGAAGCACCCGACACATGGCTTTGATGCTGAACTCTGCCCGATGCTTTTCGATAAAGACATACTTCATTTCAGGCGCTTCGCGAAGTATGTCGCGGCCTTTTGGAGAATAGCCAGTTCTTCGTCGCGCTCCGCCAGTTGGCGCTTCAGACGCGCATTTTCGGCAGCCAGTTCATTCTCGCGCTCTGATGAGTTCATCTGCTGGCGTTGTTTACACCGCCAGTTGTAGAGCTGGGATTCATACAAGCTGAGTTCACGGGCAGCAGCAGCGATTCCAATACGCTCAGCCAGTTTAAGGGCTTCATCGCGAAATTCGGGCGTGTACTGTTTGCGGGGCGTTTTGCTGGTTGGTACTGGTTTTGTCATGAGTAATCACCTCTGGTTGAGAGTTTACTCACTTAGTCGCGTGTCCACTATTGCTGGGTAGGATCAATACTCCATTATTATGGTATTTAATCATTTCATTGATTTTAAATAGATTGTTAGCCTTGTTCAGAGAGATATATATGGAAGGAATCAAAGAGAGCGAGTTAACCTCTTTTTTTAATAATGCTAAAAAATGTTTTCTTTATGCACTGAAAGTTTCACCTATATGCATCCTACTCTCCATAATTGTTGTTTGGGGATATTTAGGGCATTTTTCACGTCTTGACCTATTGATTGGTACTATTGATAATAAAACAACACTTCTTTCAATATTTGGCTCATTTATATTCATTTCTGTATTAATGTCATTTGTATTTGTACTTCCAAGTTTTAATCTAATGCTTTTTTCATCTTTTGTTAATGAAAGTTATATTGCTAATACAAAAAAGATGCCATATATTACTTTGATAATGATAATATCTATGTTGGTTTCTATTTTGATATTATCATCGGATGGTTTTTATGAATTTTCTAAAAAGTATGTATACATAGGGAAAATTTTATTATATATAGATGAACCATTTCGTTCTTTACTCATATCTTTTATTGTTTCTACAATTTTTACTGTGTTTCCATTTAAAGTAAAAAACACTCACGCCTATCGCGATAGCGGGTTTAAAAAGTTTATTAAAATAACTGGCTCTATTATTGCCACCTTGTTTATATGCTTTTTAGCCTCAATATCAATAAGTTTGTCTATTTCTTTGCTTTTGATGAATATGGATGGGCATACTTTTTATGGGTTTGTTTATGCTTTCTTTTTTTTATCGTTTTACTCAGTGTTATCATTATTTCCAGCAATGATCTTTTATTCAAGAAATTTTTCGTTTAATAATAATGGGGTTTTTAATTTTGAAGTGGCAAAAGAAACGATTTTTTCTGTGTTAGCCTCATTATTTTTGGTTTTTTTCTTTTGGCCTAATGGCTTTTTATTTATTAGCTCGAATACATTAAGTACAATCGGAGTGTTAGATAAAAGAACTCATTATTACCATGTTACATCTGATAAGTACTATAAAGAATTATTTCCTAATTCAATATGGGATACGAAATATTTAAAAGATAGAAATGATTTCTTCATTAAGGCTGTTAATATGTTCTCGCTTGATGGGAAAAATCTAATTTGCCCTGAATATGTAGAGAGTCTGAGAAGAAAAACATTGATTTCAAGTTTCGATCATTTCCCTCCAAAGCAAGATAAAAACCTTACTGAAAATTTTAAATCTATGGCAAAAGGTTGTGTAGTTCTTAGTAGTGACGAATTTAAACAGTGGGATACTATTATGAATGCGGAAGGAAAATTTAAAATTTGAGACATATTATCCACCACGCCAGCCCCTTTTTTGGGAGGGGCTGGCGCTCATTTTTCTTATGTGGATGATTTTCCAGCTACTCATCATACCTAAGTATCATTTCCGCCAGATCGTTTTCCACCTTATAGAAGTAGCAAGCCGGAACCTGTAGTACTGATGCTAACCGGCAAACCAGTGCAAAATCCGGCTTATAAATACCGCGCGAATCTTAACCCAGTGACAGCTTAAGCTGCATACCGCAAGCAGCAGCATACCGTTGTAAGGTTGAGATACTCGCACTGGAAACATTTCTCTCAAGGCGGCTCACCGCAGGTTGGCTTACACCCATGCGAGCGGCAATTTCTGTACTTGTCAGACCTGACTTGGACTTCATTTCGATCAGAACAGCGCGAAGCGCTTCTTCTTGAGTTTCGTCCTCATACGCTTTTTTAACTTCAGGATTAGAAAGCGCTTTCGCTTTAACTTCAGAGAAGTTGATACCTTTAACTGCCATCTTTCAATTCCTCCCATCTTGACTTTGCCAGCGCTATTTCAGCTTTCGGGGTCTTAGGGGTTTTCTTTACGAATGTCCTTAAAATATAGATCTTACGTCCTTTTGCGTAAGCAAAAAACGTTCTGCTTATGTCTTTTCTACCAACCCGTAGCTCAAATAACCCACCTTCGATGATGTCCGTATCTGGATATCTTAGCTCGGGCCCTTTAGCTTCAAGTTTTTCAAGCCCTTTAAGCGCTTTTGCCTGCATAACAGGTTCGAGGTCATAAATTTCGCTTGCAGCTTCGGGGTGAAAAATCAATTCATACATGTCAGTCCCCTTGTTATTGGGGAATATAACTCATAAGCTATAATAACTCAAATGTTATATCTGGCGTGTATTGGCAGAGTAAAATATTAGCAAACCATCCCCCACCTTTCCCCCACTTACTCAGGGATCACGGCTTCCCCCACCTGATTTTTATAACTCTAATAAAAGTGTTTACTTATTATCTAGTTAAGTTATTCCCCCACTTCGCGTCTATATATGCGTGGGAAGTGGGGGAAAATGCCGGATAAGAGACTCATTATCCGTTCGCCCCCCACTTTCCCCCGTTTAATCCCCCACCTTATTCCGTTGCGATAGCGGCGTAATCCGCTCCCCCTCAAAGGCGATCAGGCCATCCTTTTCCAGTTTGTCCAACCAACGGGTGAACTTCTTGTTCACATCAAAGCCCATAGCTCGCATGTCGTCACGCACTAATGAACGGGTACAGCCTTCACCGTTGGCCGTGCGTGAGCGAATGGCCTGCCATAGCGCAGAATGATTTTCCGTCAGCCGAGATATACTGGCTAAATCGGGATCGCTGGCAGCAGCATCCTCTCTGACTTCACGGCCTTCATCGTTCAGCACCAGCGAGGTGATCTGGTCGCCATCGTCATCCACGTACAGATCGATGGCATTCAGGTCATAGGCGCGACGCGGCGGCTCTTCCGCATCCTTCATTTTGGTGCAACTGAGGATCAACGCGCCGCCTTCACCTTCACGCCTGACGTTAAATTCCACGTCCAGAGCAGCACGGAAGGCGCTGGAGCCACGCGCCCCTTTGTCCTGATCTTTACCTGAATGATGAATAACCAGCACCGTGGCCTGTGTCGCCGCTTTAATCGCATCACATCCCTGAATGAATGCACCCATGTCTTTAGCCGCGTTCTCATCTGAACCGCCAAAACAGCGGGCGAGCGTATCCAGAATAATCAGGCGAACCGGCATACCGGAGGCGACTTTCACATCGCGTGCGGCGCGTATCACCTGCTGCACGCTCTCCGGGCTGGCCGGAAAAATCGGGCAATCGACGCGATAAAGCGCATCAATCGGGCTACCGCCGTTAAGCGTCTGCTCCCATGCCCGGATACGGCGAGGAACGCCAATCCCGCCTTCGCCGACAACGTAAATCACCGCACCCTGTGTCACCGGCCTGCCTGCCCACGGTTTGCCGGTGGCGATGTGGCATCCCCACGATACCGCCAGAAACGACTTATACGAGCCGCTGGCACCGTAAGCACTGGCGACGGAGGAACTCGGCAGATAGCCTTTAATCAGGTAGTCCTGCCGCGTATCAAAACCGTCAGAGCCTTTGCGCAGGGGTAATGCGGTGTTGAAGGCCGGTGTAGCAGAATCGGTGCGGACTAACGGGGTATACATCGTGTCAGGCTGATAGCGTTGTTTATTGAAGGCAGATTTAGTGGCCTCAAGCCCATATTGCTGACGGTAACCATCCCAGTCACAGAGCGTTGTGGTGGGCGGTAACGACACCCAGCCGTCCACTGCCAACGCGGTTTTTTCAGCCTGCTCCTTACCGATATTGGTTGAACCATCGGCATGCAGGTCATGATCGCCCGCCAGAATGATAGTGGCATTGGGATACCAGCCCCGCAGGGCTTGTGCGACGTTTATCAGGTTATTGGCCGACACTGCCGCAACCACTGCCGCCGTGGTGATCTGGCTGATGGTCAGGCCGGTGGCATACCCTTCGGTGATCACGATGGTGTCCGGCTCTTTCGGGTAATGTACCGCGATGAAGGAGCCTTTCAACTGTGAACCGGGCAACAGGCGTTTTTCTCCATCGTCGTTAATCAACTGTGCACCGATCAGTTCACCGGAAACGCGGTGCAGCTTCAGCAGCAGGCTCCCCTCATCAAACAGTACGCCACCGATGTGCATTTTTTGCTGTGCAGTCAGACGGGCATGAACGATAGAAAATCCTTTGGCTTTCAGGTAAGCGCTTTCGCCGTTCCTCGAATGGATCAGCATCTGCTTGATTTTATCGGTCAGCGGCGGGCGCTCAGCAGCTTTTTCCCTGGCTGGCGCGGTTGAGGCGGGGAGTGTCAGGGCGGCCACCTGTTTTGCGGCGTCTGACAGGTCGCAGTTTTTCACCTGTGCGACGAGATCAAGGCCATCGCCATGACCACACTGATTGCAAAACCACGTTCCCCGTCCTTCTTTGTCGTCAAAGCGGAAGCGATCTTTGCCGCCGCAGGCAGGACAAGCGCCATGTTTACCACCGGAAGGCACCGGAATAGCCAGCGCGGACAGAATGGCACGCCAGCGGTGGCGCGACTGTGCGGTAATGTCTGAAACGAATTTACTCATCGTTAGCCACCTCCGCTTGCAACGCGTCATTCAACTGGTTCAGACGCTCCCACAGGATAAAGATCAGCAGCTCTTTTGCGAGCGCGTTGTCCAGTTCAATGATGGCGTAGGCCAGCGCCCGACAGTGATCGACGAGTTCTTCTAACGTCAGGGGAGTGGGGTCATACATGATGTACCCCCGCAGAAAAAAAGAAAGATTGCGGGTAGAGAAAAGGAAGGATCGTAGCCATAAGGCAGCCTCCAGACTGTAGCTTCTTAGACAGCTACCACCAGAGACGCCAACCTCATGGGTGGTAGCCCGTACGGGGTTGGCGTTACCGGACAGTCTGGCTACCGGCGCTCCTTGCGGAGCCCCCGCACGAGCCACCATTGCAGGTACGGCTCGATGCGTGCCTGAACAGCAATGCGCATGACGCGCATATTCAGGCACCAGACTTTTGTTCGGAACGCCAATTCCGGCTGCGGATTTTGCCGCAGCATCAGCAGTATATCGTAAATTGCCCGCCAGAAAAAAATAACAATGCATCATGGTTTAACCTCCCCGCGCTGGCTGATACGCGCCGCGATCCAGTCATTCACCTCACTTTCCACCCACGCTACCGAGCGAGCGCCGATTTTGACCGTCTGAGGGAATTCCCCCTGCTTCATCAACAGGTAAATCCATGATTTCCTGAGGCCAGTCTTTTTCATCACACCCGATAAGCGAATCAACGTGTTATCCGTCATGTTCAATCCTCCTTCCGGGTGTAAACCCGCTCGACATAGCGCCCCCGACCATCACCGTGGCCGAGATCCATAGAGGTTAATGCTCTAGCTTCACTGCGGGAAAAGCCCTGTGACAGGTAATAACGCATGGCATCCTGCGCCCATGCGTAACGCAGGCTGTGCGGGGAATAGTGGCCGGTCAGCCCTAAGCGGGTGGTCTGCGTGCGCCAGAAATTCATAGCGGTTTTCAGGTCGGGTTTATCGATCAACCTGCCATTACGCGCTTCAGCCACCTTTAGCGCTTCTTTTACTGCCCGTTGAATCGCTTCGCGATCGATAATCCGGGTTTCACGTGGCCTGCCGCCTTTGGTGCCAAATACTACGGTCAGCGTCTGTTGATGGCGTTCAAGTTGCTTTTCCCATGTCTTCAGCGAACTGGCGCACTGCACCGCTTCCTGAGAGCGCAGCCCCAACAATCGGGCAAGCTGAAGTGCGCAGGCCAGCCCTTTATCACGCTGTTGCGCTGCAAGCAGAACGGCCTGATAGCGCTCATCCGGGATAGCGAATTTTGTCCCGGCCCGGCTTGCCCCGCTCAGCCCCAGCGCGTTATTGGTCAGGCGATCAGAAACGGCGAGCTTTTCCCGTCCTCCCTGCTTAAACACCGTGCGCAGCGCCGACATTTCGTTGTGCAGGGTACGAAGGGCAATCCGCTGTGACAGGCGTTCGGTGACATAACTTTCGATATGTCTGGCTTTGAGATACTTAAGGTCACGCACCTGAATATTCAGCGCCAGCAGGTGACGGCACAGCTTGTCCATGATGCGGATACGATCATGAACCGTCTTGTAGCTCCCGCCAGCCTGTTTCGCCAGCGTGGTCATTTCACGACTTAATTTACTCATGCAACTTACCTCTCATAATTCAACTGGATGCTTTTCTCTGGCGCATGGGAAAGGGCAGAAACAATCGCGATTGACCTGCCTTGAACGATACCTGTGCGCCAGAGCGGACAGCAGTTGAGGTCTTGGGAGGTGTCGGCTATGCACTCGGTGCGGCCGCCTGCGGTTGCAGGATTTCCTCTCAGGCCGTTAGGCCTGCCTCGGTATCGGTTCAATCTCCTGTAAAAAAGCGATCAGTCCGGCACAAACGGGTGTGTCAGATTCATGACGCGGCGGTTGAGGTGCATGTCTCAGGGGCTGATAGGGTCTTCGGCTGCGGCGTCACTTTCATCCGTTAACACGGAAAAAGTGACGCCGGTGCAGACGTTGCCGGCAGGCGCGTAGCAGATGCCTGACGGCATAGCAACGCGCAGCCAGCACGTTCACACGCGCAGACACAAATCATTGAGACGAGTAAAATCGAAGTCGCGTGATAACGCGAACTTACGAGGATAAGCGCTGTTTAAGCCGCCTGTGAAGTGAAATCACCACAACGATAAACGTTGCAGCTACGGCCAGTCTCCTACGGTATGGAAGACGCTCTCTGGCTGGGTATAGTAAGCCCACGGCAATGTTGGGCTTGAGTAAAGTAGTCAAAACGAACCTTCATCACCACGCTCGCAACGGCGTTCAAACTACCCGGTGATATCTGCTTTCAAAGGCTGGCAGATTTACCACACGCAACTGAGCGTGTTCTTCCTTGCAGGCTACGAAAGTGTTTGTGGTCGCCCGAAGGCGTCAGTCTCAGACCACGCTCCATTCCTTATGACATTTGGCAATGTGACCACCCGAAGGCGCTTCTCACAGGTCACTCGCATCATCCCGATACTGGAAACATTGGTGGCTGTCATCAACAGCAGGTTTTCATGGTCAAAAATACGACAGAGCTTTACAAGTTTCAAGCACTTTGACTCTGCCAGAAAAAAGAGTAACCTAGCACTAGGTGCTATAGTTAAGGTGACAGGATGTTGACCTGATGCGTGTATTCAAAACCAAATGGTTCACGAAGGCGGTTAAATCCCACGCCATCAAGGATAGTGAGTTATGTGAGGCTATTAGGCGGTGATGCAAGGGAAAGCTGACGATCTCGGCGGCGGCGTTTATAAGAAACGGCTGAACCAGAATCGCGATCGCGCCATCATACTGGCGAAAGGTGGACAGCATTGGTTTTACACGTTCCTGTATGCCAAGCAGGATATGGCGAACATCGATAATCGCGAACTGGCCGGATTTCTCGAGTTGGCGAAGTACTATGCTGCCCTTGCCGATGAAAAGATTACGGCGCTGATTAAGAGTAAAGAACTGGTGGAGATTTGCCATGACCGCAAAAAGTAAATTCAAGAGTCCTGCATTTGAGGCTATCCACAGCGCGGCTTCTGGATTATTCAGCGTCGACGCTGTCCCTCAGGAAACCATGCGCAACTTTGACAAAGCGTGCCTCAACAGCGTGGACGATCTTCAACCTCTTGAGATTAAGGCGCTACGTGAGAAGCTGAACGTCAGCCAGCCAGTTTTCGCAAGCTACCTGAACACCAGTGTTTCGACGGTGCAGAAATGGGAAAGCGGTGTAAAACGCCCCAGCGGGTTATCGTTGAAATTGCTTACCGTGGTGCAGAAACATGGGTTGAAGGTATTGGTTTGATGTTTTTTAATTATCCTGCCATGCTGGCTTTTAAGCCATATACAGCTTTGGTAGTATCATATTGGTGTCAAAAATGAATTATACTGATCTTGCTAACTATAAACAAAGTAGGGAGTTTTATGAGTAGAATAGATTATAGTTCTTGGCCACGATTGTCATTATCTGTATCAAATTTACGACTTGACAAAGAAAATCCAAGAATTCCAAGTTACATTACAATTAGAACAACAAAAGATATACTAAATTATTTATTCCAAAATGAACGAATTGAAAGGCTTGCACATAAAATTGTAGAAAAGGGGTTTATATCACACGATCCTATATATGTAGTTAAAGAGGGTGAAAACTACGTAGTGGTAGAAGGAAACCGCCGAGTGTCTGCGCTGAAATGTTTGATTGATCCAGAATTAGTTCCTTCACCAGCTAAACGACGAAAAATCGAATTATATAAAAATCGCCTAGGCTCCGATTTGATAGAAAAAATAGATGTATTTGTTGCTCCATCAAGAAGAGCCGTTGAAAATGTTCTTTTTGAATTACATGCAGAAGGAAAGCTTCAGTGGAGTAGACAGCAAAAAAATAAATTTATTGCTAGTATTGGTATTGACAGTGGTGAGTCAATTCAGGATATTGCAGAAAGATTTAATGTTAAAGTTATAGAAATACAAGACTCAGTCCAAGAGTACCTTTTAGAGAGATATTTTACAGAGCTAGAGTTACCTACTGATATTGAAGATAAAGCGTTAATGTCAAAATTTAATATTAGTACTATATCTAGGTTGGTGAATTCAAAAATATTTAAAGAAAAAACAGGTTTTAGAATCGAAGAAAATAGATTAAAAACAGATGCTTCTAAATCGTATTTCAACGCATTGCTGAGACAGTTTGTAATTGATATTGTTACAAAGAAAATTGATTCTCGTAAGTTAAATACAAGTAAGCAAATAGATGCTTATATTGAAAGCGAGATGGAGAAGATACCTGTAGGAATACATGATGGAAGTGTGGATTTTACTCCAGATAATAGTAATACGAAGGTCTCATCGGATGATGTTGAGATTAGTAAGCCTCGAAGAAAACCTAAGGAAACCTTAATTCCCAAGGGAGTGAGTTATATTACTGGAAGCGATAAGTTAGATATATTGATTCAAGAAGCACAAGGCATGCTTATTGATACGTATAAAAATGCGGCTGCTTTATTGTTACGTTCAATTGTTGAAATATCAGTAGTAAGAATTTTTGAAATTCATGGGAAAAAAGATCAGTGTCTGAACGGTAATGGAAGAGTTAAAAATCTTTCTGATAACATTAATGCTCTCGTGAAGAGAGATGTATGGTTTACTAATAAGGCTTATCTGGCCGACTTAACAAGATTTATATCTAAAGATAGTGCTAACTGGAATTCTTTAGACTCATTGAATCGTTATGCGCATGGTGAATATACCCTACCAGATAGGGATATGCTAAAATCAGTTTGGTTAATTGCAAAACCATTAGTTACAATTTGTGTTGAACATCAATCTAAGCCAAAGAATATATAAATAGTGGTTTTTATTACGAATAATATTGTATAATACAAAAAGTACATGTTATTTTTAGGTGAGCTATGCCAGTAACTTATTCCCCTCTTCGCTACCCTGGAGGTAAAACAGCCATCTATCCGATGGTTTCAAATATAATCCAGAATAATTCACTAAATAAATGTAAATATGCCGAGCCATATGCTGGTGGTGGTGGGCTTGCGCTAGCTCTTCTTTTTGGTGGGTTTGCTGAAGAGATTCATTTGAATGATCTAGATCGTTCAATTTGGGCTATCTGGCATTCTATTCTTAATGATACAGAAGCGTTTATAGATAGAATAGAAAATACCGAGATAACTATCGATGAATGGTATAAACAAAGAAATATTCAAAATAATAAGAATAGCGCTAATGTACTAGATTTAGGATTCTCATCATTTTTCCTCAATAGGACGAATAGATCTGGAATTATTTTAAAAGCTGGTGTAATTGGCGGGCTAAAACAAGAAGGTGATTACAAACTGAACTGTAGATTTAATAAAGATGATTTAATAAAAAAAATAGTAAAAATAAAAAAACATAAAGATTCTATAAAAATTTATAATGAGGATGCAGTAGATTTTATAAAAAAAATAGATGATCGCAGCGGAAATGATTTTTTCATGTATATAGATCCTCCATATTTTGAGAAGGGGGCTAGTTTATATACGAATTTTTACAATGAAAATGATCATGCCGCTTTATCTAAAGTTATCTCATCTATTAGAGTTCCTTGGATATTAACTTATGATAACGCATTAAAAATAAAAGAAATTTATAAAATAAATAATATGTATGAATTCTATTTAAATTATAGTGCCGCAAAGAAGCGTATCGGTACTGAGTTGTTAATTGTTTGCAATGACATCAATATCCCTGAGAATCTCATAGGTGATAAACTTATCAAGTTATCTTAGTGATTTTTTAATTATAGCTAAATGGTTTTTATTTTATAGACAATGTTAAATAATTAAATGGCAGTGTTATTCAAGTATTTTATGTGGAAAAATAGCTCATTTATTATTTCTATCATTAGTATGGTTTTAAAACCCTTATTGTATAAAAGGGGTCAATATGGTGGTCATTAAATCCATTTGTTTATCTTAAGTAGCTATTAATCAATGTATTAAATTGAGTTGCGAGTCCGGCCTTCGCACCAACAGTATGTAAATAGACCTCAACTGAGATCTTTTTTTATGCCTAAAATCCGCGTCACACAAGGCTTCGCCCGAATTTTATGTCAACGGATGTCAATCTGACTCCACCCACATCAATCTGCTTGTGAGTATAGAACCGAGTATATATGCTGGTTCGATGTTGCTTGTACACTCACAGCAGATTATGGAAGGATAACCATCATGACCCTGACAGATACCAAAGTACGTTCTGCTAAACCCGAGGAAAAAGAGTATTCGCTGGTTGATGGGTATGTTTTTGCTGATCCATCCCAACGGCTCAAAATACTGGCGCTTTCGTTTTCGCTTCGGCGGTAAACAGCACCTGATTGCGTTTGGCGTCTATCCCTAAGTTTCTTGGCTAGTGCAAGACAAAAGCGAGAAGCTGCCAGGAAGTTGGTCGCTGCTGGTATGATTCGAGTGACCCTGTTAGCGCCTATTTTTGATGTTTCCCATCAGGTTTTTTTATTGTCACCGATCGATGTAGCCGATCGAAGCGATTTGCTATGCCGTCATTTCTCCCCGCTATAAAATCGACGCTTTACTCTGAGAATTGTTTACTTCTACTAATCAATTACATGTTAATGTAACGTGTATGCATCTGGAGGACTACGATGCCCTTATTACTCTTTGGAGTGGACTGGCAACTGTGCTGAGGTGCGTAGCATTCAGTCGCGGTCACTCATTCTGGGGTTGGTTCATTTTGGGGATGATCATTAGCCCATAACTGGCTGGTTGCTGTATTACCTGATTTGCAGGGGGAAATAATATACGAACGCTGTTGAGGCTCTGCCGCTTTATGCGTTGGTATATCACGCTGGTGATTTTTATGTCCTACCTGCTTTGTATCATCAATACCGTTGACGGATGGACCGGTTTTTGATTCGAATGAAAAGGATTGATGCAATGAAAAATAAATTACTGATTACCGGACTGCTGACGGCATCGTTAATACCCAGTCTCGTTCAAGCCTTTGGTAACCGGAATGAGTGGGTGAGCGGATGGGGCAGGGGGGGCCGAATATAGTATTTTAGGTAAAGAAAAATCGAGATTATACTTAGCTTGTGATGATTCAGGTTATCGCCCAGAAGTACTCATATTTACTGATATGGATGGTCATTTTGTGAGCACGGATACAAATGAAATCATAGAAGTAAAAATTGATGATGATGACGCGTTTAGTGTTAGCGAAACCTCGAGTCGAGTAGGAGAAAATAATTTTTCCTGGATGTGGGACAAATTACGTACAGGAAAACGCGTTATTGTCTTTGGCAGTGGAGTTAAACCAGCGGCTTTCACCTTAAATGGCGCTAAAAGCGTCTTACCTGAATATAGTAAGACAGGGTGTACGCCAAGTACCTCCTGATTTCGTTCTATTATTATTTTATTACCGAGTTATTATTAATTATTAGGAAACCAACATGTCTGATATCTCCGATCTCAAACTGCGTCTTGATACTAAAACGCTCAACTTTTTTTTATTAACCATGGTTACGTGCGGCGTGTGGCCTATAGTATGGCTTTTCAAAAAACAAAATATAATTAGTGAAGTAACTAAATATCCATTTTCCAATGAGCTATTTGTTCTTTGGATTGCGATATGTTTCGGAATGTCTCGTCAACTGGCTTCAATGGTGTCGCCGGATATTTATGGATACGACCCAACCAGCGATACTCTGCTGGCATTGAGTGGGATTCTGTCATTGGCTTCTGCAGTACTCTATGTTGTTTGGGCTTTTAAAGCACGGACGGCGTTACGACATTATGCATTGATGGAATTCAAATTTGATCTGAAAATGAATGTGTTTTATACCATTGTGTTTAACGTTTATTATATTACATACTGCATCAACGCTATGCCGGACGCTTTGGCAAAACATAAAATCATTTATGGTTCTTCTTCATTTGTGGGAGATCAGCCAAAACAAACACCACCCACGCAGCAATGACAATCTGAATTTTTAACGCTCGCTTATATAAGCGAGCGTTTTCATTTTTGGTAGATAGAAGTATTTTATTCAGCGAAGCCAATATCCTCAGTACCTTTGAACCTCTTCACCAGAGCAAGCAAGAAATATTCGTGTGTGGGGAGATTAACGTATTTAAAGGGCTACTTTGGGATTACACGCTCCCTTCCTTGTTACTTTGTCAGAAAAAGATCTGCCCGTGCTTGCATAGGGTCGGTGTCCATATAGCTATTTAGGCTGATAACCGATTCTAATCCTAGCAATTTTCTAACTATCATCGCACGATGGATCCAGGGGCAAATGGGGGTCCATAATAAACGGTAGCGATCGGCCTCCATCGGTAATTCACCGCGGCCATCACCGAAAGAGGTAGTAAAGCGATTATCGCTGTGCCTTATGACCGTTTTAATCAGATTCGGACGTAGTGTGGCGCTGGATTGAAGGATGTGTGGGAATAATTCCAGGGAAAGGCAGGCCCGCTGACCTGATGGCCTGCGGGCATGTGGTTTATTGCGGTTCCAACATTTTTTGAAGTCCAGTGAGCTGCCCTTGCAATTTCTGCAGTTCCATCTGCTTTTGCATTTCTGATTCGGAAGGGCGGTTTTGTGCTTCTTTCATGCTTTTTTCTAGAGCGGCGATCTCTTTTTGTGCATCTGCGCGTCCCGCACTCTTTTTCTTCAGTTGTGCCACCAGATTATTCATCGAACGCTGCAATTCTTGCTGCGACTTACGTTTAGCGGTAACACTGGCATTGCTTTGCGTCTTCTCTTGTTCGATAGCCGCATATACGGCATTGAACTCTTTATTCAACGCTTGCTCATGTTGCAGTGTTTGCTGTTTCTCTGTAACCCGTTGATCCCAGGTTCCAGAATAGTTGCAGTTAAATTTAGTGACGATATTGACGTCGCCGGTCGTTGGGTCACAGCTCTGCGGATTGGTCACGCATCCAGCGAGCAGGAGTGCGGTGAACACTGGTAATAAAGCGCGCATGGAACCCTCCTTAGCTCACTTTCAGGGCGGTACGTTGGTTATAGAGGCTATCCAGCTCGCTCTGTAATGAACCGATCTTGTCACGCATCTGGGCAATTTCCGTATCTAATTTTTTGGTATTGTCGCCAGATTTTTGCATATCAGCGGAGACATCCTGCCACTGTTTCTCATGTTTTTTCATATCGGTAATCGTATTACGTAAATAGGCGATGTTGGCATCTACCCCTTTGATCTGCTTTTGCATTTCCTCTTTTTTTACCGATTTTGTGGCGATCTCTTTTTCTATTTTGGCCAGCGTTTGCTTATCGCTGGCGATAACTGATTTCGCTACACTCGCTGCGCCCTGAATTCGGGTGTTTTCAGCCTGTATATCTTTAATCGATGCATTGAGTTGTTCTTCCTGAGTGGCGTATTTTTTGCGCTGATTATCCAGATAAGCATTGGTGCCAATACCGATGCCACAGCCAGCCACGGCTGCTGCTGCCATACATACTGTTTTATTTTTAGCATCGGCTACCGCACAAGCGAGTATCCCTATCGCCGCCCCGGCAGCACAAGCCTGTAGCCCTGATTTGTTAAAGAACTCGATGTCTTGGCTCTTCGAAAGACGTGGATCGATGTCACTGCCGCCTAAACGTGATGAATTCTGACAGCCAGCCAGAAGTACTATTAATCCCACAATTGTCGCTGTGCGTAATGCTTTAAAGGTTACCATTACCTACTCTCTCCTGATTATTACTTAGTTATTGTTTTTGCATGCGTTAAGCCACGCATCCCGTGCCACTTTGCCATCCTTCCAGTACCCCTGAAGATTTTTCCAGTAGGTATCCAGATATCCGTTTAGATTGGTTTTGCCGCGTGCCGCCATCAGTTGTTGTACGATGGTGATTTGTGATTCGATAAGCGATTTGTTATAGGTTGAGCCCATATCCACCAGCGTGTCGGCGTAATAGCTAGTGATAAAGTCTAGGGCTTTCTGATGCTGTCCTAACTGTTCCTGGCGACGTGAGCAGTTATCATCTAGCTGATTACCCGCTGCACAGGTTTTCGCATTGAGCTGGTTGAGACGATCAAAGAACTCGCCGTCATCTTTCATCTTTGTGCACAAAAACGCCCCTAGCTGCAGCGACGTTCTTATCGCCTGATCGCGCTGTTCATCGCGTAATTGGCTATTGGCTCGTAGCTCACCGCGCAGTTGTTCCAATTGTTTCTTTAGCGTCTCGTCTTGTACTTTGGCGGAAATTTCATTGAGGTTTTGCAACGAGCCTGTAGCTGGCCCTGCACTCGCCGTATTTTTTTCCGTGCCGAGGGCTTGCCATTCCTTCTCAATTTCTTTGACACGATCGCGGGATGTGAGTGTTGTTGATACCAAAACCAGCCTCATACCCGTAGTTTTACTGCCGTTTTCTCCCTTAGCATTGTAATAGGGTTCTTCACCACGCAGAGAACTGCGAATATCGCTCTGCACTGTCATAATGCTTCCCCCGCGCACGATATAGCCCCCTGCTTTACCATGTAGGCGATCAAGCTTGTTAAGGCGAAACGGTTCGAACATTATCTCGGCAGCGTTACCGAGCATATCGTGTAAGCCGAGTGGGTTGGGCTGTAGCAAGCCTGTTGGATTAAGTTTCCCGTTTGCGGACTGCGCGCCAGCAAACCAGGCATAACTATTCATGCCCTCTGGCATTGGGAAATGTTGGTCGCGGAATTCTGATGATGACACCGATTGTCCGCCCCGGGCGGCAAATTCCCACTCGGTTTCGGTAGGCAAGCGAAGAAAGCCAGGTTGGCCGTCATCTTTAGGCAAACTTGCCAGTTGCTCTTTCCGCAACCAGAGGTTGTAGCGGTTAGCAAAGGCCATCGCATCCATCCAGCCAATATTCACTTTTGGCAGGCGGCCTTTTATATCCGGCGTTGGGCAGTCGCCAGAAAGTGACAGAAACTGTAAATCGCTAAGCTCATACTTAGCCATCAGGTAATAGCGACTCTGTCCTTTTTTCTCAGGGAAGCTGCCTGAGATATGCTCCTGCCGCGCTTGCTCCACATATCCCCATTCATCACCTTCCTGCCCGACCACAATGCCGTAGTCATCTAGCAGGTTATTTTGCGGAATAATCACTTTCCTAAACGCCATCGCGCCATCACAGGGCAGAGGGAGGATGACATCATCTGCCAGCGGTTTTGGGTTCCAGAATTTTTCATCCCAGGTTGCATGTGCGGCGCAGGTATACCCCATTCCAGCTATAAGCAGGCTCAGGACCAATTTATATTTCACGTAGACTCTCCGCAGGTTCGATTTTCAGCGCCCGTAGCGCACCAATGGCGGCAACGCTGAATGCCACCGCCAGTACGCACAGAAGTGCAGTAACAAAATGAATGGGTTCGAGATGGCAAACGAACCGGTGATCGGGAAGGGATGTGCCGAATAGGCGATTAAATAATTCGCTTCCCAATAGATAGATCGCCAACGCGACACTGAATGCCACACCCGTGAGACAAAGCGCCTGGATCACGATAAATAGGGTAACCGCCCGACGACGAAAGCCGAGAAGACGGAGTACGGCCATGTCAGTACGTTTACGGTCGATGTTGGCGATAAAAGCGCCGATCAGTGAGGCAATACAGCCGGAGGCCGAAATCCATGCGATGACCGCAAAAATGAGGCCAAGCACGCGATCAATGGCACGCACAGATTCTATCTGCGCCGCCTGGGTGACGGATTCTATATGCTGTGCCTCCAGCCAACTGGCCAGTGGCGCGACATCATCTAACGTGCTGGCATAAAGTCGTGCTCGGGCAAAGCGCATACGCGGCCGTGACGGTTCCCCCTCGCTGACCCCGAGTAGCGAAACCTGAAAACCATCACGGTAATCTTCCAGTGCGACCAGAAGCGGCAAGGAAATAAATGCGGCGGGACGAGAGAATTTGGCCTCATCAAGTACCCCACTGACGGAGAGCTCAATCGTTGCGCGCTGGTTCTGTCCTTCAAGATTGCGGTTAACCCGCAGATGGAAACTGTCCCCGGTTTGGACATCAAGACGGCGTGCCGCACTGGCGCTTAATACCACCTGCGTGTCTTGCTGTAGCGGAGGAATGCCCTGAAGTAATGGGTCACTTTCTCCGGTGGGGATCACCTCAGCATTCGCGGCAAAATGTTGGCTGTCTCGTACCAAATCCGCCTGTGTATTCAACGATCGGGTGAGAGGGATCGTGAAACCGACTTCCGGGCGCTGTGCTAACTGCTCCAGCCAGGTGAGGTCATAGTTGCCATTACCTGTCATACGCACTTCCCGCGTGCGCGGATCGTCCAGCAGGTCGTGGCGTAGTTGGCTGACGATGCCGTTCTTCAGGCCAAACAGCAATAATAGCGGTGCGATTACTGCAATCAGCGAAAAAACAATACACAGCGTGACTTTGCGATCGTGCAATAAATCGCGCAGCGCCATACGTAGCAGAAGCGTATGTTTTGGTTGAAGTTCAGGCAGGGAGGAAGACACTTTGCCCCTCCGCCACAGATGCCTTGTAACAACGCAGGCCCAAATCTGAGACTCTCTGCCAGTCGTGGCTGACAATGATGACCGCCATGTCCAAGGTCCGCACCATTTCAATCATCAGCGCAAAGAGTCGTTCTGCATTGTCGGGATCCAGCGCGGCCGTTGGCTCATCGGCCAGCAGTAAACGCGGCTGGTGGGCAATGGCTCGAATAAACGCCACCCGCTGGCGCTCGCCGATGGAGAGTTGGGAAGGCATTTTGCCGAGTAATGAACGGATGCCTAATCGATCGATGGCGTCATCCAGCCACTCTTGATGGGTTGTCATCCCCACCAATTGCCGAGTCAGGTGGATGTTTTCCGTAACGGAAAGCCACGGTAACAGCCCGCCATGCTGGAGCATAAACCCTAACGCACGCGCCCGGATAGTGGACAACTGGGCTTCATCTTCTGCCAATAGCGGCGTAGCGATATCCAGCTCGCCCAGTCGGTACTCTTTGAGCCGTGCTGGACGTAGCAGCGTCCCCATCATTTCCAGCAGCGTGCTTTTTCCACATCCACTGGGCCCGACAAGGGCTGCTATATCGCCACGGGACAGCACGAACTCAGGCAATGATACCCGGTAGCCACTGACCCCGCCTCGGCGGATATCCATATCGCAGATCCGTATCATTAGGGTAAATTTTCTAGAGGAACCGGGTAGACGTTATCCCGAGGGTCGCTGTCTGGCGCTAAAGCGATCCAACGATCAACATCCTGATTGTAACGCTGATAGTAGCTGAGCTTGGTATTCAGGCGACGAATAAACCGTTCCTGTTCCAAGCCATCCCAGCTTTTCCAGGTTTCTTCATCCAGGCTTAATACCTCACTGAGGTAGGGGAGGCTGTCGATGTATTCTCCCAGAAGCCCCATCTCACCAAGACGGGTGGCACTCTTGCTTTTTGCCTGGTTCGGATCATTCCCCATCGTCGCGGCGAGTGAACGCAGGCTGGCAAACATGTCATCCGGTGAAATCATCCCTTCGTTAGCCGCGTTGATGATTTTTTTCATCACATCGCTTAAATCGCTCAGTTCACTCTTGGTGAGCAGCACCCGGACTTCTGTGGCTGGAATATTTTGCTTCACCAGATCGCGGTCGCTAATCCATGATTTAAACACCGGCGGCACCTGTGTACCCTGCTTTTCGCCAAGATAGGCAAGGCGCATCGCGTTACTCAATTTCTCGGCATCGCTTAATAATGGGTTGGTTTGTTTTCCGGCATATTCTGGGCTGGCACCGAGCGCACTGCCCACCGTATTCTCACCGCTCCAGGCTGTTTTTATCTGCCCGGTAATGGCGTTAGCCAGCCCATCGACCATTTTGCCAAAGTTGTTCACGTCTCCAGAATCGATCGGGTAGTACAGGGGTTTATGCAGAAAGGGGTTCAGCGTCAGATCCTGATACTGAGCTTCCGCCGAGGCGTGGTTTTTCTTGCCATTTGGGGCTTTGAGGTGCATGGCGTAAAGTGCCACACCACGGTAAGCCGCTTCCTGGCGCACCTGAGCTGCATCTAGCGACGTTGAGGATAGGCTGTCAGATCCCTCCAGTGCTCCGGCATCGGTAATGAGTACGACATAGCGGGCACCAAACTGGGTCCAGTCGACTTTATCCAGCGCCATCATTACGCCACCGTAAGCATCTTCGTCCATTTTGCTGCTTGATACTGTGGCCTGTTTAAGATCGTGCACTTTGGCGAGAAAATCTTTACCGCTTTTCACCGTGTTGGGATCAACATACATCTTGCTGTCGTATTCCAGACCTGGCACAACTTTGACGCTGGAACGGTACGCGACCAAACCAAACTTCACCTTGTCCTGTAGCTGTTCTTTCTCAATGCGCTGATAAATTTTATCGATAGCTTCTTTGGTACGTTCAATATAAGGCCCCATGGAAATGGTGGAATCGATCACGAACACCACCGACGCGGAGAAGCCTTTCATCATATTTTTTTCGTTCTGCCCGGTTTGTTCGTCCGAAGTTGAACCTCCGACGCCTGCTGTGGCATTGGCTTTTTCACTAACCGATGCAACATTCAGGACGCGAACCTGAAAGCCGGTGTCGGTGAAAATATCGTCTGAGCCAAGTACTGGCAGAAGATAGAAATTTTTAAGCTGATCAACCATGTAATCTGGCTCTCTGGCCAGTACTTGCGGTACAGGCTGTTTATTCTTCAGACGAGTCAGAAGCGGATCCAACATGGCAGAGGGTTTCTTACTATTGAGAATGGATTCAACGTCACTCTTATCACGGAAGAACAGCATCGGATGGCGGCCTGCCGGGTTGGTAAACGCCAGCGTCAGTTGCATTTTCCAGTCCACGGTACAAGACGATTTCATCCAACCGGCAACACGGCCTAGGCTATCCGGCCCTACTTGTAGCCATTCATCTTGCCCGTGCTGGCTGCGTTGATAAACGTAGAAACGGCTAAACGCAGGCTGCTCTTTACCTGCGTCGCCCATGTTACTCGCCAACTCACAGCCCGGATAAGTCAGTACGCGCTGGTACAGCGTGTGCTTTCCTTCCTGAAGGAGCGGCTTTTGATCGGCTGAGAGCGCCGGGAAGCTAAAGGCGGCGGCGCAAAATAGGCCACTGAACCAGTGAGCGTAATTCATTTTCTTATCCTATTTTTTTAGCGCGGTTAATCGAGCTTTAGCGTCGTTATTTTGCGGATCGTTATTGACGATGGTCTCGTACCAGTAGACTGCCGTTTGTGCATCTGGGCTGAAACAGCCGCCAGATTGCGCCGTTTTGGGATCGTATTCCTGGGCATAACGCATTGCCATTTGTGTATCTCCTGACTGCGCTTTGTAGGCATATAAACGTTGAGCAATGTCGCAATGCTTCTCTGCTTTGGCTTTACTAATCACATCAAGCAACTGAGCACTGCTTGGCTGGCTACGCAGGCAACCTTTGACGAACTCCAGTTCGTTGCTGTTTTTCATCTGATCATCGCCGCAAGGTCCGCTGACCTTGGCTACGGGGGGCACGGTAGAGGTTGTTACCGCTGGGGCTGGGCTGCGGGTAAACCACCATGCCGCAGCGGCAAGTAATATCAGGATGAGAAGAGCGATGGCGATCAGCACACCCGTTTTACCGGACTTGGGCTTATCGTTGGCTGCATCGGTTCGTACCTGAGGTTGCGGTACTGGCGCAGGACGCTCTGGCTCAGGTTCAGGTTGCGGTTCTGGGATGGACGTTTCCTGTATCGGCTCTTCTTCCACTGGGCGGACATTCGCTAATGGATTATTTTCACCGCTAGCCTGGGAACTCAGCAGACCATCGGTGATGGTTAACACGCCAACATCACTCGTGGCGATGTCCTTAACCGTAATCCGGTACGCGGCTTGCCGGTTTGCCAGCAGTGGGTCGAGAAAATCAGGGCCAACCTGTACGCCAGGGACATCATCGTAAGATGCCAGAGGCGACAGGGTTAAAAACACTTCACCGCTGCTCCATTGCCCGCTGTCGTTGAGATAAAGATGGTCCTGATTACGTAACACCGAGATCGTGACGCCTTCCTCGCCCCCTTTCCATGCCCGTAACAGAAGTCGTGCGTAGCCCGGCTGGACGGGGGTTAAGGGTTTTAGCTCTGGTTTGATCACGTCAGGTTACTCCTGTGCAGTTTTAATACGGTGAATGATTGCGCCGAGCTTTTCATTTTGCGCCACGCTGATTTCCCGTCCAGCGGAATGACCAGCGTTCTCAGCGATCAAGGCTTCCAGACCGATCAGCCAATCGATAATAAAAATGGCGCTGTAGTTAAGCTGTTGCGGGGTTAGGCGTGTAAGACGCTCGTCATCCATCCACTGTACGCTGTCGCACTGCATTGGGCGGGTGAAAATGGCTTGATCCTGCATGTTGGGGCGAACGGGGCGTTTTGTCTCAGGGACAGTCAAATAACCAAGCCAGGTGACAAAATTGCTCATTACGTGCAGTACGCGTGATACCTGACGTTCGACCATACGCTCGCGGCGGACACCCGCTTGCTCGGTGTTGGTCATTACGCTAACCAGCGCATCTTCTAGCTTCAGCCGTAACAAACCGGTGATCAGTTCATCCACCAGCAGCGCGATGACCGGCCTTGGCAGATTGATATAGTTCAGCATTGCCGGTGTTTCTGGCAGGTCACGCAGATGGTTAATCCAAAGCTGCAATGCCTGACGGGCAAAGGCAGTTTCATGGCTATGCGTCGCCGCGGCTGGGGCATCGATACCAAATGCATCGTCAACGCCGATATCAAAAAAATCGGCCTCTTCTTCAGTCGCTTCCTCTGGTTCCACCGAGATTTGCTGTAGGTAAAGCTCCTGTAGGGAACGTCGGGTGGGCACAAGCCGCGCTAACAGTTCGCCATGCATGCCGTTGCGTTTTTTCAGTGCGGCAAGAATCTCTTGAGCGATGAGATTTTTTTTCGCAACTTCTTCTTCACCTTCAGGCTGATACCATTTTCCCAATCCACCCTCTACCAGTTCACCGCGCATATCCTGTAGCTGTTCTGCAATACGCTCCAGCTTCACTTCCGGCCGGGCGACCTGGCTCAGGTAGTCGGCCATTCGACGCATACCGCCGTCATTCAAGTTGAGCATGGCGTCCCAGGCGGCGTCCGGGGTGGCGATATAACGAGTAACGGCACTATCTTCCAGGAAGGTTTTTCGCATCAGCGCTAACTGTGCTTTGCTTTCTTCGCGGATGGCGTCTTCTTTCTCGTTCTCTATGCGGATGAAAGGGGTTATCTGACCGGGTTTACGTACCAGAAAGGTATTGTTGAATGCTTGCCCCTGCTGCCACTCCTGCATCCATTTAAATTTACCAAAACGTTCCGTCATCGCCATTTTGATCATTCCGCCAAGGCCCCAAGACTGACGAAGAATGGCTTCGTCATGGGATAATCCTTGGCTGATGCGTAGATCAAACATGGTGAGCGCCCAGATTAAGCCGGGCAGTCGTCGTCCGCGTGCCTCTGTGTCTGCGCCTTGGGTGTAGTTGATCCACTCATTCAGTACATCACCAACCTCTTTTACATCAGATTGCTTAGTCGATGCCGTGCATACAACCAGTACGTTCATTTCCTGGTTTTCGGTATATCGCTCAAAGAGATAGGCGACTTTTCCGCGAAGGATCAACTGCGCTAACGGATTGCTCTCTTCACTTTTCACTTCCCGACGTATGTCATCCATCGATTCAACGCCCAGACGACCTCGATAACCAGGGAAATCGAGCAGATCTACCGATTCAAAGAGAGGTTCACGGGGGGGCGTTAGCAGTGGAATGTGCAGCTCAACGGTCAGAGCAGCCAATTCGGCCAGAGAAATCTCAACTGGCGCACCCGCCTGACCATCCTGTATCGGCGTGACGTCAATGCGTACATCGGGTTCTTTATTCAGACGTTCCAGCATATCAACGTTCATAATGCTGTCGTGTTGAACCAATAAGCCGTCCTTTTCCTGTACCAGCGTGTGTAGCGGAGCCCTGACTTCTGGTGCTCCACCCAAGCGTTGCAACGTCTGCGCAAACTGGGTGTAGGCTTCTGTGAGTTCCGGCACGTCACCCCATAGAACAGAAAAAAGCACCCCGCGATCCTTCGGCGTCAGCCAAGGAGCCAGCGCAATCGCCTGAGGCCAATAGTGCAATGCCAAACGGCTCTGGCTCTTTCCTGCATGACGGCTGAGATAGTCCCATAGTGATACCACGTCATCTTCTGTGACGCCCGGAACCCGAGAGGCGTTGCGGCGCTTCGCCAGTGCCATTAGCAGGTTATGGGTTCGCTTCTCATCGTACTGCCAGTTAAATTTTTCCTGATTAAAATCATGAATAAAGGCGTTCGCGAGGATTTTCCCTATCTCCACTTCGCTGAAGAGTAGCAGAGAAACCTGTTGATGCTCACGGGTGCTCGCGCTGCGTCGGCTGAAACGGGTGACTAACCCAGTGGCTTCTTTCCCTCCACCGGGAGGGTTGATGTGCTTCAGAAAATCAAGTTGTTTACCGGCAAGTTGTGTCTCCAAATTACCGTTTTCTCCTGCTGCGAGAGCGGAGATCAAATACGATTTACCGGCCTGTGATAAACCAAAGAAGCCTACCGTCATCGGTTTCGCCGCCGCCTGCGCTAATCTGCGGGCTTTGTTACGGCTGCGACGTAGGTTAATGGTGAGGTGATCGGCTTCCCTATCCAGGTGCGGGGCATCCTCACGAACGGTCGCGATCCAGTCAATCGCCTGTCCTGCGCCAGCCTCAATATTTTGCCAGCCCTGAATAATCTGCTCAGAATTGATAGTGCTCATTAGCTTTTAACGCTCCCGCTGTCCAGCCAGTAATGGGTTTCTCCCATGCCATTACCGACCATAGTGTTCAATTGGAATGCAACATCTTTGCGGCCGTAGTTACGGCGTGCATTCTCCATTTCCAACGATTCAATGCGGAATCGCTCTGGGCTGACGGCTTCTTCACCATTGCGGGGGCGTCCCTGCTCGGCTAGCAGTTGCAAACGCATAACGGCATCGCCTGCAAGTTCACTGGCAAGGTTGGGGTTGGTTATCTTCAAGGTGTACAGTGCCGATGCGGGCCAGCGCTCATTGTCAAGCTGCCGGAAACCAATGCGGACTTCGCCACGGGACTCAAACCCTTGCGCCTGATCAAGCTGGAAGTTCTCGGCATCCAGATCGATATCCCGATAAAATACGTTACTGTCTTTGATGATATTGTTGCCGTCCAGCATGCCCAGATAGCGAATGGTGGAATAGGGCACAAAGTTTGCCGTGCGGAAGTAAAAGTTATTCAGCCTAGAGTTTTCTGCCAGCAGGCAGAGCA
The DNA here is from genome assembly GCF_001742185.1 of Pectobacterium wasabiae CFBP 3304. Lineage (NCBI taxonomy): Bacteria > Pseudomonadati > Pseudomonadota > Gammaproteobacteria > Enterobacterales > Pectobacteriaceae > Pectobacterium > Pectobacterium wasabiae. Next base: position 2,287,774 of record NZ_CP015750.1, read on the forward strand.
TGGCCCCGACGACAGCGGTAGACTTGGGATCGTCAATACATCCCTTTTTGTTAAACGGATACCAGCCGCCGGTTTCATATCCATGTAACGGCAGCACGCGTGACGGTGGTACAGGCTGCAACTGGCGGATCAGCGCTTGAATACCGGGCAAACGCGATGGACGACCCGTCAGCAACAAAATATCGCAGTTGTAATGCCACAGGACTTCGCACAGCGCCCGCAGGCTGTGGCAAATATTCATCCGGCCGCTACGCGGATTGATAAATTCATTATGTAATTGGGATAAATCGACCTCTAACGGAACATCAAGGATCGAGAACGGAACACTGCCGCTGTCCTGCCCAGGACGAACGGCGTCGTTCACATAGTCCTGTACTTTTTGCGTCGGTACATTGATCTCCAATAGCTCACGAAACGTGTAACTAAGAAGTTCACGCCCCTCATCGGGCTGGTACTCTTCGTAGCGGTGCAAAATCGCTAATGCCAGCGGCGCGAAGATTTGCAGCGTCAATTGCTGACGCAATACTTGTTTGCCAGCCTCAATCGATTCGCTGCCAAACAGTTGTGACATTATCGACTCGGACGCAACATCGCTGTGTCCCACGTTCATCATCGCGGCTTTTACCGCTGGCTGTAGATAAAGGCGGATGACATCAAGCAGAATATCGTCTCCCGCCACTTTGAACCCTTCGCGGAATAGCTGTTTCGGGATGATGCGTACATTAATACCCTGGCCTTCATCCAGGGTATAGCGGGAAATAACCAGATCTGTCGTGCCTCCGCCAATATCGATTGAGGCTACTTTCAGGCTGCGTTTTTCCGTTCCTGCCATCTGATTATCTGGGCGGCGGGTGGCGGAAAAAAATTCGTCGGTGCGTCCGCCAAAATAATTTTGCGTCTCGTTATACAGGTAGACAAGCTGACCACAGGTCGCTTCATCCCATTTGACATGTACGCCTGGGTGGGGATGCTTCAACTGCTGCGTATCACTACCTTCATATTCCATCGCTTCCCAGCCGAGAGATTTCCACACCAGACGAATTGCATCGTGCATGCTTTGTTCGAAAATGGCGCGTTCAGGCTTCGGCATGGCGGGTGGCACAGTCATAATGACATTACGCAAACGACGCGGCGTGCTGGCATGGTTCATCTTCAACCGTTGTGCCGGGCTGTTAATTTGCATTAGCGCCTGACTCAACACTTCTGACAACATCATGGTCATTAGCGAGCTGCGGCTGTAAATCGGTGAAAAGACGGGCATCCGCTCATCTTCGGGCAGGCGTATCAATAATTTGCCCTGATCGTTAAGCATATAGAGCAAGGGGGCCGCCGTCGCCAGCGGCTCACGATCTGATTTCACGAAGGCCTGACTGAATCGCCAGCCGGGTGAATAGGATTGATCGTCCCAGAGGTATCGTTTCGGACTGGAAATGCCCGTTGAGCCTTCAGTACCAAGGCGTTGGGCTGCCATGCGGAAGGCTTCACCGCCAACTCGGCCGATTGTCGGCCACGTAAAGGCGTCGCTGCGCCCGCTCTTGAGCGAAAAATCCTGCTTACCAAACTCTGCCTGAGCAAATTCCAACCGGCTGTCGAATGGTTCATTATAGACATATTGCGGTTGGCTCAGATCGCGCAACTGTAGCTGGTAGAGTTGTGATAATCCTTTATTATCATCACGATGCTCTTCAATAAGAATACCGCAGCTTCGCGAGTTGCCAATATCTAGCACCAGATCGACAGGGATTGCCGTATCGCGAATTTTTACGTCGTTAACCTGTACTTCTGGGACGTGAATGGTGTCGCCCAGCACACTGAGAAGGTTCAGGTAATGCGCCTGATGTTCTTTAAGCACAAGCTTTTCTTCATTATCTTCATAGTGCTGGCGTAATCGCTCGCGTGCTTGAGTGGTGTAGACATCCTTCAGCCATTCCTCTACCCAGTGTTGGGAAAGAAAATCGCCCATTTCGTGTACGTGTTTGGCTAGCGCAAAGCCTGCACCAGAACGAACGTCATCCTCACTGGGAGCCAGATACTGGGTGTTTTCACGATCGGGAAAAATTTTAGTATCGAAAATCAGGGTGGCGCGCCAGGTGTTACCCTTATCGTCCGGTTCGGTTAACTCATGAAATTGAACACGAGCCCAGTTGGCTGGGCCTTGTGAAAAGGCGCGTGGCGGGTTGAAGCGGAAATAGGGGAGGGGAAACCAGACTCCCTGATACAGCCGTAATGAGTCTTCAATTGCCAGAGAATACTCTGACTCGACGGAACGTGGTGTTTCGTTATCGTGCGCTGGAATGTGGTATTTGTCTTCGCGCTCGTTATAGACCAGTCGTAGAACAGGGCCATCACCTTGCTGGCGTAGAAATTCACCGTACTCTTTACGCGCAGGTAACGTAAACGCAAAATCAAGAAATTGGATCCCGCTGTCACGAATGAGTTTGACCTGTTTTTTAAAATCAGTGAGTTCAGCCAGCATTTAGTTACTTGCCTCCTGCTTCATCGAGATAGGGAAAAGAGTATTGGCATCGTAACGGCCTTTACAATCCGCGATATTTTTTGCGCCAGGCATACAGATAATTTCCGGCATTTGATAAACCGAGCCATCGGTACACTGAGCTTCACCTTGGTTATTAATGGTGAGCTGCCCTGAACGAGTCTGTGCATTAACGGCTCCCTTGCAAGAGACGCCATCGCCACGCACCATCTGTACTTCACCTTCTCCACCTTTGATCTGGTAACTCAGGCTCAGAGGTTTACCCGTGCGCTGATCTTGAATACCCGCACCGGCATGCCAGAGTCCGTTCAGAAAAGCCGTACTTCCTTGTGCCAGCGCTTCTGGCGGTAGGCTTAGCGGCGTTCGGGTTCCCGTGGCCGAAGTGACTGCCTCGGAAGCCGTTGAAAGAGAGGGGGCTGGTGCGCTTGTCGGATCCGGGATCGGAGACGAGCCTTCCGGTAAGGACGTTCCCAACAGGGGGAGATCTGACTTCTCTGACCCCGTATTCGCGGATATCGCTGTAGATAGACTGCCACTGGCTGAACTGACACTGGATTCCGTAACGGTCAGGCTTGTGCCCTCCGTAACCGATGAAACCAGTGGCAGTTCTGGTGTATTCAGGTTTATTGCTGGTAATTCGGCTCCCTTCATGCTGAAACCGGGGATGGGAATGGTGATCCCCGGTACACAGCCACGCAGAAGCAGCAGTGCCAGTAACAGAAGCAACAGCAAGGGGAGCAACCAGCACAGCCAAGTGGGGAGGAACCGCCGTGCACCGCGCGGAGCGGGGGCGTTAATGCTGCTGGCATCCGTTGTCGCAGAGGGAGCGCTCGTCGTAGCCGTGGTGGTGACGGTTGGGATCAATGGTGCCACGGGGCGTAAGCAGTCCAGCGGGTCAAGCCTAACCTGATGCTGAGCATTCACGAATCCCCAGAAACTGATGATAGGTTTTCCACCGACGAGCCAGACGTGCTGCTGATCGGGAAACTGTAGCGCTTTTTCCAATAATTGACCGAATAACCGCTGTTCCGGCTGAGTATTTCGGCGCTGTTCTTCGCTTAGCTGGCGTAATGCTGCCTGACTGACTTCGAGCTGGTTTAGCGCTGATTGGCGTTCACTGTCGGTAGCGGCAGACCATGGGATGATGTCGCCAGAAAATGGCGCATACCAATCGATGCGGTTGCCATGTTCATTGATTTGGGGGATGGCAAGGGTATCCGCGATAGCGTGCTGTTTTCGCAAACGTAGTGTTTCACGAAGTTGCAGTGCTGAAATATGTACAGCTTGCCCGTTTTCGCCCATGGACTGATACTTATCGAGCTTATCACTGCACAGAAACATCTCTTTCACGTTTGCAGGCCTTTGCTGTGTTAATAAAGAAGTAAAAAGACGCAATATACCCGTCATACTTCAAGTTGCATGTGCGTTGGCCGCGTTCAGTCACCCGAATCACTTACCTGAGTAAGCTCATCGGGATTCCTTCTCTTGCCGCCTGCCTGAAACTCGAATTATTTAGGGTATATACTATTTTCGCTATCGTTAAAAATGTCGTGTACGAGCCATTTGATTAGTCTCTACGCGATAATAAATATTCTCGATATTCCTCTGGCATCATTCAGGGTTAACACACACTATTCCTTCGATTGGAATATACCGCATACTTTAAATTGCCTGTGTGTTGGCTTCCCTTATCACCCCAGTCACTGACTCGTGTCAGTGACTGGGGACTCGTGCGGTTACTGCCGCCATGCAACTCGAATTATTTCGGGTATAGATATGTTTTCTAGGTACTACATTGTTTTCTTTACGACGACGCTTCAGTCTCCATGAAAACCCTGCCCCATTATTGACATCCTTCAGGGATATATTCTTTCATGGCTTTATTCATGATATTGCTGAATTCCTGAGTATTGTTAACGGCAAAAACGCTACCGCCAGTATTGCTGGCAATGCAATTGCCCGCGCCTGTATTCAGGATATCAACTACATTTATTTGTAACCGAGGCTTGCTCTTTTTAAGCTTGCTAGCGACCTCACAGGGATCGCCGCCACAGGTTTCATCACCATCGGTAACCAGCAGGATAATTGCATCGCGTTCGACACCATCCACCAGCTTGCCTGCCTGTTCTAATGCTTCCGCCAAGGCCGTTTTGCCTATCGGCTCAATACGATTGATCTGGTTTTTTAATACTGTACGCTTCGACGGCGGGAACGGCGTTGAGGCGGTAACCTTACGGCAATCCGCTGCTGCCACCAGGCTGATATTCATATCCTTGGGCAATTTATCAATAATATTACTTGTTGACTGGCGTGCCAGACTGATTCGACGCGGTTCACGTTCAATGTCCCTGACTAACTCATCCCCTTCCAACCAACGTTCTAGTTCATCTGGTGTGGCATCCATACTGAGTGCCATTGAACCGGATGCATCAAGGATAATCACTACCTCTGGAGCCTGCTGAACGGTCCGCTGTGCCGGACAAAGCGCCTTAGTCACTGGCGGTGGTACAGGTTTTGGTGGTTTTATGGGCGTGGCGGGTTCTGTTGGTTGTACCGGTTTTTCGGGTGTAATGGGTTCTGCCGGTGTTACTGGCTCTGTTGGTGTTACTGACTCCGGCGGCTGTGCAGGCTCTGTTGGTGCCACAGGCAGACAGCCGCGTAATAGGAATAGCGCCAGAACAGCCAGCAATAACAGCAACAATAGCCACGGCCACCAGATACGTCGAGGCGCGATGACGGGGGTTACCGCTATTATCGGAGGGGGAGACAGCTCCGTAATTACAGGTTGGTCACCAATCACCCAAATGCTTGAATCGGCAGGCTGTTGGCTGGCAAGTGTTAGTATCCGCAACACATCTTCGGAAACACTACTGTTTTGCGCTAATTTATTCTTTAACTCACTGATTATGTGCTGTTTCTGCGTTAGCAGCGCTTCTGCTCGCATCCTTTCCGATGTAGGCAGGTCCGTCAACCGTATAGGCTGACCATTGATCTCGCTATACCATTCGATTGCACCATCATTTGCCTGCACGGGTTGTGCAAAGATATTTCTGTGGGCCAGAGATAAATGTGGCTCAATGGCGGAAAGCATCGCGGGATAGCAGGTGAGCTGCCATTGCAAGCTCGATGATGGTTCAACAGTCCTTGTTATTCTTATCATTTAGGCAGCAACGCTATCGACGTAGATTGATATGATTGAGAATGAAAGCCAATATAGCTTATATAAAGGATGTTAATAAGATTAATCTTATTTGGCAACCCCTGAAATTTGAGAAAAGTCAGTCTAATACACCGTTGTTTGCTCAAGCTCACCAACGCTGTTGTATCGGATTATTCCCTAATAGATTCTCCGGTAGCCACGGCTGCTGAAGCGGTCAATACCAGATCGCAATCACTCTACTTTTCACCTCACTGAATACCAGCCCATTGACCAATGACAAGGTAGTTCAGGCATCACCTTATTTATAATCAGGCCCGTTTGTCTTCTCACTGGTGTGAATGTATGGCTTATCAACTTAATCTTAATTGGCCCGAATTCTTAGAAAAGTACTGGCAAAAAAAACCTGTTGTATTGAAGAATGCTTTCCCTAATTTCGTCGATCCGATTACGCCGGACGAGCTGGCAGGTCTGGCGATGGAGGCTGAAGTTGATAGCCGTCTGGTCAGCCATAAAAATGGTCAGTGGCAGGCCAGTAACGGGCCGTTTGAGCATTTTGATAACCTGGGTGAAACCGGCTGGTCGCTGCTGGCTCAGGCGGTGAACCACTGGCATGCGCCATCTGCTGAACTTGTGCGCCCGTTCCGCGTGTTGCCGGACTGGCGTTTAGACGACCTGATGATCTCCTTTTCTGTACCGGGCGGCGGCGTTGGCCCGCATATCGATCAGTACGATGTCTTTATCATTCAGGGGATGGGCAGCCGCCGCTGGCGCGTGGGCGACAAACTGCCGATGCGTCAGTTTTGCTCGCATCCTGCGCTGCTGCATGTCGATCCGTTCCCGCCAATCATTGATGAAGATCTTGAGCCGGGCGACATTCTCTATATTCCGCCAGGCTTCCCACACGATGGCTTCACGCACGAAACCGCACTTAACTACTCCGTAGGGTTCCGTGGGCCGAACGGTAGAGACTTAATCAGCAGTTTTGCTGACTACGTGCTGGAGAACGATCTCGGCGGTGAGCACTATAGCGACCCTGATTTGACCTGTCGGGAACATCCGGGGCGGGTTGAAGCCTATGAATTTGACCGTCTGCGCGAGATGATGATCGACGTGATTAATCAGCCAGAAGCGCTCAAAGCGTGGTTTGGGCGCTTTGTGACAACGCCGCGCCACGAGTTGGATATCGCCCCGGCGGAACCGCCTTATGAGCAGGATGAGATTGTCGGTGCACTGATGGACGGCAGCGTGTTGACGCGTCTGAGTGGGCTGCGAGTGCTGGAAGTGGGCGGTGACTACTTCATCAACAGCGAACGGCTGGACACGGTCGATCCGAAAGCGGCCGATGCGTTGTGCCGCTACACCCTTCTTGGTAAAAAAGAGCTAGGCGAGGCACTAGAGAATCCGGCATTCGTGGCTGAATTGACCGCGCTGGTTAATCAGGGCTACTGGTTCTTCGACGAATAAATTCCCTTATCTTTAGCGGCTTTCGAGCACGTCTTGCATGACGTGATTTGAGAGCCGCGTATTATCATTTGAATGGTTCGCGGTACAAAAACGTATAGGTTCACCCTGTGAATATTCGGCTATCAACTCGGTGTTGTTAACATCAATGTAAATATCGTTATAACGTTAACTTACCTTGGCTAAATATTATCTACCTATTGAATTTATTGATAAAAAAATCCTCCGCCGCGTCACTTAATCAATAACTGAACTATCTTTAGAGCGATACCCAATTAAATAACTCTGGAGAAATGTCATGTTTCATGTGCCTACACTCAAGCAAAAACCCTTAGCGTTACTTCTCGCCGTCTCTGTCGGTATGATGGCTCCGCTTACTTTCGCTGAGACGAAAACGCCGGGCACCCTGATAGAAAAGACGACGTTGGATGCGAAAGATGGCCTCATGGAGGCAGGGGAACAATATCGGATCCAGTATTATTCGAAGAGCGGGGTCGATGGCAAAAGCCTACGGGAAGACACTGGCGCGGTTTTCATCCCCAAAGGTGAGGCGCCAAAAGAGGGCTGGCCAGTCGTGGTATGGACACATGGGACGATTGGCGTGGGCACATCCTGCGCACCGTCTCTCAATCCGCGCTCCGCTCGGGATGCTCAGTATCTGAATACTTGGCTGTCGCTGGGGTTTGCCATTGTGGCACCGGACTATGCGGGGCTTGGATCTGCTGGCTTGCATCACTACCTCAATTCGCGTGGTGAGGCATGGAGCGTGTTGGATAGCGTCAAAGCATCACTGACCACATTCCCGCTGAACAATCAGTTGACTATCGTCGGCCAGTCGCAGGGGGCACACGCGGCCTTTGCGAGTACGGGCTACCAGCCAGATTATGCGCCGAATCTGAATATCGCATCGACCGTATTGACTGGCACGCCCTATTTTGATGATAAAACCTCGGCGAAAAAGATTTTTGACGTGGACGTAAAGGGCGGCGATCCTAAAATCCCTTATGTGATGTATATCTATCTGTCAGCAACCGATATGAAGCCAGGGTTTAAGGTCGAGGATTATTTCGAGCCGAAAGCCGCTAAGCTTGTAGAAGACGCACGTACAATGTGTATCGGTGAGTTGACGCAAAAAGTGATGGACGAAAAGCTGAATGCGGAAAATAGCCTGAAACCTGCGATTTATGACTTACTGGATGACCAAATGGTGCATTTTCGCTACAACACACTCAATGTTATCCCTCCCGTCTTTATCGGGATTGGAACCAATGACATCAACGTGCCTACCAAAATGCAGGTTCACTTTGCGGAAGATGTCGTGAGTGCAGGGACGTCAGCCGATGTGCATCAATATAAAGGCATGGACCACAGCGAAACGGTTAACGTTTCACTGCGTAATTCTGTTCCTTTCGTGTTGGGAAAATAGTTAGACAATACGGCAAAATCGTAAACCTCTTGTCCCGGCGTGTCCGCTGGGACAGTATTCCCGCTATCGACGCGCGGCCTGATTTTCTCGACGATGTTGTCGTTGTCGATACCCTAGCATACCCCACGCCAGTAGGCCGTACAGTGCGGCCAGCATCCACAGATGCCACCAAAATTCGCCGATCTGAGTGAAATTCGCCCCCATCTGATTAAGACGCAAGACTCCCTGAATCGTGAAAACAGCAGGAATCCACTGTGCCAGCCAGTTCAGAGGGGCGGGGATCATTTCTACGGGCCAGATGAAGCCAGCAAGAAAGACAATCGGAATGGAAGACAGTAGCACTGCCTGACTGGGGAGATCTTTGCGCGTGAAAGCGGCTCCGAGCACCACGCCGAGCCACAGCGTCGAGAGTAGAAAAGGCAGCGTAAACAGCAGCAGTTGGCTCATGCTAGCCTCACGTGCAATGCCATAGGCATCAAGGCAAAAACCGAGCATGTAGAGCAGTGAGAGCAGGTAGGCACTGCCAACGACCAGCGTGCGTGCCAGCAGCAAACGCCACGGCGCGGCATATTGCCAGTAGCGAACGTCGCCAGATCGCGTGCGCTGATTTTGTCCGGCACCGAGCAGACCGCATCCCATCAGCAAAATCTGGTGCAGTATCAACATGAAGACACCGGGAACCACGTAATCGACATAGCCCATCGTCGGGTTGAATACCGGTACGGCATTCAGCGAAGTGGCCTGCCATTGTGAGCTGGCGGCGGGTATCCCTTCCCCCTGAGCCAGCAGCCGGGCGACTTTAACCTGTGCACCAGCAGTGCCGCCGACTGTCGCCAGAGACTGTGCGATCGCGCCGTAGATCAGAAAGTAGCTGGCATCGGCTGAATAGCTTACCGTGACGCTTTTTCCCTGCATGATATCGCGATAGAAATGGCGTGGAATGTAGAGAATCCCCTTCGCTTCGCCTTGCAGAAGCTGCGTTTTGGCTTCATCTAGCGTATTGCGCTGCGCCACCAGTCGTATCTCCGGCGTGGCATCAGCCATAAAGGCCAGACGGCGCGAAAGCTGGGTTCCATCTTCATCAACCAGCACCACCGGTAGTTCGCGCGGCGTCTGGGCGAGGTAAGGGCGCGGATAGAGAAAGGAATAGAGCAGAATCCCGCCGAACAGGGTGAGCAAAATGGTCGGATCGCGCAGTAAGCTACGTAGCTCAAACCGAATGAGGGTAGTGAGGGTCAGCATGCTACCTCCTTGTCACTGAGTCGGTAGCACCAAAGGGTGAGCGGGAGCAGTAACCAAAAGCAGGCGAGCGCGGCCAACGCGGGTGCGATCTGCATGATTCCGGCACCGTAGCTGGTGATGGCAATCGCGATGTCGCCATAGTGGGCGACGGGCAGCAACTGTCGCCAGAATGTGGCGAATGTCTCCATCGCCGCAGCGGGAAAAGTGATGCCCATGAACGCCAGCCCGGGGGCCATTAACGCCCCGACAATAGAGACGGCGCGTGCCGGGTCGCGAATCAGCGCATAGAAGGCCATGCCTAGTGCGACGCAGGCACCGGCGGCCGCGCCGATCGAGATAAATAACAGCAGCGCTGAACCGTTGAGTGGGTAATCAAGCAGGCTATACAGCGCATAGCTCCAGATGCCGCCCCATGCCCAACCGATCAGCCAGTGTGTCAGGAATTTAGCACCGATAGCGGTAGTCGGGTTCTCTGGCATCCAGCGAAGTCCATGACGGTCCTCCCGTGCCAGCGTATTCATGCCGTATAGCGCGAGCAGAATCGACCAGATCGAGGGGATGATCGCGTTCAGCAAAAACTGGGCGTAGTTGGAATTTTGGTTAAACAGCGCGGTAATCTGCCCGCCAATGGGTACCGCCAGTCCTTTGGCTTCAGGAACGGCTGCTCCTTGAGCCAGCGCCTGCACCACGGCAATCTGCCCGTTGAACGTCCCTGCGACCAGCGCCAGCGAGCTGTTGATGACTTTGGCAATCAGGACGAACTGCCCATTATTCCAGGCAGTAATCGTCGGTAATGTTTTTAGACGAATATCACGCTCAAAGTGGCGGGGGATAACCACCAGCGCATAGATCTCGCCACCGCGCAACGAGGCCGAGCCTTCTGCTATCGATGAAAATTGATGGTTTAGATCGAAGGAGGATGAAGCATGCAACTCTCTGGCGAACTGGCGCGACAGCGTGCTGTTATCCAGATCAATCAGGCCGATGGGAAGTTCGCGAACAATCGCGCCAGATAGCGTCCACCAGACCATCAGCATCGTGATAAGCGGCAACCAAAGCGCTAACGCCATCCCCCAGCGGTCACGCCACAGCGCCCTCCATTCGCGCATCATCACATTTCTACCAGTGCGCTCATACCAACGCGTAGCCCGCTAATCGGCTGCACTGGGCGCGCTTCCACTTCGAACGTTCGCATATCAAACCCTTGTCGGGTATCCGTCGCTCGCCATGTCGCGAAGTCTCCCATGACGGAAACGTAAGACACCTTAAACCGGAATGTCTGGTTATTGAGTGCTTGGATACGTGCTTCAAACTCGGTGCCCATCGCAAAGCGCTCAAGCAGATCTTCTCGCACTGCCAGTTGGATCCAAACGTCACTCATGTCCAGCAACGTGACCACGGGAAAACCCTGCGGCGCAATTTCGCCGCTGCGTAGCAGCACATTGCTGACTTCTCCCGTGTGTGGGCTGACGACGCGTGCCTCTGCCAGATAGGCCTCCACTTCTGCGACGGAACCCGCAGCCATACGGGCTTTTTCCTCTGCGGCAACCTGGGTTTCTTTGCGTGTGCCTTCCTGCGCCATTTGGTATTCCTGCCAGGCCATTCCTTCGGTGTAGCGTGCCGCATCCCACGAGGCTTTGGCTTCATCCCGTTTTTGTAGCGGCAGTACACCTTCCTGATAGAGATTTTGCACACGCAGATAGGTTTTATGGCTTAGCTCGGAACCGGCTTTGGCTTTTTGCCACTGATCTTTTGCAGCGGCGATCTGCTGCTCACGTGCGCCTTTTTTTGCCTCCAGCGCCACTGCGCCAGCCGCGGCTTCACCCGCTTTTGCCTGTTCCAGCTTGGCATCGAGTTCCGGTGTCAGGAGCGTGAAGACGAGATCGCCAACGTCAAGCTGCTGGCCTTTTTCTACCCGCACATCAGCAATACGTCCTGGCACTTTTGAAGAGACTGAATACTGCTGCGCTTCGATTTGCCCCTGTAGCCGTATAGGTTCGGGCTGGTAGGCAAGCCAGAAGCGATACGCTATCCAGACCACCACAATCACCAGGATGGCCTGAAGGATCCATTTGCGTTTCGAACGCGAAGAAGAGGGGGATTGTGTCATGGCGTCACCTGTATGGCGTACTGAGTCTGGTAGTCAGAGAAGCGGTTCAACTGGCTGGAGATGGCCATTAATCTGGCGATGGAAACCACGTAACGATAGGCCGCGGAGGCGCGTTGTGTCTTGGCTCCGGCTAACTGATTCAGCGCATCGACCACGTCCAGCGAGGTAGACATTCCCTGCATAAAGGCTTTGTTGCGTAGCTGAACATTCTCTTCCGCCAGTTTTTGCGTGGAGGATAATGAATTGAATTCCTCCAGCGCCTGTCGAGCTTCTCGCCATGTGGTTTCGACCAAAATCTCAAGGTTTTGCCGCATATCGGCTTCCAGATAGTTAACCTGCATTTCTGCACTTTTTGCGGCGGCAATATTGTCGGAACGGCCGTCACGGCTGATGAGCGGGACGGAAACGCCGACGCCGACCATCCAGTCCGGCGTCGTTCTGGCTGCCAGCGTGTCCTGTTCGTAAAGCTGATAGTTGCCAAACAGAAACACGTCGGGGGCATATTTGGCGCGTTCAATACGGATAAGATCCTTAGCCTGATCGCGCTTGGCTGAGAGCACTTTTAAACCGGGGTGGGTATTGAGCGTTTGTTTCACCAACGCAGGCAGTTCGGGAAGCGCTTTGTTGATGAACAGCGAAGAAGAGGGCGTTGCGCCTTCCGTCTTGATCAGCTTCGCGAAGACAATCTCAGTCGTTTCCAAACTGCGACGCGCCTTTTGTGTTTCGATTCGCGCCATATCATAAGCAGACTGTGCGGACAGCACCTCGACTCTGGCAATTTGCCCCTGAGCCTCCAGCTTGCGAGCGTGGTCATAATGTTGCGCCATGCCTTTTTCAATATCTTGACGCGTTTTTATCACCTGATGTGCCATGACCACGCCGTAATAAGCCTGCGCGAGTGCTTCAAACTGCGCTAGCGTGCGGATGATCAGCATTTGTTCTGCCTCATTCACCTGTGCTGCCCGAATCGACTGAGCGGCATCAATCCGACCTCCAGTGAATAGCGGCCAGACGACCTGAACGGAGCTGGTTACCACGTTTTGTTCTGTGAAACGGGTGACGAAAGGATTGCCATTGATATTAATTAACTGATTGAGCGCAGTGAAAATATCTCGGTGATTTGCCAGCGGATTGAGGTCACGGGCGTCTAGTTCGACAGGTTTATCAAGGCGTGTATAGCTTGCACCCACGTTGACCTGTGGCCAGTAAAGACCTTTGGCTGATTCTCGCAGGGACTGTGCCCGATCGACTCCGGCGCGTTCGGCAGCAATGCTGTCATCACTTTGCAGAAGACGAACCCAGGCCTGATTAAACGAGATAGTTTGTCCGAAAACCGTGGACGACCAGCACAGCAGCAGTGCTACGGGGAAATAGGCCAGAAGCCGGGTTTTATCGTGTGTTATTCGAGGCATGCTAGGTGAAATCATCCTTTTCCCCAAATACTGCCAAAGTGATAGGGATAAGCCCGCTGAAAAAGCACGAGGCTTGTTCGTGTGCAGATTGGATAATGGCTGTAAAACACATCTGGCGGCAGGTAAACAAACCGCATATTGCGTCTGATGTGTTCCGTATTATTTTCCAGGATGATTTAGTGTTGGTCTAAATTCCCAATTATTCAAATAATAGAAGGGATTGAATGGGAAAATTATTTGAAGAGAAATAAAACGAATGGGATAGGTTTGTATTATGCAGATAAGACTCATTATTCATTGATAAATAATGAACAGGAAAAAGCCCGAAGTTTCCTCCGGGTACATATTACATGGCGTGATTCGCCGATCCACAAGACGCGGATTTTATCCGGCCACGTCATCACCTTTATCTTCTCCATACTGATATTGCTCCCGCTGCAATTTCAGCAGTGAGTAATATTCGCCACGTGCTTGCTCTAAATCTGCAGGTGTACCTCGTTCGACAATTTCTCCCTGTTTGAGAACAATAAGGTTGCTGGCATGCTTCACTACACCCAGACGATGAGTGACCATGACAGCGGTTTTGCCGTGAACAAGGGCAGAGAATTGACGGAATATTTCTGCCTCAACGCGGGGGTCCATAGCGCTTGTTGGCTCATCCAGAATAATGAGTTCGCCGGGGGTATACAGGGCACGGGCGAGGGCCAGACGCTGCCATTGCCCCCCGACAGTTCTGTGCCGGCATATTCTTTGCCGATCAAAGTATCTGGCGCAATACCCTTGTCCAGAGCAAACTGGGCTTTTGCACAGGCCTCCAGAAAGCCCCGTTCTGTTTCCGGGGTGGAGAGATGGGTGAACGTCACGTTTTCTTTTATATTGAGATTGTAGTGACCAAAATCCTGGAATATGGCGCTCAGTTGGCGGCGCCACTGATGAATATCTATCCTGGCGATATCTGTGCCATTACAGGTTATGCGCCCGGATGTGGGATGATAGAGCCTGCAAAGTAGCTTTATCAGCGTGCTTTTACCTGCGCCGTTTTCTCCCACTATCGCAAGATGGTCACCAGCACGAAGCGTCAGGTTGATGTTTTTCAGTACAAAATTATCATCCTGATAGGCAAACGACACGTTCTCAAACCGGATCTCATGCAGCGGACCTGACCACGACTCCGCAGGGTGATCCTGAGGGACTGCTGCCACGGCTTCCAACGCTTTCAGCCGGGCAAAGAAGCCGAAACAGATGCCCACGTTGGCAAATGAATACACCATCCACTGGCAGGACAGGCCAAAGAAGGAGATGGACTGGATCGTTCCCAGCAGCCCACCCACGGAGATTTTCCCGGTAGAAAGGTAATCGACAAACCAGAACATGACGCTCAGTGAGCACAGCAGATAAAGCAGGTTCCAGGGCTGGGGACGCATCAACTGCTTTCTTCGTACCTGATTGAGCTCATCTTCAAGATCGTTAAAAGACTGTTGGTGTTTATCGAGGAAAAAACCAGAGAGATTGAACAGCCGGATTTCTTTTGCGAGCTTTACATCAAGCAGTACGGAGAGAAAATACTTTATCCTTCTTGCCGGCATCCCTTTCCCAAGCATTGCTTTGAAGATATCTATTTGCGAATACGCGACAGCAAACGTCACCGGAACCAGCGGGAGCAGAAACGCCAGCGGTAGCCACCATACCACCGATGCCAGGACCAGAGACAAGCTGAGCAACGTCAGAGTTCCTCTGAAAATATCGATCAGATTGACCAGTAGGTTAAGAGGGCGGTGTGCTGCCTCTCGTGACAAGACCTCCAGATCGTCATGAAGATCTGGCGATTCGATCAGCATCAGGTCATCAATCCGACAGGCGGCCTCCATTATTTTTCTTTGCGTCAGGAACGTGGCTTTAGCATTCAGTATGCTCTGTAGCGTACTGATCACCGGAGCTAAAACCCCTGGGATAACGAAGGTCAGCGCCCATAGTATGGCAACGGTTGTGAGCCCACTATGGTCTGTACTGCTGATGATGTTCCCAAGATGTATGCTTGCCATCACGCTCATCGTCGGCAAGAGCCCCTGTAGCGTGATTAATATCAGAAAAAAGCAGGACAACGCCGGCGAAGAACGAAGTAAAAGCGAGACTGAATACTGGATAAGCTGTAGTTTTTCCTTGGCCTTACCCATGAGAACTCTCCACGGTGATAGGGGAACCCGAAGGGGATACGAGCACTTCATTATGATGCCGAAAATATCCACATTTTGCTGCGGATCTATCAGGATGTGTTCCGTATGGTTTCTCGGGGTGGCGGCGTAGGATTACTCACGGTATATCTGCCACGTCAGCACTCGGCGGATAAAAATAATACCGCCATACTGTAAAAAATGAATAAGAAAAAGCCCGAAGTTTCCTTCGGGCCTGTATAACAGCAGTCAAAAATAGTGACAGAAAACGATAATTAAACGGCTTCGTTTTCGTCGGTGTAGCGTTTGGCTTTGTAGGCCGGGTGCATCAGGTTCTGGATGGAGAAAATGTCGTCCAGTTGCTCCTCGGTGAGCAGACCGCGCTCCAGTACCACTTCACGCACGCTCTTACCGGTTTCGGCACAGATTTTCCCAACGATATCGCCGTTGTGGTGACCAATGAACGGGTTCAGGTAGGTTACGATACCGATAGAGTTGAAGACATAAGCTTCACACACGTCTTTGTTGGCGGTGATGCCGTTGACGCATTTTTCCAGCAGGTTGTAGCAAGCGCTAGACAGAATCTGGATGGACTCGAACATTGCCTGCCCGATAACCGGCTCCATCACGTTCAACTGCAACTGGCCTGCTTCTGCCGCCATGGTGACGCAGGTATCGTTGCCGATCACTTTGAAGCACACCTGATTCACGACTTCTGGTACAACTGGGTTAACTTTGGCTGGCATGATGGACGAGCCCGCCTGCAATTCCGGCAGGTTGATTTCGTTCAGGCCAGTACGCGGACCGGAAGACAGCAGGCGCAGGTCGTTACAGATTTTCGACATTTTCACTGCCACGCGCTTCAGGGCGCTGTGCATCATGACGTAAGCACCGCAGTCGGAGGTCGCTTCGATCAGGTCTTCAGCCGGTACGCAAGGCAGACCGCTGACTTTTGCCAGATGCTGAACCGCCAGCTTCTGATACTCATCCGGCGTGTTCAGACGTGTACCGATGGCGGTGGCGCCCAGATTGACTTCCAGCAGCAGCTCGGCGGTACGAAGCAGGTTACGATTTTCTTCTTTCAGCAGTACGTTGAACGCGTGGAATTCCTGGCCGAGGGTCATCGGTACGGCATCCTGCAACTGGGTACGGCCCATTTTCAGGATGTTTTCGAACTCTTTCGCTTTGCGCTCAAAGCCATCGCTCAACTGGGTAATCGCTTCGACCAGTTTCAGGATGGACGTGTACACCGCGATACGGAAGCCCGTCGGGTAGGCATCGTTGGTGGACTGGCATTTGTTCAGGTGGTCGTTCGGGTTCAGATACTGGTATTCACCTTTCTGATGCCCCATCAGTTCCAGACCGATATTCGCCAACACTTCGTTGGTGTTCATGTTGACTGACGTACCCGCGCCGCCCTGATACACATCGACAGGGAACTGATCCAGACACTTGCCGTTATTCAGCACTTCATCACAGGCTTGCAGAATAGTATCGGCAATTTTACGCGGAATGGTTTGCAGTTCTTTATTCGCCAGCGCGGCGGCTTTTTTTACCATCACCATGGCGCGGACAAATTCTGGAATATCGCTGATGGTGCTATTACTGATATAAAAATTCTCAATCGCACGCAGCGTATGGATACCATAATAGGCATCAGCAGGAACTTCACGGGTACCTAACAGGTCTTCTTCAATACGGATATTGGTTGACATGGGTCTTCTTCCTTTTTCTTGTTCGATGTACATAGCATCGTTTTCAATATTAAGATTATGATTTTTATGGGTTGTTTATCCTGATTATCTTGTTTTCAGCTAACACAAACCCATCACGATTTTGATAAAATCATGGCTAAAAAAGAGTTCTCGGGGAGACGAACATTGAATAAGCATCGTTAAATGGCTATTGGTGGATATATTCCTCCATTTCTGTTCCGTCTCCCAATCGTGAATAGTTATACCTAACTGTTATTCCGAATTATCTGGGTTAATCTCAACCAGCTTTTCTATTCCGCGGTTTAGCGTTTTCAATTTCGGAATAAATACAGTTTTGATAATGTCATGCGTGACATCGCACGCTTCTTCAAAGAACGCACTGTATTCATCGCGATGACCAACAATATAAAGCGAACGCTTGATATTTAGCTGTTCCGGCATATGTGTCAGCACTTCTCGTGAGTGCGCAACGGATTGCAGGAAGCTAAGCGGGGTGGTCACCGCCCAACCGATACCGGCTGCCACCATCGATGTTAAGGTATCCGCATTATCAAATTCGAGCATGTTCGGTACGCGGATATCGATGCGGCGTAGGTAGCGCTCAATCTGCATCCCAATCTGCGAGTTCCGGTTAAAGCGCACCAGCGGCAGTGCGGCGGAAAGCTCGCGGATGTCCTCAACCGTTTTGATGCGCTTACGGTAATCCGGCGGCGTGATAATAAAATAGCCTTCGGAAAACAACTGATGGCGCACCACGCTATCGCTGTCGATCAACGGGTCGCTGGTGACGATTAAATCCAGCTCGCGACGCATTAGCGCTTCACCCTGCTGTGGGCTGAGCCCGGTACGAATCAGCAACTGCGACGAACTCTTCATCAAACTCTTGGTAAACACCGAACCACAGGTGATGGCAAATGAATCCACCAGGCCGATACGTAAGTCGGGCTTGATGCCTTTTCCCGCTTCCAGCACCTGTGCCTTGAGGTTCGCAATCTCCTCCGTCAGGATTTCTCCCCGGTTTTTCAACGCAATGCCGTAGGGCGTTAGGACAAAGGGGCGACGAGCCCGATTAACCAATTTGACGCCGAAATCTTCTTCCAACAACCGGATCGTTTGCGAAATGGCAGAAGGAGTCAGGCCTAACCGCGCAGCGGCTGCCGTCATGCTTCCTGCTTCCGCCATCGTCACAAAAACATAGACGGCGTACATATCGATCGATTTATTGGCGGACACTGTGCGTTTAACCATGTGAGTTTGCCTACGCTGCAAGGTGAATGTCGTCGAAATATGAAGCGTTAGTCTATCTCATCTCGCTGACTACGACCTCGCTAACTGCTGTCAGAATAGTCGGCTAACTTCAGAAAAAATACAGGTTGCATCACTGATTAATTTTTTCTTATTTCTAGCTTTAGCGGATCTGAAGATGAAATGAATGACACGGTATGGCTGCTAGAGTACCGATTGTATTTCTCCCCTTGTTAGTGCTGTTTTTATACATAAATACAAGGGGATTGTGGGTTTTGCTGTTATCAGGCGTAAAAAATTATGCTGAGGAGATAGCTGGCTTCGGATGAGCCGCAGGACGCGGCGAAAGCTTGCGCCACGTAGGGAACGTGTCGCAAGCGGTCCGCTAAGTCAGATACCGACGAAGGTACCGCGTCAGCGGCATAATTTCCGCCGAAAGCTTGGGGTCACGGGGCGAGCGGCGTTTGAGCCGTCCCGTGTCGGGCGCGTGCTACGAAGTCGCATGAAAATGACGTCATTATCGCGCACGAAACTACCTCAACGGCAGCATAAAAATGTGGCTAAGACCAACCTGATTAGTCATAACATATTGTTTTTACTGTGTGGTAAGAGGTGCGCGACTCACTGTCGTGACTGTTCGTACATGACGTTCCGCCTGCTCACACATTTCCAGCAGTGCCGGAATCAGGTGCGCGGTGGCATTGAGGCACGCGCCGAGCTGACTGAGGCTTTCTTGCGGCAGTTCAACGTCATTTTGCAGCGTGTCGCCGAGGTAATGCAGGCCGTGGCACAGGCCTTCAACCGATTCGGCGGCAATCGCGCCGAGGTCGCAGAGCTGAACGTCATCTAACTGCGCGAAAGGCAGGCTGGCGATCAGATCGCGGAAAATGGTAATGGTGCTGTCATCGAGTGTGGCGTGAGTGTCCGTCATGGTCATTTTTTCCTTGAGATAATTAAGTCCGCCACCACACAAGGTTCCAAACTTGGGGGTGACACAGACAGGATTGGAACCCCGGCTCTCAAGAAGACCGGTCAACCTTGCGGTTGCCCTGCCTGCGTCACCGTAAAGAGTGTGCACGCAGCCCCTGAAAAAACAAAGTGTTTTTCAGTCTTGAGAAGTTCGGGGTTCCAAGCCCGGCTGCGGATGTTGCCGCAGCACAGAGACTCTATTCCAACGGCGAAAAACGTGAAATAGGGTGGATGGATTTACAGTGGAGTTACAGCGTGTTTTGGAATGAAGTTCGCAGAAATGGGCGGAAAGCCTCGTCGCTGGCAAACCGCGATACACGGGGCGACCACAGGGGGTGAGGCCTCCCTGCGGGAACCTCCCCCTGTGTTTCCCCTAAAATGAGGCTAGCTAGGGCTGCTTGTGGGCACGAGGAATCTTACACGCATTATTGATGAACAGGGGAGGGCGGCATTAAAAGCGTTGATCGTAAAGCTAAGGAGGTGGCCGAACAGCGGCTAAAAGCACTTATGGCTGATGTCAGGGAGGCTGAACGCTGTAAAAAACGTTAGCCTGCTGATTCGATTTCAGTGATGGCGATTGATGCCTGATGCAGGCTTGGCATCGACATCTTCGCTCGGAAACCGAGTGCATCCAGCATGTCGAACATGGCATCAATGGTGAAAAGTTCAATCTTGGCATTTTTGAGTTCTGAAACGCGCGACTGGCTGATACCCAGTTTTTCTGCCGCTTCTTTTTGTGTCCAGCCTTTCTCTTTGATTAAATTAGTAATCATGATCGATAAATCCATTTTCATTGCCATCTTGCTGGCAATCTCAGCGTCATGCGTTACATGAAACGGACTTTCGTAGAATTTTAACGCCATAATGCTTACCTCCTTATCTCAGTAAATAAAATATCTAATATTTTAGATATTTCGTCAAGTTTACTGGATAGAAGGTGTTCTGTTTACTTTGTGTTACTTGTCCCTCTCAACCCCTCCCAGCTCAGCCCAAAACGTGCCAGATATTTACGCAGACGGTCGGCGTCGTTGGGTTTTTGTTTTTGCTGGCGGGAAACGGCGAACAGCAAACGGCCCGCGTCGGAGAGCGAGTTAGCGGTGCGGCAGACGTCGAGCACGGTTTCAAGCTGGCGCTGTTCAAACAGATCGATGTTGGCGAGTTCGGGCGGTAGCGCGGTTGCTGGCGCATCACTTCCCCAACTGGCTTTCAGCCGGATAATTTCTTCTTCTACCAGTGCAACGGTGATGCGACCTTGCTCTGCCAGCGTCGCCATGCGTGCGATAGAAGAACCGAGTTCGCGGAAGTTGCCGTGCCATGCGGCCTGCGGCGAGCAGGCAAAGGAGAGGTAGCGTTGTCGGGCGTCTTTATCGAAGCGAATCTGCGTTTGGTGATCGCGAGCAAAGCGCTGGAGTTCGTATTCGATGTTGGGTTCGATGTCTTCCCGCCGCTCTGCCAGCCCCGGTAGGGGGAAGGTCCACATATTGATACGCGCATAGAGGTCTTCACGAAATTTGCCTTGTGCGATCCACTCGCGTAGGTTGCGGTGCGTGCCAGCAATTAACTGAAAATCGCTGCTGACTTCTTTATCTGAACCAAATGGGAAAAAACTTTTTTCTTCAATGGCCTTGAGCAGCATAGCCTGTTCATCCAACCCCAGTTCGGCAATTTCATCCAGAAATAGCATGCCGCCGTCCGCTTCACGTAGCAGCCCAGTTCTGGCCTGCAATGCGCCAGTAAATGCGCCTTTCACATGGCCAAACAGCGTTGACATCGCATTGTCGCCGCGCAGCGTGGCGCAGTTAACCGCGACAAAGCGGCCGCTGACCAGATGGCGAGACTGTCGCAACTGGTAGATGCGCTGCGCCAGAAAGGATTTCCCCGCACCCGTCGGGCCAGTTAGCAGCATCGGCGCGGTGGAGCGTAGCGCGACGCGTTCAATCTGGTCGATCAATGCATTGAATGTGGTATTGCGCGTCTCGATGCCGGATTTCAGGAATGAGACGGAACGTTCCTGCTCGTGCTGAAAGCGGCTGGTAAGCGTGGCATAGCGGCTGAGATCCAGATCGATGACGGCGTAGATGCCTTGCGGTGCGGGACGATCTGCTTTCTCTCCTGGTGCGGTTTGCAGTAGCTTCGCGGGCAGATAACGAGCTTCGGTCAGCAGGAACCAGCAAATCTGCACAACATGGGTGCCAGTGGTGATGTGGACGAAATACTCTTCGTTTTCGGTGTCGAACGGGTAGCGGCTCGCAAAATCCAGAAAGGCGCTGTAGACCTCTTCGAGATTCCACGGATCGCGCAGCTCAACGGCCTGAAGCGTGACCCGCGTCGCGGGTGACACCACAGCGATATCCTCCGCTACCTGCTGCGCCATTCCCTCGTTGCGCGCTTGATGCAGCAGTTCCAGACGATCGACCGGAAAATCGGGCTGTTGGCACAGGCCGACGGTAGGACGCCATTTCGTCCATCGATTCTCTCGTTTACCCCGTTTATCCAGCGTGGTGCCCAGCACACCAATGACGACTCGGCGTTTCATGCTATACCTTTGTATAAAATATTATCCTATGGGATAAATTTACCTGTTCTTTTACTTTGTTGCTAGTTCGTGTGGCGAGTTTTTTATTTATTAATTATCAATTAATTAGGTTTTTATTTTGTCTGTTTCAAAAACCTGGCACGTCTTTCGCTATATCTCAGGTGAATAATGACAAACAAAGAGAAGAAAAAATGGAAGAAATGAAAACGCAGGATTACGACATGATGTCGCCAGTGAATAGCGCGCCGGTAAAAATGTGGACACAGGGCGTGCCTGTGGAACCGGAAGCCCGCGACCAATTGCTGAATACGGCCAAAATGCCGTTCATTTTTAAACATCTGGCGGTGATGCCGGATGTGCACCTGGGAAAAGGATCGACGATTGGTAGCGTGATCCCCACGCGTGGGGCGATTATCCCCGCCGCAGTAGGCGTGGATATCGGTTGTGGGATGATCGCGGTGCGTACATCGCTGGTTGCCAGCGACTTGCCGGATAACCTACTGGGGCTACGTAGCGCAATTGAACAGGCGGTGCCGCACGGACGTAGCGTCACGCGTTCTAAACGCGATGTCGGTTCTTGGCAAAATCCACCGCAAACGGTGGATATGCATTGGTCACTGCTGGAACCACGTTTTAAACGTTTGACGGATAAATACCCGCAGTTGCTGAAAACCAACAACTACCAGCACTTGGGAACGTTAGGGACGGGTAACCACTTTATCGAAATCTGTCTGGATGAAGTCGATCGCGTGTGGGTGATGTTGCACAGCGGGTCGCGTGGTGTAGGGAACGCGATTGGATCGCTGTTCATCAAGCTGGCGCAGGAAGATATGCAGCAGCACATTGCAAATCTGCCGGACCGTAATTTGGCGTATTTCGAGGAAGGAAGCCTGCACTTTGAGGATTACATGGAAGCGGTTGAGTGGGCGCAGGATTTTGCTCGTCATAACCGTGAAGTGATGATGTCGCATACGCTGGCGGCGCTGTCCCGTATTGTGACTAAGCCGTTTACCACTCAGCAGGAAGGCGTGAACTGCCACCATAACTACGTGCAGCGCGAAACGCACTTTGGTGAATCGGTGCTGATTACCCGTAAAGGGGCAGTGTCGGCGCAGAAAGGTCAGATGGGGATCATTCCGGGATCGATGGGAGCGAAGAGCTTCATCGTGCGCGGATTGGGGAACGAAGACAGTTTCTGTTCCTGTAGCCACGGCGCGGGAAGAACCATGAGCCGTACCGCGGCGAAAAAACGCTTCACTGTCGAAGATCAGATCCGCGCGACCGCGCACGTTGAGTGTAGAAAAGACAGCAACGTTATCGATGAAATTCCGATGGCGTATAAAGATATCGATAAGGTGATGGCGGCACAGTCATCGCTGGTGGAAATCGTGTATACGCTGCGTCAGGTGGTGTGTGTAAAAGGATAAGATCATGATGGAACAAGATTATCGCGTCGATGCGGCCATGCGGACGCGGATAAAATTAGTCTTACAGGATGTGGAGGAACGTTATCAGGTAAAGGTACTTTATGCCTGTGAATCGGGGAGCCGTGGCTGGGGATTTGCGTCCCCAGATAGCGACTACGATGTGCGTTTTCTCTACGTGCATCGGCCCGAATGGTATTTGCGTGTTGAAGCGCAGCGCGATGTGATAGAGCTGCCTATCGACGATGAGCTGGATGTCTGTGGTTGGGAATGGCGCAAAGCCCTCGGCCTGCTCAAGCGGGCCAACCCGACACTGATTGAATGGCTGGATTCGCCCGTGGTCTATCAGGAAGATCGGGAAGCCACGTCCGAACTGCGGGCGACGGTGCCGACGTGGTTCTCGCCGTCCAAGGCACGCTGGCACTATCTGTCGATGGCACGTAAAAACTTTCGTGGTTATCTGCAAGACGAAACGGTACGCCTCAAAAAGTATTTCTACGTCCTGCGCCCGCTGCTGGCCGTGCGCTGGATAGAGGCAGGCAAAGGTATGCCGCCGATGCGTTTTTCACAGTTGCTTGCAGGAACGGTAGACGATCCGCGACTGTTGGCTGAAGTTCATCAACTGCTGGAGATAAAGCAACGGTCGGGTGAGGCGGAATACGGCCCACGTCGGGAAGCGATCCACGCGTTCATCACGCAGATGCTGAACGAGGCTGATAGCCCCGTTGTGTTACCAGACAGTAAGACCGTTGACGACACAATGCTGGATGCACTGCTGTATCGGACGGTGATGGCGTAAGACGTCTGTGGATAAACGGAAAAAGAAGAGGACAGGGAATATGGCATCTTTCGATTTACTACTGCAACAGTTGGAAAAACTCGTCGCTTCACCAGACAACTATTATCGGCCCGCGCAGGCTGGCTTGCTAGATTCGGCGTCACGCCTGATAACGCTTACGCATCACTATAACGGGCATATTCGGCAGCGCGCGGTGCTGTGTCTGGGCTTCATGGATGAGGTATCTGCATTGCCAGCGCTGATTGAACGGGTGAACGATTGGGCCGAGCCAGTACGCCGTGCGGCTAAACAGAGCGTGCGGTTGCTGTTAACGCCGGATAATACCGTGCATTTTGTCGCCAAGTTGCCAGAGATTTTCTGGCTGCTGCACTGCCAGCGGGAAAACCATCAGCCGCTGGTGGATGAGATCGTTAGTTTTTTGACCGAGAAGGTACACGCATCGTCGCTACTGGCGGGGCTGTCTTCGGAAGACAAAACCGTCGCCAGACTGTCACTGGATATTCTGGCTGAGCGTGAGCTGTTTCCTCTGAAGCAGGTTTTTAGCCAGGCGATGTTGCATCGCGATCCGTTAGTGAGGGCTAACGCGGCGCGGTATCTGCTAAGCACGGAGCGGGATATCGATCATGAAATGATGACGATTCTGCTGAAAGAGTCGTTTGCACCGATCAAGCAGGCAGCATTGCAGTACGTGATGGATAGCGCGTTCCCTGTGCCCACGCCTCTGCTGATTGCTTTACTGTTTGATAAGAACGCATTAGTGCGCCAGCGTGCTTCAGGGCTACTGCGTGAGCAAAACGACGATCCGGTTGCCCATTATCTTGCGGCGCTGGATCGGGCGACGATGACGGTCACAATGCGTAAAATCACGCTGTGGGGACTCGATGAGCATCGCTACGACGGCATTGTGGCGCTGGCGGAACGCTATCTGGATGAGCGCTACCCCAGTCTTTATCACAGCGCCTTGCGTATTCTTATTCTGCGTACCGATGACGACGCTCGTGAACGACTGTTTGTCGCTTTGCGCCACCCCTCGCTTGCTATTGTGAAGGGGGCGTGGAGGCTGTTTTACCAGCAGAAGATTTCTTTGTCGCTGCCTGAACTCCAGCGCTGTCTGGAAGAGGCACCTTCTAGAGAACACGTTGAGGTGTACTACTTTTTAACGCACAAGTTGAATAAATGGGACTGGCTGATTTTCCTATTGGATAACGCGCAATCAGAAAATGCGGCGCTAACGCAGGCTAGCGTGACGTATTGGATACTGCGATTTAACCATTCGGGCATCTTACCAAATACACGGCAGCAGGCGCGTCTGCGGGACTTGTTAGATAAAAGCCCACACGTTATCTCGCGCAAAAGTCCGTATATCGCTCTGTTTTTGCAGTGATGATGCTACCCCCGTACCAAAAAAATATGCTCACGATGGTATGCCATCTGTGACAGGTCGGGCGGATAAGCGTCTGGCAGGTGGATTTGTTTGCCTTCGTACTGGGCGAAGTTGACGTCGCTGATGGTGCTTTTCAGCTTTTTAATGCGCGGAGAGAGTATCATTTCCAGCGAGTCGTTGAAGCTGATCAGCCCCATATCAAAGGCTTTGTCGTGCAGGCTGGATAGGCAGAGGCCGTTGCTGGGGTTGAGGCGGTGTTCTGCTGCCGTTTTCCACGGGCGAATATGGCTGGCTACCAGCAGCGTGGGTTCTTCCAGCCCGGTGACACAGCAACGTTCGCCATAGTTGCTGAGCACGCGCTTGCGAAATAGCTGTTGCCCAATGCGCGTTTTCACCTGTGCGAGGCGCTCGCCGCCGTGGTAATTCGGGATGTCGCTCTCGTTGGCTTGGAACAGTGATGGCGATGCTGTCGTTTCCGCCGCTCCGGTTTCGAGCGATACCATCGCCTGCTGGCACTGCAGTTCAAATAACTCAGGGTTGCTGTCCATCTCCTGCCATAGTGCGCGGTCGGCGTTGGAGGCCCCACGCAAGCCAGTGCGACCAGAATCGATAATAAACGGATCGAGGCTGGCGAGGTTAACCAACTTCATCGCTAGTGCAGAAGGTGTGCGGTTAAGCAACGCCGCGTAGCGAATGATGTCGGGGTTACGCGAATGCAATCTGCCAAACGGCAACTGACTGTAAAGGGTGAAGGCGATCAGCAACTGATCTCGCGTCCAATGGTTGGTAGCAGCCATGCGTGTGTCGTCCGTTCGTTAGCGCATTCGGTTAGTGATAACGCCAACTATGCCAGGACAGCGCGTAAAATGCATGTACTCACCTTGGCTGGATAATTGGTTCGGGCTGCGTTAACGTTCTGACAGCCTTCTTATCATGATGCCGAGAAACTATGCCCTGTTCTTATGTGTCCTTGTTCCGTCCCTTGTGTGTGCTGGCTCTGTTAGTGCTGGCGGGCTGTGCCAGCAAAACCGCGACGACACCGGAATCACGGCCTGCGGATGTTCGCACGCAGTTGCTCAAACTGTTGCCGGACAACGTGAAAGATCGTCAGGGCTGGGCAACCGACATCGCGACGGCATTTACTGTGCAGGGGCTCGATCCCAGTAATGAAAACCTGTGTTCGGTATTGGCTGTAACTGAGCAGGAATCAACGTTTAGCGCCGATCCGCAGGTGCCGAATTTGTCGAAGATCGCCTGGCAGGAGATTGACCGCCGTGCGGAGAACGTTCATGTTCCTGCATTTCTGGTGCGCACCGCGCTACTCATCAAATCACCTAACGGCAAAAGCTACAGCGAGCGGCTCGATAAGGTACGCACGGAAAAAGAGCTCAGCGCGATCTTTGATGATTTCATCGACATGGTGCCGATGGGGCAGCAACTGTTTGGTCGCCTGAATCCGGTACATACCGGTGGGCCGATGCAGGTGAGCATCGCCTTTGCCGAAGCCAACGCAAGGGGCTATCCGTATACCGTGGATGGATCTCTTCGTCGAGAAGTCTTCAGCCGCCGGGGAGGAATGTATTTTGGCATCAAGCACCTGCTGGGCTATCCGGCGAATTATCCGCAGTCTATTTATCGGTTCGCAGATTTCAATGCGGGTTGGTATGCCAGTCGGAATGCGGCGTTCCAGCGGGCTGTCAGCCGCCTGACGGGGGTTAAGCTGGCGCTGGACGGGGATTTAATCAACTACAGTTCGGATAAAGCCAGCGCCACGGAACTGGCGGTGCGTGCGTTGGGGAAACGGTTAGATATGGGCGAGAGCGCGATTCGTCGTGCGCTGGAGAAAGGCAATAGCCTCGATTTTGAAGACACCAGCCTGTATGAGCGTGTCTTTGCGCTGGCAGATAAATCGGGGACGAAAGCGCCGCGTGCTATTCTGCCGGGAATTACGCTGGAAAGCCCAAAAATCACCCGTAAGCTCACCACGGCATGGTTTGCTCAGCGCGTCGATGAACGCCGCCAGCGGTGTTTAGCGAGAACCAAATAGCTTACGCCCTCAGTGAGGGCGTAAGTATCACAATGCTGAAAGAGCAAACCAGCCATTGGGGGCGTCTGCGCTCCTCGAACGGTATCGTCTCCGCTACCTTGATAACAGCGCGTGCTGTAAAGGCTGCGATGGTGCGCTGTCGTCAACCTTAAAGCGGCTGACCAACGATTCCATTTCAATCGCTTGTTCATCCAGTAATTGGCTGGCAACGGAAGCCTGCGAAACCAGTGTCGCATTCTGCTGTGTGACCATCTCCAATTGGCTGAGCGCTTCGTTAATTTGCGCGATGCCCAGCGACTGCTCATCAGCAGCGACCGCGATTTCATTCACCAGATCGCGCACTTTACGTGTGCCGGCGACAATGTTGTTAATCTCTCGGTTTGATTGGTTAACTAGTTTCGTCCCTTCACTGACGCTGGCAATGCTATCGGCGATGAGTGCGCGGATTTTTCCTGCTTCGTCTGCACTACGCTGCGAAAGTTGACGAACTTCCGCTGCAACAACGGAGAACCCTCGGCCATGCTGTCCCGCCCGCGCAGCTTCAACCGCGGCGTTCAGCGCCAGCAGGTTGGTTTGAAAGGCAATGGCATCAATGGCGGCAACCACTGCATTCACGCGCTGGCTGGTATCCTGAATTCTTTCCATCGCACTGCTGGCCGATTGGGTGATCGTTCCGATACGGTGAGCCTGATCGTCTACCTCTGTCGTCAACTGACGCGTCTGTCCGGCAAAGTCGGCGGTTTGTTTTACCGTGACGGTTATTTCTTCCATGCTGCTGGCGGTTTGCACCAGCGAAGCGGATTGCTCTTCGGTACGCTGCGCCAGATCCTGATTGCCGTTGGCGATCTCGCTGCTGGCTCGCCCGATAGTCTGTGAACTGCGCTTAATACTGACTACCATATCAGCAATGTTTTCCAGTGAGGCGTTATATGCCTGATTCAACTGCGAAAGTTCATCGGTTCCTGGTACACGCAGACGGCGCGTAAGATCCCCACCCATCTCGCGAATGGTCGTCAGCGTTTGCTGAAGTTGCTCGTTGATGCTGCGCATAATCATTAAGGCCAGACCGATCGCCATCAGCAGAGAAACCAGCGCGCCCGCTAAATAGCTAATCCAAGACTGGCGAGCATCGGTAGCTAATGTATTAACCTGTGTGGCCAGATCGTGGGTGGCGAGCTGTTCAACCTTTTTCAACTCATCAATTTTTGCCGTTTGTTGGTTAAACCACTGGCTGGCATCAATCGCAAAATTACCGCCAGGGGAAGCGATAGCCTTATTGCGCATTTGCAGCGCGCTCTGGGCTGAAGGGTTGTTAAGAGCTTGTTCGAAAGCCTTACGCTGTTCGGCATTGGCGAACATGTTATAGGCAGTGATATACGCCTCTCCCTTACCCACCATCTGGTTCAGACGTTCGAACATCCCGGCGGCAAAGTTATCGGCAGAGAAGGTGTTGGAGAGCACGGCGCGTTCAAGCCCGGCCTGTTCTTTGACGTTCAGTAAGTTGTAATAGGCCGCCAGCCGTTGGGCAATACCGCCGTCGCTGACCAGATGGGTCATATCCCCGACAATATTCAGCAGATAGGTAACGGAATCGGAATAGTAGCCGAGCGCCTGGGCGACAGGGATCGAGATGTTATCGACATTACGGCGATGCTCGCCGATTTGTTGTGTTTTCTGCGCAATTTTATCAAGCTCCGCGCTAACGGAAGAACCCAGCTCGTCCTGACTCAGATTCGCGGTGGTTTGCTCCAGCACCTGTTGTGCCCGATCGGTCGCTTGCCGCTGCGTCGTGAGTTCCGCACCAAAATTTTTCCCCTGACTGCCAAAATAGCCCGCACTCAAACCGCGCTCACGTTGGAGCTGGTGGGCGAACTCGCCTGCATCGCGCGCCAGAGTGATCAGTTTCGCCATGCGGATCATTTCATTTTCCGTGCTGCGCCGTTCCACCACGCCGGAAAAACTGAACCACAGTAGGGCAAGGATTGGCGGTAGGAGAGCCAAAATGAACTTACTACGGATCGATATGTGATGTAGGGATTTCATAGATATGCTCCATTGCCTGCAATCCGTCCGTTTCTGACATGTGCAGTGTGCAAAAGTAGACGAGGGTTTATTTTAGTTTCGGCGTAACGGAGCAATGGTTTAGCACTGATTTCATCATTCCCTTAAAAAAATCACGCCTATTTTGTTTACCACCATGTTGATGGAAATATATTTATTATTATTTAATATGTTATGTTGTTTTTTGCAATAAGATATTTAATTTATTGTACAGCTAAAGTGGTATCTGTTTTTTGCCTCTGGATCGCTATTTTTACGATCTGAATGATGGCGATACGGCGGGTAATCGCGTACCCGCCGTGAAGATGTGATGACAGGATCAGAACCATTGGCCGAAGCGGCGGATGTAGGCGCGTTTGACCAGTTGTGCGACGGTGCAGTAGCCAATCAGCGTAGCAGCCAGCCAAGGAAAATATTCCCACGGTAGCGGTTGCAAACCCACCAGCGGCCCTGCCGGAGAGAACGGCAGATAGATGCCCAGTGCCATCACCAGTCCGGTCATCAACATCACCGGCAGCGCTGCCGTACTCTGAATGAACGGGATTTTCTGGGTACGCAGCATGTGCACCACCAGCGTTTGTGACAACAACCCTTCAACGAACCAGCCGGACTGGAACAGCGCCTGATGCTCAACGCTGTTGGCGGCAAACACGAACCACATCAGCGCGTAAGTGGTGATGTCAAAAATCGATGACGTTGGCCCGATACACAGCATGAAGCGCCCGATGTTTTTAGCATCCCATTTACGAGGTTTGCGCAGGAACTCCTTATCCATTTTATCCCATGGTAGCGATAACTGAGAGATGTCGTACATCAGGTTCTGAATCAGCAGATGGATCGCTAACATTGGCAGGAAAGGAATGAAGGCGCTGGCGATGAGTACCGAAAACACGTTACCGAAGTTGGAACTGGCGGTCATGTTCAGGTATTTGATGATATTACCGAACGTCTCACGACCTTTGATAACGCCGGCTTCCAGCACCATCAGGTTCTTTTCTAAGAGAATGATATCGGCTGACTCTTTGGCGATATCCGTGCCGGTATCGACGGAAATGCCGATATCGGCATCGCGCAGAGCGGGCGCATCGTTGATGCCGTCGCCCAGAAAGCCGACCGTATGGTTATTACTTTGTAATGCTTTCAGTACGCGGGATTTTTGTAGCGGCGTCAGCCGGGCAAAAATGGTGCGTTGTTCTACCAGCACGCCGAGCTGTTCATCGCTGAGCGCATCGATATCATTCCCCTCTAGCACCTCACCCGGCTCCAGCCCGACATCGCGGCAGATCTTGCTGGTAATAATCGCGTTGTCTCCGGTCAGAACTTTCACCGTCACGCCGTTTTCATGCAGGGCGCGAATCGCGGCAGAGGTGCTTTCTTTTGGCGGATCGAGGAACGTCAGCAGGCCGCAGATAGTCAGATCGCGTTCATCCTCAGCGCTGAGCGGCATCGTGCTGCCCACCGGACTCAGTTCACGCGTACCGATCATCAGCACGCGGAATCCTTGTTGGTTATAGCTTTCTGCTAATTTTTTCAGTGTGTTGCGGCGCTCATCGTCCAATTCGTGTCGCTGCCCGTTTTCACTGATATACGTCGCGACAGCCAGCATCTCTTCTACCGCGCCTTTGCAAATCAGGCGTTGCTGGTTGTGCTCATCGGCAACAATGATGGACAGGCGACGGCGAATAAAATCAAACGGCAGTTCATCGATTTTACGATAGCGACCCAACGCGGCGATGGCGGGATTATGGCGACCAAAATGCATGATGGCCTGATCCATCAGGTTTTTCATGCCGCTCTGGTGCGCGCTATTGAGCCAGGCGAGTTGCAGCACGCTTTCATCGACCTGACCCTGCGTATTGAGGTGATGCTCAAGGATGATGCGGTCCTGCGTGAGCGTGCCGGTTTTATCGGTGCACAGCACATCCATCGCACCAAAGTTCTGAATCGCGTTTAGCCGTTTGACCACCACTTTATGCCGCGCCATGGCAATCGCACCTTTTGCCAGGTTGGAAGAGACAATCATCGGCAGCATTTCCGGCGTCAGGCCGACCGCAACGGCTAGCGCAAACAGGCTGGCTTCCATCCAGTCACCTTTGGTGAAGCCATTAATCAGCAGTACGACAGGCACCATCACGATCATAAAGCGGATCAGCAGCCAACTTACGCTGTTAACGCCTCGATCAAAGGCGGTTTGGGAACGGGTGCCGACGATGGATTTTGCCAACGAACCGAAATAGGTGTGGCCGCCGGTTGCCACCACAACCGCCGTTGCCGTGCCGCTGGAAATATTGGTTCCCATTAGGCAAATGTTGGATAACGCCAACAGATCGCTTTCTCCGCCACCGCCTGCGGGCTGACAGCCTTTGGCGCTGATATCGCTGAACACGTCGTATTTTTCTATCGGCAGTGATTCACCGGTTAGCACTGCCTGGCTGACGAACAGATCGTGTGATTCCACCAATCGGACATCCGCAGGCACCATATCACCGGCGGAGAGAAGCAGAATATCGCCGGGAACCAGTTGCTGAAGCGGGATTTCCTGCATGACGGCGGTGGCGCAGGCGTGAGGGCGACGCAGTACGGTAGTCGTTGTCCGTACCATGGATTTCAGCGCTTCTGCGGCCTTATTGGTGCGAAACTCTTGCCAGAAGCGCAGCAGGCCGCTCAGGCTAACCATCACCAGAATGATGACAACGCCAGTGAGTGACGCCTCTTCGTGACTACGCAACGGTAGCCAGTAATCGGTAAAAAAGCTGATAGCAGCCAGTGCCATCAGCACGTAAATAAACGGGTTATTAAATGCGCTAGCCAACTGCACCAGCGCATGCGGTGCTTTTTCATGGGCGACGCGGTTTTCGCCATAGGTTTGCTGGCGTTCAATGACGTCATCATGGCTTAAGCCGTGCAGATGCGTATTCAGGTTAGCCAACGTTTGATCGAGGCTATTTTGTGCCTCGCGGGCAATCGCAAAGGTAGCCGTGGATGTTTTACGGGCGCGGCGATACCCCGTTTGCGTGATCATATCGGTCATGATGCTGCTCTCTTAATGTTGCCTGTCCGCCGCGCACGATCGCGCATCCCGGATAAAGGGACGTAAGGCGGAAAAAAATTAAGGTATTAAGGGAGGTAAACGGCGCAGACGGAGAGAACAGAGAGGTCGGGGAAGAAGACGGTCCTTATTCTAACAGATGCGGTTTACCGGGCCATCTAGGGTGTTCGTCCATGTTGTCTCCTTATCGCCGTGTGGCGAAATAGCAAAATAGTTGTTGGCTGGCGAAACAAGGTACGTAGAAACAAAGTATGTAGAAACAGGGTTCGTATAAACAGAGTACATAGTTTAGTGGTGCAACCATAACTCAGTTTCCCTAAACCGGACGTCAACGTTCACTCATGAGTGATATCAGGTGGGCTTGTTGCCTATCAGCAGGTGTTGCTGCGACGTATTGCACGGCGGAGAGAGGTTGGAAAACAAATGAATTAGAAACGAATGAATTGGGAACAAATGAATTGGAAACAAATGGTCGCCCCGCCGGGTAGCCGACGGGGCTGATGAGAATTAATGAATTCTCAGCATGTGATCCTGATTAACTTTGAAGAAACGAACAGCATCGCGCAGTTGTTCGCCCTGTTCTGTCATCGCGTGTGCGGCTGTAGCAGATTCTTCCACCAACGCGGCGTTCTGCTGGGTGACGCGATCCATTTGTTCTACCGCGACGCTGATCTCTTTGATGCCGATATGCTGCTCGTTGGAAGCCTGAGAAATTTCCGCCACGATGTCCGTCACTTTTTTCACCGACTGTACAATTTCCGACATCGCCTGGCTGGCTTTGTCTGCTCGCGCGGAGCCGTCGGTGATCTTCTCAACGGTGCCTTCGATCAGCGTTTTGATCTCTTTAGCGGCGTTAGCACTCTTCTGTGCCAGCGTCCGTACTTCGCCAGCGACAACGGCAAAGCCTTTCCCTTCGCTTCCTGCTCTGGCTGCTTCTACCGCGGCGTTCAGTGCCAGGATATTGGTCTGGAAGGCAATCCCTTCGATCACGGCGATAATATCGACGATCTTCTGTGAACTGTCGGAGATTTCGTGCATGCGTTTAAGCATGTCATCCACGATAAGCCCGCCTTGAGACGCCGTTTCCGAGGTTTGCTGCGCTAACTGGCTAGCTTCTTTAGCGTTATCCGCGTTCTGTCGCACTGTGTGCGTCAGTTGCTGCATGTTAGCCGATGCCTGAATCAGCGACGCCGCCTGCTCTTCGGTACGCTGTGACAAGTCACTGTTACCTTGAGCAATCTCGCTTGACGCCAGCGAGATGGATTCGCTGCCGTTCATGATGGTATGCACGATGTTCATCAACTGTTGGTTCATGTGGTTGATTGAAGCGAGCAGACTTGAGTTGTCGCCCTGGCGCAGTTGGATTTCTGCTGTCAGATTACCAGATGCGATCTCGGTCATGATTTCTTGTGCGTAGTGAGGATCGCCGCCGAGTTGGCGAGAAATATTACGTGAGATGATGGTAGCGATAGCAATCGTTGCCAGCAGGGCCAACATCATTAGCCCCCACACATAGTATTGTGAGGTGCGGTATGTCGCTTCGGCGCTGTCTACGATGTCTTTTGTGGTCGCTACTTCCATGTCGACCAGTTTCGCCAGATCTTTCATCAACTGGCTGCGATACTTGCCGGAGCTTGCGCCGCTGATCTTGCTGGCTTCTGCCAGATCGCCCCGATTTACGATATCAATCAGTGTGGCATTAACTGAATTGAAAGCAGTGAAATTTTCACCAATCACTTTGATCAGCGCTTTTTTATCCTCAGTGCTGGCAACCGCTTGATAGTTCTTAAATGCCGCAAGGAAAGCATCGGCGTTTTGCAATAATTCCTTGCGGTGACCTTCACGCTCCTCAGGGGTTTTTGAGTCAATATACTGTACTTGCTGTAAACGTGTTTCAGACAGCACACCGCGCATTTCCAGGCTATATCGCACGCCAGGTAAGCTGCTGCTGCTTAATTCATCAATACGACTATTATTAACGCTAAGCTGTAGTAGTGAAACCACACCTAATAGCAACATCATCGCTATCAGCACGGAAAAACCGAGTAACAGCTTGGAAAGTACTGTGAGTTGAGAAAGTTTCATCGCTATTCTTATTGATTATATAGAGAAGGTAGTAGTAATAACGGCAAAGAAAATAAGATCTTTATAATACGGAATTCGATAAATTGGCTTTAATGAATGAATGGAGTTTAAAATCAAACAATATTATTTTATCGATATTAAATTCCAGAAAATAATCATTTGGTGGTATTTTGTATTGAAGTGGTAATAATGAACATTATTTTAATAAATGCTTATATTATTGACGCTAAGGGGGCTACTCACAAATAGGATAAATAAAATATGACTTTCATCAACAATCTCTAGTTATTTATATCTTTAAAAATAACAATTATCTGTAACAGAATTTATTAGTTAAATGACAACTCATTTCTTTTCATTTCTTTATTCATCAAGTTACGGAGGTAATATATTTATTATATTATCTCCGTGGGATTATTCTTAGCTCAAAGAATTCCTCAGTCCAGATAGAATACAGGTTTCAGCGTAGCGCTGACCGGGCTGTTATCGAGGTTGGAGGGCATCACGTCGCCCATGTGTTTCCACCAGCGTTGGCAGACTTCCGTTTGCGCAATCGCCTCCCAGCGCGCTTCAGATTCTACTTCTACATAACCGAAGAGCAGATTGCGTTGCTCGTCCAGAAAAATGCTGTAGTGGTGCGCCCCGTGGCTTTTCAGTACCTCGGCCAGTTCCGGCCAGATCGGGTTATGACGACGCTGATATTCGTCGTGGTAGTCAGGAAAAACCGACATCACAAAAGCTTTACGCAACATGGCTGCGTCCTCCATCATCGTTGGCATAACAGAACGCCACGACGTTATGTCGCGGCGGTTTGAGGTTGAAGGCCGTTATATGAACTACACGCGCAGCGCGGCTTCCAGTGGCGTGACGCCAAAACGTTTGCCCAGTGCGATCAGTTCTTCGGTAGAGATTGTCTGTTTCTTACCGCCCATCGATCTCACTTTCACCATGACTTCGGCGGACTTCTCGGCAGTATCGATCAGGCCAAAGGCGTCATCCAGCGTTGGACCAGTGCCGAAGATGCCGTGAAATGGCCACAGTACCAGCGAATGGCGCTTCATTTGCTCGGAGGTGGCATCGCCAATGGCATCGGTGCCCGGCACCATCCACGGCACAATGCCTACGCCGTCGGGGAAGACGACCAGACACTCCGTGCTACCTTCCCACAGTTCACGGGTGAACGTAGCGGTATCCAGCTCCAACACATAGCTCAGAGCAATCAGGTTGGTCGCGTGGCAGTGCATGATGACGCGGTCGTGCCCGTGGGTAACGCCCATACGCACGATGTGTGACTGAAAATGCGAGGCCAGTTCAGAGGTTGGCAAGCCGCCGTTGGTCAGCCCCCAGAAGATGCGATAGCCTTTGCCATCGCTATCGACCTGCAATACTACCAGTGAATCTGCCGGGTCCAGCTGAACGTTGCGGAAGAACTTGCCGGAGCCCGTAACGATAAACCAGCAGTCCGCCAGTTCTGGCATCGGCTGCGATAGTGCTTCATGACGCGGCTGCGGGTAGAAATCGCTTTCATAAGGCGTCACATCCTCAGCCGTCAGGCGCAGGCTGACGTTACCGCCGTTACGTTCGTCCCAGCCTTTGAGCCACATGTCGCTGGTGGCTTTAATCATTCCCTGTACAAACCAGGAAGAGAGAATTGCTTGCATAGTCTTACCCTTGACGTTGAGTGAGGATGGTTTCTTCATACTGACGTACCTGTTGCAGCCAGTCGCTGCCCGGTATGACGTCATGGCGCTGGCAGTAGTGTTCCCATACGGCCTGCCATGGCAGCGATTTTTGCTCTTCCAGCAGGGCCAGACGCGCGGTGTAATCGCCGTTTTGTTCCAGTGTGCGCAGCGTTTCCGTGGGTTCCAGCAGCGCGCGCAGCAGGGCTTTCTTCATATTGCGCGTGCCGATGACCCAGGCCGCGATGCGGTTGATTGAGGCATCAAAGAAATCGAGCCCGATATGGACGCGGTTAAGTAATTTATGGCGCACGATCTCGTGAGCAATCGCCTGCGTTTCGTCATCCAGCAGTACCACATGATCGCTGTCCCAGCGTACCGGGCGGCTGACGTGTAGCAGCAGGCGTGGGACGTACAGAATCGCGCTGGAAATTTTGTCGGAAATCACTTCGGTCGGGTGGAAGTGTCCAGCATCCAGACAGAGCGCGGTGCCGCGGCTGGCCGCGTAGCCGAGGCAGAATTCGCTGGAGCCGACGGTGAAACTTTCCGCGCCGATCCCGAACAGCTTACTTTCCACCGCGTCGATATGGTGTGACGGATCGAGCGGTTCGGCGATGACTTCATCCAGCGCGCTGAGCAGTCGCTGACGGAACGCCAGACGATCGATGGTCAAATCTTT
Source organism: Pectobacterium wasabiae CFBP 3304 (assembly GCF_001742185.1). Classification (NCBI taxonomy): domain Bacteria; kingdom Pseudomonadati; phylum Pseudomonadota; class Gammaproteobacteria; order Enterobacterales; family Pectobacteriaceae; genus Pectobacterium; species Pectobacterium wasabiae. The sequence continues at coordinate 2,324,922 of NZ_CP015750.1, forward strand.
CATGCCGTCCGGCACCCAGATGTTCATGACTGACGGCGTACCGAGTTCGCGACCAAAGTAGGCGGAAATCCGGCGGCTCGCCTGGCAGTGTTCAATCCAGAAACGGCGCACTTTTTCGTCCGGGTGCGACAGCGTAAAGCCGTCTGCACTCAGCGGATGAGAGAAGCAGGTTGGGTTAAAGTCTAGCCCAAGCTGGTGACGTTTGGCCCACGCGACCCAGGAACTGAAATGTTCAGGGGCAATCTCGTTGCGGGCGACAGGCTGTGCGGATTCCAGATAGATGGCGTGCAGATTCAGCCGCTTGGGGCCGGGGATCAGTGCAAATGCCTGTTCCAGATCGGCACGCAGTTCATCCGGCGTACTTGCCTTACCGGGGTAGTTGCCAGTGGCCTGAATACCGCCGGTTAACGGCCCACCAGTATTCTCGAATCCGGCAACATCGTCACCCTGCCAACAATGCATTGATACCGGAATCTGGTCGAGCTGTTCCAACGCGGCCTCTACGTCAATATTCAGGCTGGCATAACGCGCTTTTGCCAACTGCCATGCGGTTTCAATTGGTGTGCTCATTGCGTAGTCTCCTTTTTGCCCTGTGGGGCGGTTTCTGGCTGGCTGAGCGCCTGAAAGCGACGCCAGTGCCCGGCAAAATCACTCTCCGCACGCGGGGTATAGCGATGCAGAGGGAAGTTATGAGTCAGCATGTGACGGAATGCGGTCAGGTCGGTGACGGCACCTAGCGCCATCAGTTGGCAGCCGATATTGCCAAGCGTAGAAGCTTCGACCGGTCCGGCGAGAACCGGGATCTGGCATACATCCGCGCACAGTTGGTTCAGAAACGCGTTCTGGCTGCCGCCGCCGACAATATGCAACTGGCGGATCGGTGCGTGACGCAACTCACCCAATTCCAGTACGACCTGCCGGTAGAGCAAGGCGAGGCTGTCGAAAATGCAGCGTGTCAGTTCGGCATCGCTCTGGGGAATGGGTTGGCCGTGCTCACGGCAATAGTCACGGATCGCCTGATGCATGGACGGCGGATTGATAAAGCGATCGTCATTAGGATTAATCAGGCTAACGAAAGCGGGCAGGGCGGCGGCGGACTGAATCAGCGCCGCTAAATCCTTGATGCCACGCTCCTGACAGACGCGCTGTAGCAGCCACAGACCCATGATGTTTTTCAGCACCCGATAAGTGCCGTCTACGCCGCCTTCATTGGTGATATTGGCTGCCAGCGCACGCGGACAGTTAAACGGGGTGTCGCTCTCGATGCCCATCAGCGACCAGGTGCCGGAGCTGAGGTAGGCGCTATCACGGTTCTGTAACGGCGCACCGACTACCGCACTAGCGGTATCGTGCGTTGCGACGGCGGTGACGGGGATCTGGCGTCCACTCGGTGCGATCCAGTTTCCGACCGTGTGCCCCGGCTGCACCGGATTGCTCAACCAGCGGCGTGGTACGCCCAGATAGTCCAGCAGTTCTCCGTCCCAGGTTTTCTGCTCCAGATTAAGCAGTTGGGTTGTGCTGGCGTTGGTGTATTCGCAAACCCGTTGACCCGTGAGACGATAGTGAAAATAGTCGGGGATCATCAGCAAATGTTCTACTTGCTCCAGATCGTCGGAAGGCATGTCGCACAGCGCTTTGAGCTGGTACAGCGTATTAAATGGCAGAAACTGAATGCCAGTACGCTGATAAATGGCCTCACGGCTCAGTTCAGCGGTGACGGCAGCCATCACGCCGTCGGTGCGGTGGTCGCGATAAGAATAGGGTAGGCCGACGCGCTGCCCATTTTTATCGAGTAGTACATAGTCCACGCCCCAACTGTCGATCCCAATGCTATCGGGGGCGAGACCCATCGCATCAATTTGGTGTAATCCGGTAAGGATGTCGCATTCCAGCGCAGTCAGATCCCACTGGTGATGACCGTCCTGAAAAACCAGCGTGTTGTTGAAACGGTGAATTTCTTTCAGCGTCAGATGCTGCGTTGCGGTATGGAACGTCGCTAGCATCACCCGACCGCTGGATGCGCCCAAATCCACCGCCACGATATTCTTCACCGCCATAGCCGCCACTCCTTATCGTTGAATGTGTTGCAGTGTAAGGAGCGGTAACAGAAGCCACCTTCCGGTGAGTGCCACCTGTAACAGGCGATTGGCAAAATGACAAAGCTGACCGTGAAAGGGCTCACAATCTGGGAAAATATTCAGAAAATAACCATGAAAAAGTAAGGGAAAAAGCCGTGTGATCCTTGCCACACTTCACTCAATTAGGCGGGGCGATCTTAAAAAAAGTGCAGCCAGACGGCGCATGGGTGACGGTATTTGAAGGCTGGTTTTGTGGCTTATGACTACTCTTTTTCAAAGGTCGTGTTTTGCCAAAGGCTGAATGGAGAACTGAAATGACGTTACTTCGTGGTGATGATTTTTTTACTTCGCGTGCCGTGACGGTCGCGGTAGAGCCGCGTACCCCACAGACGGCCTTTCCTGAGCACTATCATGATTTCTGGGAAATTGTGCTGGTGGAACAGGGCGCTGGCGTCCATGTGTTTAACGATCAGCCCTACGCACTGTGTAGCGGGACGGTGTTCTTTGTTCGCGATAACGATCGACATCTGTTCGAAGATGTCGAAGGTCTGTGCCTGACCAACATGCTGTACCGTTCGCCGCGTGGGTTTCGCTTCCTGTCTGATATCGCCGCATTTTTGCCGTATGGTCCGAACGGCGAGTGGCAAGGGCAGTGGCAGGTGAATGCGGCAGGAATGCAACAGTTGAAGCAGTCGCTAAACAGTCTGGCGGAGCTGGCGCAGAGCGATGCGCCGGAAGCGATTGCCGCTAGCGAGAGCCTGTTTCTGCAAATTCTGGTGCAGTTGCGTCAGCACTGTTTCCAAACGCAGGGTAACGGTTCCGAGCGTCAGGGTGTGCAGGCGCTGTTGGGCTGGCTGCAAAACAACTACAGTGAAGAGGTTAACTGGGGCGGTCTGGCCGATCAATTCTCGCTGCCGCTGCGTACACTGCACCGTCAGCTAAAACAACATACGGGTATGACACCACAACGCTATCTGAATCGGTTAAGATTACTGGAGGCGCGTCGGCGGTTGCAGCAAAGTGATGACTCGATCACCACCATTGCGCACGCCTGTGGATTTAGCGACAGCAATCACTTCTCGACGCAATTCCGCAAGGCATTCTCGCAGGCGCCTAAGTCACTACGCCATCAGGCGTTTTCTCGTGAAGAGTAGGCAATAGCAACTGCGGGTGAGGGAATGGCGACAGCAATACGGGGTTTGAAATTACAGACTGAAGACTATTTCCTCACTGACAAGAATGCCGTGATGGTTGCCGAGCGGCACCCACAGCCGGTGTTCCCGTTGCATCATCATGATTTTGACGAACTGGTCATTGTCTGGCGTGGCAATGGTCTGCACCTCTGGAACGATGTGCCTTACCGCATCACCCGCGGCGATATGTTCTATGTTTCCGCGCACGATCGCCACAGCTATGAATCCGTCCACGAGCTTGAGCTGGACAACATTCTCTATATCCGCAATCGTCTGACGTTATCCGCCGACTGGCAAACTTTACTGCCGGGCGGAGAGCTTCCACAAAGCCAGCGCCACTGGTGTTTAGGCTCGGAAGGCATGGATACCATCCGCGAAAAGGTGGATGCGCTGACGCAGGAGTGTATGAAATCGGATGCGCTGTCGCTGCAACTGAGTGAGGCGCTACTGTTGCAGATCGCGCTGTTGGCGGCGCGTTATCGCCATTCGCCGGATAGTCCACAGTTGGCGGACGCGCACCAGTTGGATATGTTGATGAATGCGCTACGCGCCAGCATTGCTGCCCCGTTTCGCTTTGAAGCCTTTTGCGAACAGCACCACTTCAGCGCTCGCACGTTACGCTCGCGCTTTAAAGAGCAAACCGGCATGAGCGTGCCGCATTACTTGCGCCAACTGAGGCTATGTAAGGCGATGGAGCTGTTGCGCTACGATCTGCAAACCATTGGCGATGTTGCCGCGCTGTGTGGCTTTGAAGACAGCAATTACTTTTCCGTGGTGTTCCATCAGGCGTTCGGCGTCTCGCCCAGCGCCTACCGCCAGCGCTTCCTGAATGTGGAGTGATTGCGCTTTTTTAGTATTGATAGTGATGAGTTAATGGAGGGTTAATAGTGGTAGCGGCAAGCAGCGATCATCATGGCGTCATCGGTGATGGCATAGACCAGACGATGTTCTTCGGTGATACGGCGTGACCAGAAACCAGCAAGATTATGTTTAAGCGGCTCTGGTTTTCCTTTTCCCTCAAAAGGCGTTCTGCGCGTTTCTTTTATTAATTCATTGATTTTTTTGACTATCCGCTTATCGATATCCTGCCAGTACAGGTGGTCTTCCCATGCTTCTTCTGACCAGATTAGCTTCACTCAATGATATCTCTTTCTTCGCCATTACCAGCCTTAAGGCCCTCGATTGCATTCATCAGTCTTTTAGCATTCGCTGGCGAGCGCAGTAAATACGCGGTTTCTTCTAGAGAGTTATACTCTTCCAGAGACATCAGCACACAGGCTTCACCATTCTGTCGGGTGATAAGAATGGGAGCACGGTCTTCGACCGTTTTCATCATGGTTGCTGATAGATTTTGTCGGGCTTCGCTGTAGCTAATTGTACGCATGTGTACCTCCTATATGTACTTATCATTGTACAATGCTGTTGCGTTTTTAACCATTCAATCTTTCGTCAACCTCGCTATTCCGCCACCGTTGAGAGCAATAAACGCGTGTAAGGATGCTGCGGCTGGTTGAAGATTTGCTCCACTGGCCCAGTTTCTACAATATCCCCGTCTTTCATCACCGCGATACGGTGGCTCATGTGCTGCACGACGCCCAAATCGTGGGAGATGAACAGCATTGTCAGCCCTAACTGGCGCTGCAACGCGACCAGTAAATCCAGCACTTGTGCCTGTGTGGTGACATCCAACGCCGATACTGGCTCATCGCAGATCAGAATTTCTGGCTCCGAAGCCAGCGCCTGTGCGATGGAAACGCGCTGACGTTGCCCGCCAGATAACGCTGTCGGGCGTCGGGTTAGCAGGTCGGGTGTTAGCCCGACATATTTCAGCAGTGTCAGAATGCGGCGCTGTTTCTCATCCTCGCTCAGATCGCGACGCAAGCGCAGCGGCTGGCGCAAAATCTGGGCGACGGTAAATTGCGGATCGAAGGAGCTGAGTGGATCCTGCGTGATCGTCTGAATACGGGCGCGCAGCGGTCGGCGCTCGCGTTCAGTCAGTGTGCTCCAGGCGCTGTCTGCTAATCGGACGTCGCCGCTATCTGGCTTTTGTAGCGCCAGAATGACTTTCCCCAACGTGGTTTTACCTGAACCGGATTCCCCGACGATGCCCAGTGTTTCACCGCGTTTGATCTGGAGAGAAACCTGATTCACCGCCTGCATCCGGCTACCGTCTGGACGCTTGAATGACACGGCAATCCGATCTGCTGTCAGCGCTATCGTGTCGGTATTGATGTGATCCGTTGTCAGCGATGGCGCAATACTGCCCTGTAATGGATCGGCACCGGCCAGCCATTTGCCACGGGTGGAGGCCGTTGGGATCGCCGCCAGCAGTTTGCGGGTATAGGGATGTGTCGGCGCTGACAGGATCTGCCGTGCCTCACCACTTTCTACCAGCGCTCCTTGCTGCATGACGATGACGCGATCCGCCACGTCAGCGACGACGGCAAGATCGTGGGTGATCAGCAAAACACCATGACCTGCCTGCGCCAATGCGGTGAAGACTTTTAGCACCTGCTTCTGCACCGTAGCATCCAGCGCGGTGGTCGGTTCATCGGCAATCAGCAACTGTGGACCCGCTGCCAACGCGGAAGCGATCAACGCACGTTGACGCAGACCGCCGGAAAGCTCATGTGGGTACTGTGCAGCCCGATTCTCTGGGTCGGGGATGCCCGCCTGCGCCAGGAGGTCGGCGACGCGTTGGGCAACCTGCTGGCGAGGCAATAAGCGGTGAGTCAGAATCGGCTCGGCGACTTCTTGCCCGATCTTGCGCAGCGGGTCGAGAGACACCAGTGCATCCTGCAAAATAAAACCAATTTCGCGGCCGCGAATCGCCCGCCAATCGCGATCGGTCAGATAGCGTAAATCGCACCGGCTGCCGTCATGGCGCTTGAGTTCAATCGTCTTTGCCTGAACATCGACACCTTCACCGGATAACCCCACCAGCGTGCGCGCGGTGACGGATTTCCCTGAACCCGATTCGCCAACCAACGCCAGAATTTCTCCCGCATTGACCTGAAAAGAGAGGTTTTTAACCGAACGAATCGGACCGAAGGGGCTGGGAAACGTAACGCTCAAACTGTCTACGCGCAGCAGTGGTGTTTTCGCGGGTGTATCTGAAGAGAGGTGAGAAGGTGTTGTGTTCAGGCTCATCGGGCCTCTCCTTTTGCCAAAATAGCCTGTAAACGGCGACCGAGCACGGTAATGGAAATCACCGACAGCGCGACGACGCTGGCGGGCAGCAAGCTGACCCACGGTGCGATATCAAGGAAATTACGTCCGTCGGCAAGTAGCGCGCCCCATTCTGCGGTAGGAGGGACGACGCCCAGCCCCAGAAAGCTTAGCGCCGAGGCGGACAGTACGGCATGACCGACGCCAATGGTGGCGACAATCAACAGCGGGCGCAGCGTATTGGGGATGATATGGCGGAAGACGATATATAACGGGTGTTCGCCCAGCGCAATCGCATGTTCAACATAGCCGGATAACCTGACTTGCAGTACCTGAGAACGAATCAGGCGGGCATAGCCAGCAATGCCTGCCAAGCCGACGGCCAACATGGTGTTTTCCGGCCCGCGCCCCAGTACGGCGATCACCAAGAGCGCCAGCAGCAGATCGGGAAATGCCAGCATGATGTCCAGCAGGCGCACCAAAACCTGACGAATACGCCGCGGGGCGAGTACCGACAGCGTACCAAACAGTACGCCGCCGACGCAGGCGATGAGCATCGCCCCGACGCCAATACCTAGCGACAGCGATGTGCCGTGAACGATGCGGGCAAAAATGTCGCGTCCCAACTGATCGGTGCCGAACCAATAGGTGGCATTCGGTGACTGAAATACCGCGCCCATATCCATTTCATCTGCGGTGCGACTGGTAAACAGTGACGGAAAAAAGACCGCCAGCGCCAGCAGGAAAACAATAGCGGCGGGCAGCAGCGTCGCTGTGGACAGCCATGGGCTGCGGTAATGTTTTCTTGATGGTGTCTGCGTGTAGGGCATCGGTTCACTACTCATGGGCGCTCGCCTTCTTGCGTAAGCGGGGATCGATGATGAGGTATAGCGCATCCACCAGCAAATTTATGACGACGAACAGGAACGCGGACAGCATAACGACACCCAGCACCAGCGGCATGTCGCGGTTTTCAATCGCGCTCAGCGTGACCTGTCCGATACCCGCGCGACCAAACACGGTTTCAGTCAGCACGGAACCCCCGAGCACGCTTGCCAGTAACGTACCGGTCAGCGTTGAAGCGGCCAGTGACGCATGGCGTAAACCGTGGCGGAAACGCAGTCGGATTTCGCTGACACCACGAGTACGAACGGTTAACGAGAACGGCTGGGATAACGCATCTTCCAGACCGTCGCGCAGTACTTGACTCAGAATAGCGGCAATCGGCAGGCTCAGTGTGATCACCGGTAATACCAACGACATAAAACTGTCGTTGCCGGTGACAGGGAACCATTGCAGGCGAAAACTGAACAGGCTGAGTAGCACAATACCGATCCAGTAGACCGGCGTGCTAAGCAGCGTCAGTTCCAGCCACGATACGGCACTGCGTAACACGCCGTAGCGACCTGCGGTGAGTAAAGCACTGACGATAGCGAGGAACAGTGCCAATACCAAACCGCCGAATGCCAGTGGCAGCGTTTGATGCATGGCATCGGCGATGACGCCACCGACAGGTTGGCGATAGAGATAGCTGACGCCAAAATCACCCTGTAGCGCCTGCCCACAGTAGCGCAGATATTGCACCCACAGCGGTTGATCCAGTCCAAACTGTTTAATGAGCACCGCGCGATAGGCTGCATCCACCACGTTTTCGCCGCCGCTGAGAATGGCAACCGGATCGCCAGGGATCAGTTTGACGGCAATAAACGTCAATGTGGCTGCGCCCCAGAGCACAGCCAGAATGGTGAAAAGACGCTTGCCTAGCGCGAGCAGGTTAACGTTTAATCCAGACATCATAGAAGTTCGGTTTTGCGTTGGTGGCCCAGCTTACGCCCTGTACCTGTTTGGACAAGCCGAGTTGATAAGCAGGAACGTACAGAGGAACGACATACGCCTGATCGATAACTTCGCGCTGTATTTCGCTATAGAGCTGTTTACGCTCTGCGTCGCCTGCGCCGATGGCTTTTCTCAGTTTGTCGTCCAGCACGCTGATACGGGTAAAGCCGTTGCCGTTCGGTGGCGCATAGGCCGAATCAAAGACGGTACGCAGAATATCTGGCTCTGCACGCACGAAGAAGTTAGACGCGATGTCGTATTCGTTAGCGTTGGTACGTGTGGTGAATTCACCCGCGTCGACTGGCGTCAACTGGACGTCAAAGCCCGCCTGTTTCACCTGGAATTGCACGGCCTGGAACAGGGCGACATCCGCCGCTTCAACGTTGGTTGACGCATAGACAAAGCTGACGCTCAGGCGTTTGCCGTCTTTGGTTCGGAATCCTGCGCTGTCTTTCTGTTTCCAGCCTGCGTTATCCAGCAGGTCGTTGGCTTTTTTCACATCAAAGCCCCAGCGTGACGCGACGCTCGGATCGTAGTACAGCGTGGCCGGGCCGAGTACGTTATCGGCGGCTTTCAGCGTACCGAAGAAGGCGACTTTCACTGCTGCGTTGCTGTCTACTGCGCTCTGGAATGCTTTACGCACTGCGACGTCCTGGAAAGGACCTTTGGTGGTGTTGAGATAGAGAACGCGGTTAACGCCTGGGTTTTCATAGGTGATGACTTCCAACTTTGGATTACGCTTCACCGTTGGAAAATTGGCAGGTGGTACGGCATCAATCGCCTGAATCTGTCCGCTGCTCAGTGCGCCAAGACGAACCGACGCTTCCGGCAGATATTTGAATACCAGACCATCCAGATAAGCAGGGCCGGTATGTTTTGCATAGCCCGGTCCCCAATTGTAATCAGGGCGTTTCGTCAGTTTGCTGCCGCTGCCTTTTACAAAGGAGTCGAGAATAAATGGCCCTGAACCCACCACGGTATTGCTGGTGTTCGGCGTTTTCTTCAGGTAAGTCGGTGACTGAATACCCAGATACGGTAGACTCAGTCCTTGTAACAGCGCCGCAAACGGTGAACTGTAGTGAAGCACAACCGTATAGTCATCTGGCGTTGAGATTTTGTCGATCGGACCTAACAGCGATTTGGCGTAGCTGGAGGTGGTTTTTGGATCGAGAATACGCTCGATGTTGTATTTCACCGCTTCTGCATCCAGCTTGGTGCCGTCGCTGAACGTGACATCTTTGCGCAGATGGAAGGTGTATTCGGTATTGTTATCGTTGATCTTCCAGCTTTCCGCCAGCCAAGGCGTAAAGCGGTTGTCCTCAGCCTGCCCAACCAGTGAATCAACCACGTTGCGGGAAATCAGCGCGGCCACGCCGTAGGCGGTAATGTGTGGGTCGATAACAGGAGTATCGCTGCCCAGACCGACATTCAGAATACCGCCGGATACCGGTTTTTCAGTACTTTGTGCCGCGTAAGCGCCGGGGTTGAGTGCGAAGAGTAATGAGAGTAATCCTGCGGCAAGAGTCGTAACCTGCGGGTGATTTTTTTCCATTCCCAGTGTCCTTTACCAATGTCATGAGGCCATACACGGCGGTCTTTTCGCTACTCTAGAGGGCCGTCTTATGCATGTAAAAGAATAAAAATGGATTTTCAATTCCATAAAAATATATATGAGGGAAGGGCCTGGTAGAAATGCTTTTGCTTCGCTGATGTGGTTTGGCTAGCTACGTGGAGGGGCGTTCTTTGTCACTAAGTTGTGTGTGATGAAAAGGTGAGAGTGTGAGTTACTGAACTGTTATTATTTCACAAATAAATAACTAGGCTATTTATTATTTACGCGTTATTGATGAGTTATTATTCGTTTCTCTCTCTGTAAATATACATTTCGTCTACGTTATTGAATCTGGGTTTTCAATTATTGAATAAAAGTTTCACAAAAACTCAACGCTTAATTTATTTTTGTTATTTTATAAAATTTAAAATCGCATTCCTAATAACAAAATAACCTAGAGAGATTGTTAAATATATCAATTAACCTCTTTATCAGTACATGATACTTATGTAAGACTATAACCTTTAATGGTTAGATTGGTAAAAAAATGAACTTTTTTGAACAAACCCCTCCGTCCCGCAGACGTTATGGGTTAGCTGCTTTTATTGGTTTGATTGCGGGTATTGTTTCTTCTTTTGTAAAGTGGGGCGCAGAAAATCCGCTTCCTCCGCGTAGCCCTACGGATATATTTAGTGGTGCTTGCGTACCTGAATCACTGATTAGAGCCGCCGAGCAAATTGATTGCTCTCGTAATTTTCTCAACCCTCCCTACATTTTTTTACGCGATTGGCTTGGGGTCGTTGATCCTAATGCGGCCGTTTATACCTTCGCCGGCCACGTATTCAATTGGGTTGGCGTGACACATATTATTTTCTCTATTGTTTTCGCTTTAGGTTACTGCGTTGTCGCCGAAGTATTTCCTAAAATAAAATTATGGCAAGGTTTGCTGGCTGGTGCGCTGGCTCAACTATTTGTCCATATGATTTCATTCCCATTGATGGGGCTGACGCCTTCTCTATTTGTTCTCCCTTGGTATGAACATGTATCAGAAATCGTGGGTCATCTCATTTGGTTCTGGTCTATTGAGATTATTCGTCGTGATTTGCGTAATCGTATGACTCACGAACCTGACCCAGAGATTCCGTTGGGTGCTTCACGATAAATCGTGATTTTATTTTAGAGATATATAATTATTGTGATGCTTATTATTTCCCGCTTCATAGTAAAAATAATCTTGCAGTAAAAATTGAAAGCTATTCCAGAACGCCTTGAAACTTTCTCAGGGCGTTTTTACTTTCTTGGTTATAAAGCGCGCGAACCATTGCCACTTACACTGTACATCATAGAAAAGACGATCGAACGAGCATAAAGTATTACGTCAGTTTGTGTTTTTTATGCATTCCGAAATTGAGAAACACAGTATTTTAATTGAGTGGTCAATCTGTGCCTGTGTGACCTTAGCTATCCAGCCACCAATATAGAAGCGTCTCGTCTTCATCGTCGTCAATGTTCTTATAAATATTCGAAAAGTACCATTCGATACCCGCTTTTTCGCGAAAAGCGTCGAAAATATCGGCAATCTTATCCATCCCACTCCTTGCAGGAACGGCCAATGTCAAATTTCCCTCAAATATGCCGTCTAAGGTTCCATTCAGTTGGCTTAGCACCTCATTCTCTAAACAGGTGATATCTTCAGGGGGAAGTTCATCGGCATAAATATGAATGCAAAAATTGCCGCCTCTTTTTAGCACTTCTGGGTGTGCGTGCTTGTCTTTAATGCGGAAGATATCTCCGCGTGCCAAATTTAGTGCCAGGCCTGGAGAAGACAGCAGTTCGTAAGTATCTTTCTCGATTTCTCGGACGGGGAGTTGTTCAAACACCGGACCATCATCGTTATTTGCTACATAGATATGAACTAACATAGGCGGGTATTACCAATATTTGAGTCAGTAACGTAAAATGATGTCCCGATGGTAGCCTAAAAATATACTTTCGTATCTTGTTTTCCATTTGGCTGTTTTTTGTACGGCGAATCGCTACAATGATCGAGAGACGTTTGTTGGTGTCTCGGTAAATATCTGCCGAAGTGAGGCGTCAATTTCGTCAATAGTTCCCAACTCAGGCGTGAGTCCTATCTCAATCGTTTTTATCGTTTTGCACCAGTTTGTGGTGTTTGAGCATGTAAAAATGATTTTGTTTGTCGCGACCAAAACATCATCGATCCCGCCATACCCAGCCATGCCCGGATTGCCGATCTCAACATAATAAGTATCTTGGCCCAGTTCTTCATCTTGTTCGTCAGGTTCTTCTGCCCGTTGCAAAATCAGAAAATGCTGCGGGTTATCTTCATTGTCGGCAAATCCAACCGTCAAAACAGCCTCGTCAGTCGACGAATCATAGTAGGCTGCCGAAAATTTAACGCTCATGACTTTCTCCTGTGTCTTACCCGTGAAAATTTACAATTTATCTGTCGTAAACGTTATATCTGTCAATCCTGACTACTCCTTCACCGGTATCCACCCGTAATCTCTCAAGAATTTCAACGGGCGCTTTCCTGTTAGCTGCAATTGCCACTCGCACTGTGCGACTTGTATCGCGAGAAAGGCGATCGAACAAGGCGTGTGACAGCTTTCTTTTACTCGCGACACACGCTCTCGTCATTTCATCAAACTCACACATCGCGTTCGATGATTGCCCGGGGCACCGAACGCGATGATGAAACGCTTACACGGCCATGCCTAATCCCACAATATTCGCCGCCAGAATAATCACCACGCAGCCCAGAACCAGCATGCGCACGGGCTTCTGCCCCACGGCTTTCCACTCTTTAAATAGCAAGCCGACGATACCACCGCACAGCACGTAGAAGCTCATGTGTAGCATCCAACTGATATAGGTGTAGTCTGCCGGGATGTTGGCGTGCCCCCAGGCATAGAAGAAAAACTGCAAATACCACATGACGCCACCCAGAATGGCGAAGAGCGCATTGGCGATCAGCAACGGTTTAGCCTGCGCCAGATCGGCTTTCAATGAGATTCCCTTGCACGTAGCCAAACGGATGAAACAGAAACCCAGATTGACGATGGCACCGCCCCCCATAATTACCACATAGCTGGGGAGGGCGACATACAGTGCGTTGATCCCCAGCGCCTGTGCCGCGGTATGCATCGGCTTGGCGGCATCCATCGCAAAGGACATGCCAGCGGAGAAGATCCCGCACAGGACAGCCAGAATCAGCCCTTTTTTCAGGTTGAATTCTTCGGCGCGAATACCAAGTGCACGTTCTTTCAACAAGCCCGCGTAGCTGACAATTGCGACGCCGATGACCGCAACCAGCACGCCCAGTAGCGTCATTTGGCCACCTGCTGAGCCAAACAGAACCGAGAATTTACCTTGCAGGACGGGCGTCATCAGCGTGCCGATAATCAGTGTCACGCCAATAGCGATACCGATGCCCATCGACATGCCAAGATAGCGCATCGTCAGCCCGTAGTTGATATTGCCGATCCCCCACATGGCACCGAAGAGGAAGATCGGTAACAGGGTGGCGATATCGAACGAACCGTAATAACGCCAAAAATCAGGCAGTAGCCACCAACTGATGCTCCAGGGCAGGATAATCCACGAGAAAAATCCGCCGAGTGACCACATGGTTTCCCACGACCAATTTTTGACCTGCTTAAACGGTGCATAGAAGCAGGCCGCACTGGCCGCGCCGATGAAGTGCCAGAAAATACCAAGAAGGATAGGATTGCTCATGCGTAACCCCTTGTTTTTACTTTGTGATGAGCCTGTAGTCGGCTCTGTATGTAGAGTACGGTGTATGATTGTTGCCAGATTGATTGGCGCTAAACAGTGTAAAAAGGTGAAAAAATGCGCACCTTCAGATGCGTGCCAACAGGGGGAAAAGAGCGGCATCGGTTTGAAGGTGGATGTAGGCAGGATCACAAAACGCGGAATTCATCTCTGAAGGCGCGATAGGGCAGACCATTCCGCAAATGGCGTATTCTGCTCAAGAATTGATTACCACCGCGGCAGAATTTTTCGCTATTATTTCCCTCTTTTTTCACCTGCATATAGTGAGTTATGGAACGTTTTATTGAGAATCTGATGTACTCATCGCGCTGGCTACTTGCCCCTGTTTATCTCGGGCTGTCGTTGGGGCTGCTGGCGTTGGCGATCAAGTTTTTTCAGGAGGTGATCCACGTCCTGCCCAATATCTTAGATATTGCGGAAGCGGATCTGGTATTGGTTCTGCTATCGCTGATCGACATGACGCTGGTCGGCGGGTTGCTGGTGATGGTGATGTTGTCCGGTTACGAAAATTTTGTGTCGGCATTGGATATCACTGAAGGCCGAGAAAAGCTGAGCTGGCTGGGTAAAATGGACTCTGGCTCGCTGAAAAACAAAGTGGCTGCCTCGATTGTCGCTATCTCGTCTATCCATCTGCTGCGCGTGTTTATGGATGCGCGTAATATCCCAGACAACAAGCTGATGTGGTATGTGATTATCCATTTGACGTTTGTGCTTTCTGCGCTTGTCATGGGGTATCTGGATCGTATGTCGCGTTACGAAAAAAGCAAAACAGCATAATCAACGCCGCACGGTTTGCGTAGCCAGAAGAAAGAACAGATCCTATTGTTAACGAAGTGATTTTATCAACGCGCTTTGTCTAATGGAGGATATTATGCCGCAAACCGATCGTATTAACCGCCGTGTGGTTCTGGCCCAACGCCCGCACGGCGCACCGACACAAGATAATTTTCGTCTGGAACAGCAGGCTGTCCCGTTAGTAGAAACAGGGCAGGTGTTGTTGCGTACCGTATTTCTTTCCCTCGATCCTTACATGCGTGGCCGTATGAGCGACGCGCCCTCTTATGCTAAACCCGTCGAGCTGAATGACGTGATGGTCGGTGGCACCATCAGTCGTGTGGCTGAATCAACGCATCCAGATTATCAGGTTGGTGACTGGGTATTGTCCTACAGCGGTTGGCAGGATTATGTGCTTTCCGATGGTAAAGGATTAACCAATCTGGGGCAGTCGCCCACCAATCCTTCTTATGCGCTGGGTGTTCTCGGTATGCCGGGCTTTACGGCGTATATGGGGCTGACGGATATCGGCCAGCCGAAAGCGGGCGAAACGCTGGTGGTTGCCGCTGCGACCGGGCCGGTAGGCGCGACGGTCGGCCAGGTCGGGAAACTGAAAGGCTGCCGGGTCGTTGGCGTAGCGGGTGGGGAGGAGAAGTGTCGCTACGTGGTTGAGGTGCTAGGGTTTGATGTGTGTCTCGACCACCGAGCGGATGATTTTGCCGAACAACTGAAACAGGCTTGCCCACAGGGCATCGATATCTATTTTGAAAACGTCGGCGGGAAAGTTTTTGACGCGGTGCTGCCGCTGCTGAACGCCTCGGCGCGTATTCCGGTGTGCGGATTAGTCTCTGGCTACAATGCGACAGGGCTGCCTGATGGACCTGACCGCTTATCACTGCTGGCAGGGACTATCCTGAAAAAACGCATTCGCATGCAGGGCTTCATTATCTTTGATGATTATGGCCATCGCTTTGACGAATTCTGGAAAGCGGTGTCGCCGTGGGTTGCGCAAGGCAAGATCAAGTATCGGGAAGAAATTGTCGACGGTCTGGAAAACGCCCCAGAGGCCTTTATCGGCCTGCTACACGGTCGCAACTTTGGCAAATTAGTGGTCAGAGTCGGGCCGGATGCATAGCAACAAATGCGCACTGGCGTTGACGGAAAACGAGTTGGCGTAAAAATTGCCTGATCCCCTGCGTCATTGTTGCGGGGGAGAAGGTCAATGCATCCTGATTCTGCGTCATTTCGCGTGCGGCCATTGCAGCCGTGGTTTGTCATCAACGCGGCGGAAGATTACCTGAAGAAAAACGTCAGCCAGTCGCCGATTGCCCATTTTTACAGTTTTACGGTCGATCGCGCCGAATCGATGACGCTGGCTGTGCCGGATGGCAGCGTCGATCTGTTGTTGCACTGCTGTCCTGATGCACCAAGTGGGCGCGTTTGCGGCAGTACCGCATCGGCGCAGATTACCCGCCTGATGCCGGGAGAGCGCTATTTTGGCGTGCGCTTTATGCCGGGGATTATGCCCGCGTTTCTCGACCTGTCGCCGGGGGAGCTGGCGGGGCAGGAGATCCCTTTTGATGAGGTTGCACCTGATACCCCGCGCTTGCTGAGACGGCTGGTGAACAGCCATGATTTTAACGAACAGGTCAGCTTGTTTCTGCACTACTTTTCCTACTGGACGAACCGCTCGGCACCGCCGCTATTGCTGCAAATCATCGATCTGATTATGGCCCACGACGGTAAAATCAGAGTCGATGAACTGGAGCGAAAAACGCTCTATTCTGCTCGTTATATTCACCGTTTATTTCATGATAACTGCGGTATGTCGCCCAAAACGTTCTGCCGCACGATTCGTTTTCAGCGGGCGCTTGCGTTGCTCAATCAGGGCAATATCGACAACCTAACCACGCTGGCTCAGCGCCTTGAATACGCCGATCAATCGCATTTCTTCCGTGAATTCAAAGCATTTACCTCCTGTTCGCCGCAGCACTATCTGGCACGGTTACAGGCTGTGCGCTATCAGTATCGTATCCGCCAGTGCTGAATCCGCTGTGATGACGCCAGCGCGAAGATACCTCCTATCCTATGCCGCTTTTTTTGGGGCAATCTGCACCAAAAAGAGGCTATTACTGCACCGTAGCATGTGCCGATTTATTCTATTTTCCCCGCCTTACCCCTTGCTATAAACGTTTCACACCGTGCGCTATCGCACATTTCTCTTGTGAACGTTGTGAGGTTTTTTATGGCACAGGCAAAAGACATCGTACCGGGTTTTTACACCATTGATGACGCGATCGCACTGGATGGCGAGACCACCCGCGCGCTGCAATTAACCCACCTGAACCGCATGCGCTCTCTGGACGGTCATGCCAAATACTTTGTTCGAGCAGAAGGTAGCACCTTCATTGATGACAAAGGTGAAAAGCATCTGGACATGATTGGTGCGGTCGGGGTGGTGACGGTCGGCAACAACAATGAGTTCGTGTGGTCCTGTTTGCAGAAGTGTTTCGATAACCGCCTCTTCATGATGGGCGCGATTTCCTATCACAACGTGGCGGCAGCGCTGGCGCATAACATGGCGCTGCTCTCGCCACAGGGAAAACTGACCAAAATGGGTACGGCGACTGGAGGTGCAGAGGCGATCGAGGGAATGATCAAACTGGTCAAGCTCGGCACTCGACATAAAGCCCACAAGACTCACCTGCTGGCGACGCTGGGCGCGTTCCACGGTAAGACGTCTGGCGCGGTATCACTCGGTGGCAAGGATAAATGGCGTGCAGGGCAGCAGCCGACGTTAGACAATATCGATCATGTGACTTATGGATCGGTTACGGCGCTGGAAAGTGCGCTGGCGACAGGAAAATATAAGGCGTTTGTGGTGGAACCGATCCAGGGCGAAGGCGGCATTATCGTGCCGCCAGCGGGTTATCTGAAAGCCGCACGCGAGCTGTGCGATCGCTATGACACCCTGCTGGTGCTGGATGAGATTCAGTGTGGCGCGGCGCGTACGGGCAAATTCTGGTGCTGTGAACACGATGACGTCGTACCGGACTGTATCGTCTTCGCTAAAGGCTTATCTGGTGGGCTGGTGCCATTCGGCGGCTATCTCTGTACAGAAACCTTGTATGAAGCCGCTTATGGCACCATCGAAACCTGCTATCACCACACGGCTACCTATCAGGAAAATACCCTGAGTGCGGCGGCCGCACTGGGTTCCTTACAGTTCATCATCGAACACGATCTTTGCGGCATGGCGGAGCGTAAAGGCGCGTTAATGATGCAGCGATTATATGAAATTCAGGCTCGCCACCCGCAAGTGATCAAAGAAGTACGCGGCAAAGGGCTGATGATTGGTATTGAGTTTGGCCGTTTGCCGGAGGCTCTGCAAGCCAGTATGGGCGAATACTACTCTATGGCGATAGCGGGTCTGCTGGTAGAGAAATGGCGGATTCAGGTGAATTTCACCATCAATAATCTGGCGGTATTCCGCTTCCTACCGGCGCTGACGATTAGCGAAGAAGAACTCGACTATGCGCTGAACGCGTTTGAAGCGGCACTGAACAGCGTGGTTGAACAGGCTGAGCAGGCCAATACCTCTGTCATGACGGCATGAGGTGGCGACGATGACATTTACGTATTCACAACCGGTAAAACTGTGTGTCGGCAGAGGTGAGGTTGGCCGAGTTGGCGAAGAGGTGGCGCTGCTGGGGAACCGCGTGCTGTTGGTGACGGGGAAAACTAGCTGTCGCCAAACGGGGTTGCTGACGCGTCTGACCGACCTATTAACGCAGAACGGTGTGCGCTGGGTGCTATTCGACAGCATTGAAGCGAATCCGCTTACCACAACGATAGATGACGGTGCAACGCTAGCGCGTGAACAGCAGTGTGATGTGGTGCTTGGCGTAGGGGGCGGCAGCGTGATGGATGCCGCTAAAGGCATCGCGTTTATGGCATGTAATGCGGGGAAACTGCTGGACTACCTGTCTCAACCAGCGGCACCTGCCACGACGTTACCGCTGGTGCTGGTGACCACGACGGCAGGAACGGGGAGCGAGGGCAACTGCGTTGCTGTTTTCACCAATCCTGAAACCCACGATAAACCGGCATTTTTCTCACCGGCACTGTACGCCCGGACAGCCATTGTCGATCCGACGCTGATGGTTACGCAGTCACCACGTATGGTGGCGGCAACGGGGTTTGACGCACTCAGCCATAACATTGAGGCGCGGGTGGGTAAATTCTGCAATCCGATGACGGAAATCATGACCGAACGCGCCATTCGGCTGTTGACTACATTTTTACCACGCGTCTGTCGGGATGTGACCGATCTGGATGCCTGGGATCGGGTGTGCTGGGCGAACACGCTCGGCGGCATGGCTATCGGGATGTCGGCCTGCGGCCTGCCACATGCGATGGAGCACCCGCTGAGCGGGCTGTACAACATCACGCACGGCGAAGGGCTGGCGGCGTTATATCCCGAATTAATGCGTTTTTCCTGTGCTGAAAATGTCGCGGGTTTCGCTGCCGTTACCTGTGCGATGAGCGATAGCGTAACGCATCTTAATGACACCGAGCGGGCGAGGCACAGCGTCTATTTGGTACAGCGTTTTTTGGAAAATATCGGGCTGACGTTTACGCTGCGCGATCTCGGCGTGCGTGAGCAAGATATTCCCTGGCTGGCGGACAACTGCGTGCAGACGATGGGCGTGAGCTTGGAACAGAACCCGCGCTGGGCCTCACGTCAGGACATTGAAGCGCTGTATCGCACCTGCCTGTAAGGTGGCGCGGCGGCAAGGGATTTACCATCGACCCGATTGCGCGACATTACGCTATTGGGTTCGTTTTGTGTATCCGGGGGCAAGATGAATACGCATCAATTGAAAAAGAACAGCCTGGGGCTGTGGTCGTTGGTCTTCTTTGTTGTTGCCGCTGCTTCGCCGCTCACCGGCGTGGTCGGCGGTTTGCCGGTGGCGATCTCCGCAGGCAACGGGGCAGGTATTCCTGCTGTGTACCTGATGGCGGGCGGCATACTGCTGATTTTCTCTTTTGGCTACATCGCCATGAGCCGCTATGTGACCAATGCTGGCGCATTTTACAGTTACATCACGCTGGGATTGGGGCGTCGTGCGGGGTTTAGTGCTTTATCCGTCGCGCTGCTGGCCTATTTCGCTATTCAGATCGCGGTGGTCGCGATGTTTGGTTTCTTCAGCAGCATGTATCTACAGGAGCACCTTGGTATCGATCTGCCGTGGTGGCTCTATAGCGTAGCGATGTTGTTGCTGATGTGCTTATTGGGGATTGAGAGTGTGGAGGTCGGCGGGCGGGTGCTCGGCGTACTGATGTTGATGGAAGTGGGCATCATGCTGGTGGTGGATATTGCGGTGCTGCTGTCCCACGACACTCCCTCGCTCACGTTAGAGGCGTTTTCGCCAAGCGTGATTAATCAGGGCAGCCTTGGCATTGCGCTAATTTTTAGTATCGCTGCTTTTATCGGGTTTGAATCCACGGCGATCTACGGTGAAGAGTGCCGCAACCCTGAGAAAACCATTCCCCGTGCGACGCTGGCCGCGGTGATATTAATTATGCTGTTCTTTGCCTTCACCAGTTGGATGATGGTGCAAGCCTACGGGGTGGATCAGGTTCGGCAGCAGGCGATTAACGATCCTGGACGCTTTATT
Organism: Pectobacterium wasabiae CFBP 3304; assembly: GCF_001742185.1. Classification (NCBI taxonomy): domain Bacteria; kingdom Pseudomonadati; phylum Pseudomonadota; class Gammaproteobacteria; order Enterobacterales; family Pectobacteriaceae; genus Pectobacterium; species Pectobacterium wasabiae. The sequence goes on from NZ_CP015750.1 coordinate 2,345,020, forward strand.
TTTAACGTATCGAACGCGCTGGTGGGGAAATGGTCTGAGCAGATGATATCGCTGCTGTTGATCACCAGCCTGTTTGCAGCGGCTCAGGCGTTTCACAATAACATCTCACGTTATCTGTTTAGCATTGGGAGAGATGGTGTGCTGTCCCCCAAATTGGCGCAGGTGAGTAAAAATAAAGGCACGCCCTACGTGGCAAGCATCGTGCAGACGATCGTTGTGTTGGGCGTACTGTGTATGATGGTGGTGGCGGATCTCGATCCGATGATGCAGATCTTCGCGTTAGGATCGGCGATCGCGACGATGGCGATCCTGCTGCTTCAGGTCGGTGTGTCGCTGGCCGTTATTCGCTTCTTCCAACGTGAAACGCAGCATCCGGTCCCGGCATGGAGCCGTCTGTGGGCACCGATTATCTCGACGGTAGCGATGCTCTCGGCGCTGATTATGGTCGTCAGAAACGTTGATGTTCTGAGCGGTTCATCATCCCAGATCGTTTCGCTGCTGCCCTGGGGCGTGTTCGGTATTGCCGTATTGGGCTATCTGTCCGCTAGTCGTATCCGCATTCCATCGCCGCAGGAAAATATGCTGTAGATTCTTCTACCATAATCAACCGGGCTGGTGATGATGAGATGGACCCGGTTTTATTGGTGGATTGCTCTTGTTAGTGATGTCATGGGCAGAACTTAAGAAATAATGTATCTACGTTTTTATGGTATTTTACTTGTACGGACAGATGCTAATTCGCGTATAAAAGCTACCTGAGTAATACAGTAAAATAGCAAGGTAAGTAATGATTTTTGGTGGAGTCCGTTTAACCAAAATAAAAGGGATGGATAAAGGAATAATGATGAAATTTAAAAAAGCATCAGCACCATTTCTTGGCGTTTCGCAGAACGTCTCAAGCGAAGTGTTGCCAAACATCCATCCAGGTTTTGTTGAGGAGAACGCATCAATTAAAAAAACACACAATAGGGAATAAGCATAAAAGTAGATATTGTAGGTATAGTTTTTTTTCAACATATTATGTCTCCTTATTAATAAGCGATTTGACAGAGGCTAATTCGTGTATAGAAACGGTATGAATGATATATAAGGATAGCAAGATAAGTAATGATTCTTGGCGGCGTTCGTTTGACCAGAAGAAAAGGAATAGATAAAGGAACAATGATAATGCTGAAGAAACCATCGGCATCAGCCTTTGGCACTTCACAGAGGTCTTCAATTGAGTCGCCATCTATCATCCATTCATATTCGATGGTAGAAAAAGCATTGATTAAAAAAATGCATAAGGAAGCATATGTATAAAAATATATATTATAAATAAAACTGTTTTTTCTTAACATTATATCGAGCACCTCATTTAATCTGTGGGTTGTGATGATTTTAGTGAAGGAAATCATCCTTTAATAAATGAGATGTCAATTGTTTTTTCTTTATCATCTTGTATTAGATTAACCTCATCATGTTCTTTTATCCATGCTTCACTTATATTTCCGTAACTCCATGGGAAGCTTTTTATTTTTTTAAATCCAAGTGTCTCTATATATTTTACTAATTCAGCTTTACGCTCAGGTATGGGATTATAAAAAACTACGCCATTAGTTAATCTCTGCGTGCCATCTTGTGAGTAATAATAAATTTCATAATTGTCAGAAATAACAGGTATGTCCTTTACTTCATCGAGGGTTAAAATATGATAGGTAAAATAATCATTTTTTTTGTAGTAGTAGCTTTCTTCGTAGAATAAGCCTGCGGAAATAATAAATATGCCAATTGAGAGAAATAGCAAAAATATTGCTTTTATGAAGTCGCTGTATTTGAATTTTAACACAACGTGGTACTCCAAATGTATATGGTTTTTCATCTCCTGATCTTACCACGTAAAATATTCTCACTCCATCCCTGTGGGGAAATAAATAATGACGACACCATTGCCAATTGGGCTCATCATGATTAAATGAATCAAGCCTAATGGCTAAGTGATTTTTTAATTATTAGCAAAAATTAAATCGAATAAAAAAACTCCATAAATAATAAAATAGAATAATAATATAAGTCATTGTTCTGGCTATGCTCCTTTTTAAAAAGAAGAATGGGATAGATAATGGGATAATGATAAATGCAAAGAACCCATCAGAATCTCCTTCTGGTATCTCACAGAGATTTCTTATTTCTACCCCATCGACCATCCCTTCGTAATCTCTTATTGATGTGATCAATATGATCATAGCGCAGAGAAATGAGTAAAGATAAAATGTAATGTTGTAAGTGGTTTTGCTATAGCTTGGCATGTAAGCATTCTCGTGATTTTAATTACTGCCGTCATTTTTAGGATGGGGTGGTAACGTCATAAAGACGTTTTGTTATTCCTTCTCGATGATTTAGCATCGATCTGCCGTATGACGTCCAGTCCCTCTCTTCTTTCGCACTTTTTTCTGCATTTCTTAATTCGCTGGAATTCTTTTCAAAAATTTCGACAACCACCCTAATTTGCACGGCATCAATGCCGATTGATGTTTTCTCTGGTGACGGTATAAAAGTATTAGTAGATTAAATACCGAGGTCAGTGGTTAAAATTACTGATTTAATTAAAAATATCGTTATTGATAACTCGCCGCTTAGGCGGCGAGATTGATGACCTATTCCAATTTTATTATTTTCCGGCACTGAGCCAGTCTGGCAGATCGTGTAATCCCATCGCCTGACGGACCAGCGTCGGTTTAATGCCGGGCAGTTTGTCCGCGAGCACCAGTCCGACGTCACGCAGCAGCTTTTTCGCCGGATTGTCGCCGTCAAACAATTCACGGAACCCTTGCATGCTGGCGAGCATCACGGCGGCGCTGTGTTTGCGGCGGCGTTCATAGCGCCGCAGATAAAGATGCTGACCGATATCTTTGCCCTGAGCCTGTAAACGCTTCAGTTCTGCAATCAGTTCAGCGACATCCATGAAGCCCAGATTGACGCCTTGGCCTGCCAGCGGGTGAATGGTGTGCGCCGCATCGCCGACCAGCACTAGCCGATGTGCGGCGAAGCTGCGCGCGTAGCGCCCTATCAGCGGGAAAGTCTGGCGCTCGCTTTCCAGTTCACATAGCCCCAATCGCATATCAAACGCCATCGCCACCTGACGGTTGAATTCCTCCACGGGCAAACTCTGCATCGCCTGTGCCTGCTCGGGTGAAAGCGACCAGACAATCGAGCAGAGGTGCGGATCGTCGAGCGGCAGGAATGCCAGAATGCCATCACCGTGGAACGCCTGACGCGCGACGGACTGATGCGGATGTTCAGTACGAATATTGGCGACCAGCGCGTGGTGTCCGTAGTCCCAAAAAGTCAGCGGAATATCCGCATGTTGACGCAGCCATGAATGGGCACCGTCTGCGCCAACTACCAGTCGGGCGGTCAACATGCTGTCATCCTGCAACGTAATAAAGGCTTCATTCTCCCCCCAGGCGACCTGTTTTAATGATGCGGGGGAGAGCAGGGTGATGTCGCTTAACTGGGAAGCCCGTTGCCACAGCACCTGCTGAATCACGGGGTTTTCAATGATATGGCCAAGATGAGAAAAACCGAATTCTTCACCGCTAAAGCTGATTTTGCCGAAGCTGTCTTTGTCCCAGACCTGCATGTCGTTGTAAGGGCTGACGCGCTGTGCCACGAGGTTTTCCCAAACGCCGATATGGCGCAGGAGACACTCACTGGCGGCATTAATGGCGGAGACGCGCAGGGCATGGTTCTTCCCGAGCGGTTGGGGTTCTGCCGTCTGCTTTTCCAGCACGGCGATGCGCAGGCCACTACCCTGTAGGCCGCAGGCCAGCGCCAAACCGACCATACCGCCACCGGCAATAACCACGTCGAATGATTGCATTTCCGTATTTTCCTGTTGGCGAGCTTAATTAACGTTTTACCCAACCCAGCGTGCGACGGGCAAACGCATCGCGCATCAGCGGCAGGTTATTCATAGCGATCAGGCCCAGATTGCGGCCGACGGCCAGTGCGGTATAGCGGTTAGCGAACAGTCTGACCAGACCATCGGTAATCGCCACGGTGGCATGTTGGTCGGGCTCGCGGCGTTGCTGATAACGGCTGAGTACACTGTACTGGCCGATATCCTGCTGGTTTTTCGCAGCATCGACGAGCGTTTCCGCTAGCGACATGACATCGCGAATCCCCAGATTAAAGCCTTGTCCGGCAATGGGGTGCAGCGTTTGTGCCGCATTGCCTACCAGCGCCAGCCGATGACTGATGTGTTGGTTGGCAGTAAGCAAGCGCAGCGGGTAGCTGTGGCGTTCGCCGATATGGGTGAACTGCCCCAGACGCCAGCCAAAATCCTGCTGTAACTGCTGGCGAAATTCGGTTTCGCTCCACCCATCGATCTCAGCTTGGCGATGTTTATCATGACACCAGACGAGCGAACAGCGACCGTTATTCATCGGTAAGAGCGCCAGCGGGCCGTGTGGGGTAAATCGCTCAAATGCCCGCCCACGATGGGGTTCGGTGGTGGTCACGTTGGCAATGACCGCGACCTGATCATACTCATGCTGCTGCCAGTGAATCCCGCAGGATTGCGACAGCATAGAGTGTGATCCATCGGCAGCAACCAGTAGTTGACCCGTTAGCTCCGTGCCATTGTCTAGCGTTAGCGTCGCGTTCTCTTGCGACCGTTTGACGGCAACCACTTTGGCGGGACAGTGCAGGCGCACGCCGGGGGCTTGTTGCAGCAGAGAAAACAGGCGTTGCCCGATGTCGTGCAGTTCAACCACATGGCCCAATGCCTGAACGTGGTAGTCCGACGCGTGCAGATTCACCGCGCTGGCATGGCCGCGTTCGCTGACATGAATGTCGGTAATCGCAGTCGCATGGCTCGACAAGGCTTGCCAGATGCCCAGCGCCGCCAACTGCTGGCGTGTGCCATCGGACAGCGCAATCGCGCGGGCGTCAAAACCTGGATGTTCCCTATCGAGCGGGGAATAGGCTTCAACCAGCTCGACCGGGATCGTACCTTGCGAGAGCCGCGATATCGCCAGCGCTAGCGTCGCGCCTGCCATTCCGCCACCGACAATCATGACCGCCATGTTTTAGTCCTGTTGAAAAAGCTATTTATGAGTGTTTGTCATGCTGCTGTGCCATCAGCGCTTCGATGGCATCGGCGTCTTTGACCACGCTAGCCGTCAGGTTTTCATTACCGTTTTCGGTGATGACGATGTTGTCTTCGATACGCACGCCAATTCCCCGGTACTGCTGTGGCACTTTGGCATCGGGCGCGATGTAAAGACCTGGCTCGATAGTCAGTACCATTCCGGGTTCAAGCGGACGGCCTCGGTCGGTTGTGCCGTAGTTGCCGACGTCGTGCACGTCCAGACCTAGCCAGTGGCTGAGGCCGTGCATAAAGAACTGACGATGTGCCTGTTCGGCAATCAGCTCTTCTACTTCACCCTTCATCACGCCGAGTTTGATGAGCCCGTTAACCATGATGCGCACCACCTCTTCGTTTACGTCGCGGATGCTGCGACCCGGCCCGAACAGCTCCAGTGCCCTCAGTTGTGAGCGCAGTACGATGTCATAAATGGCCCGCTGTGGCGCGGTAAACTTACCGTTGACGGGGAAGGTACGGGTAATATCGCCGGCATAACTTTTGTATTCACAGCCCGCGTCAATTAGCACCAGATCGCCGTCGCGCATTTGTGTTTCGTTTTCGGTGTAATGCAGGATACAGGCATTGTCACCGCTGCCAACAATGGTGTTGTAAGACGGGTAGCGCGCGCCGTGCCGAGTAAATTCGTGGTGAATCTCGCCTTCAAGCTGGTATTCATACATGCCGGGACGACACTTCTGCATGGCACGCGTATGGGCCTGCGCGGTAATTTCGCAGGCGCGACGCATTACGCTGATTTCTTCAGGCGATTTGAACAGACGCATCTCATGTACCCACGGGCGCCAGTCGGTCAGCGTCGCGGGGGCGACAAACCCCTGCCGGGTGCCGTTGCGCAAGGTATCCAGCGCGGTGAAGACCAGTTTGTCGGCGTAATCGTACTGCCCCTGCGCGTGGTACACGACGTCCAATCCATTCAATAACAAATGCAGTTGTGCGCTGATTTCGCCAAACGGCAGGGCGCGGTCAACGCCGAGTTTGGCGGGTGCCGCTTCCTGACCAAGACGACGGCCAAACCAGATTTCAGCGGTCAGGTCGCGCACGCGGTTGAAGATGACGCTGTGATGATGTTTGGCATCGCTTTTTACCAGCAGTAGAACGGCTTCTGGTTCGTTGAATCCTGTGAAATACCAAAAATCGCTATTTTGACGATAAGGATAGTCACTGTCGGCATTGCGCTGCGCTTCCGGCGCGGCAAAAATAATCGCCGCGCTGCCCGGTGCCATTTTTTCCAACAGACCCTGACGACGACGAAGAAATTCTTGTGGATTCATCACCTGCTCCTGAAAGTAGTCCGTGCGGTTGCTTTTCCCTTCCGCCTTGCGTAATTCGGTATTAGTGCAATGTTGGTTTTTGCTGTTCGGGTGCCGTCACAACGTGCTGGCTGGTAAATTCGGTATGGCACAAAATGGCAGAAACGCGAACATACTCAATCACTTCTTCCAGTGATTGTTCCAATTCTTCCTGATCTTCATCTTCGTCGTAGCCAAGCTGTGCGATGTTGCGTAAATCGTCGATGGCTTCTTTCAACTCGCCCTTAGCCTTGTTCAACTTTGGCTGAACGACGCCCAGGCCAAGCAGGAAGTGGTTGACCCAACCTGCCAGCGCATCGGCGCGATCGAAGACGCTCACTTCGTCCTGCGAGTCATCAGGCAGGAAAAGCTGAAACAGAAAACCATCATCTTCCAGCGCTTCACGCGTAGCCTGATACAGATCCTGAAGCGGTTGCGACAGCGTTTGAGTAAACGCCATACCTTCATTAGTCAGTTCAAAAACCAGCGTTCTCCAACTGTCGTCATGGTTTCCACCACACAGCATTCCGCTGATCAAGCCGTGCATTTCTGCCGCAGTCAGCGCGACTTGCTGTTGGTGAAGCAGTTGGTTGAGGCCTTCATAGGCGGGAAACGTATTCTCTATAGACATGCGGATTCGTCATCGTTGGCTGGATTGGTTCGTGCTATGCTACCACCAAGCTCCCTTTGGATTCCAGAAAGGGCTTGTATCTTAGATCTCGGCTATATATAGTTGCGCCCGCTTTAACGAACCCGATGTAACGGGTAATGCTCATGCTATGCGACACGCTGGCGCAAGAACGAAAAAAGGCAGGAAGGTGGTATGTCTGCACAACCAGTAGATATTCAAATTTTTGGCCGTTCGTTAAGAGTGAATTGTCCGCCAGAACAACAGGAAGCGTTGAATCAGGCAGCGGAAGATCTTAACCAGCGGTTGCAAGATCTGAAAGTTCGCACTAGAGTCACCAACACCGAGCAACTGGTGTTTATTGCCGCGCTGAATGTGTGTCATGAACTGGCGCAGGAACGGGGCAAAACGCGTGATTATGCGTCGAATATGGAACAGCGTATTCGTATGTTGCAGCAGACCATCGAGCAGGCGTTGCTGGAACAGGGCAAGATCACGGAGCGTCAGGGTACACAATTTGAATAACGTCGTATTTTGACAAAAGTACGGTGTTTTTACGCGATAAGACGTGCTAAGGTTTATCGCGAGTAACGAATAAAATTTCTCTGAGATGTTCGTCAGCGGGCCAGTCCCCTGAGCCGATATTTCATACCAAACAGAATGTAATGCTCTGCGGTTGGTGAGCACGCTCGGTTCGTCCGAGAAGCCTTAAGACTGCGACGTTATGTTCACCTTGAACCAAGGGTTCAAGGGTTACAGCCTGCGGCGGCATCTCGGAGATTCCCTTTCTTTTATCACTCTTGACCCGTGGCGAATACAGCCCATGTCATCTTCTGATTCGTCAATTCTTCCCGATAGTTCATTCTCTTCTACAGCAGCATTACGCCAGCAGATCCGTCAGGCTGTACGCCAGCGGCGGCGCTTATTGACGCCGGAACAGCAGGCACTATTTGCACAACAGGTATGTGAACGCGTCGTGGCGCACCCGAAAGTTATACAAGCAAATAGCGTGGCGGTCTTTCTGTCGTTTGACGGCGAGCTAGATACTGCCCCGCTGATTCAACAACTATGGCAGCAGGGGAAGCGCGTTTACTTGCCAGTTCTGCATCCGTTTCGCGCCGGACATCTGCTGTTCCTGCGCTATGCGCCGGACACCGAGCTGGTACGCAATCGGCTGAAGATTATGGAACCGCATCTGGATGTGCGTCAGGTGCTGCCGTTACCACAGTTAGACGTCCTGCTGACGCCGCTGGTCGCGTTTGACGACCGCGGGCAGCGACTGGGCATGGGCGGCGGTTTTTACGACCGTACATTGCAGTATCGCAGTCATACGGACAGCGGACCTTATCCGATAGGGTTGGCCCACGATTGTCAGCAGGTTGACGCATTGCCGGTGGAAAGTTGGGACATTCCGCTGCCGGAAATGATTACCCCCTCCCACCATTGGCAGTGGAACACGCGCTAGCTTTTTATCTGTTCAGGCGACCGATCGTGACCCAACATCTGCTGTACCAATTCCACACAGTGCAGGAAACGCGAATCGTAGTCCGACTCTTTGATATAAACGTATGGGATATTATTTTTAGCCAGCATTGTTTTCAGCAGGTTCTGGAATTCCGAACGGGCGGTGGTACTGCCTAAACTGCGTAGTCCGTCAGCTACCCACGGCGTGTTATTCTCCAGCAAAATCACCAGATCGAAGCGGTATTCGTCGACCAGCGCCTGAACGAATGGGTGTTCACGCCCCTCATATTTCTTGCAGAATGCCTGCGTGGTGACAAAGTCGGTGTCGATAAAGGCCACTTTATTGGCATATTTAACCGCAAAATCAATGTACTGCGCCTGACCCAGCGCGATCTTGTCGTAGTCGGAATATTGCAACGCCATCTCGTCGCCACCCAGATGGGAGAACACGTAATCGCGGCCATATTCCCAGGCGCTGGTGGTGTTGAAGATATTGGCCAGCTTGTTCACCAGCGTGGATTTACCGCTGGATTCCCCGCCAAGAATGGCAACGGTACGCACAAAGAACGGCTTCACTTCGGTCGGAATATAGTCCCAGTAGCGGAAAGGATCGTGACGGATCTGCGAACCGCTGATGTTCATGAACGATCGCTGCGGGTCGATCAAGACGGCCTCAATCCCCAGATGCTCGCGATATTGCTGGGCATCCTGTTCTTCGCTGGTGTAGACAAAATTGGGCGTGATGCTTTTTTCCTGCATGAACGCCTGAATCCCTTTACTCCACACATCCCAGCCGTGCGGGTAGGGCTCCATTCCTTGCTCATTAAAGGCGTGAATATGAATATTTTTCTGATATTTAAAGGTTTGCAACAGCCAGCGCAGACGGTCGCTGACGGTGGGCTGTTGTGACATCGAACTGTTCTCAAACAGCAGACGGTCGCGCGGCTCGTCGTAGCCTAAAATCACATGCAGTTCATCGACCTGACTACAGGCGCGCTGAATCAGATAAATATGGCCGGTGTGTAGTGGATAGAACTTGCCGAAGACAATACCAATATTCTTTTCGTAGCGGGGGAATTCCAGCTCAAGAAAACGATGCAGTGCTTCCAGCTTCTGTGCGCTAGGGCTTTTGATTTTGGCATTAAGTAATTGACTGAGATAGCCTTTGGTCATATCGGTTGCGTCGGCAACCTGCTGTAGGGTGCAACCCTTCTGGCGGATAGCGGATTTCAGGTAATCAAATGATGACATGGTGCAACACTCTTGTTTAGCTTACTAAACAACATACCACAGAATACCGCTTTCTGTGGTTTGTTTAGAGATCGTCGAGGATCGCCAGCGCATCGGCCAGCTTTTTCACGCCGAACACTTGCATGCTGGCTGGGGCTTTCTTCGGCATATTGGCATGAGGAACGATGGCGCGTTTAAAGCCGTGCTTGGCGGCTTCGGTAATTCTCTCTTGTCCGCTGGGAACCGGGCGTATTTCGCCCGCTAGGCCGACTTCACCGAAGATGACCAGATCCTGCGGCAGCGGGCGGTCGCGGAAGCTGGAAACCAGCGATAGCAGCAGCGCCAGATCGGCGCTGGTTTCGGTGACTTTGACGCCGCCGACGACATTCACGAACACATCTTGATCCGACATCTGCAAGCCGCCGTGGCGATGCAGTACCGCCAGTAGGATCGCTAATCGGTTTTGCTCCAGCCCGACCGCAACGCGACGCGGGTTGGCCATCATTGATTGATCCACCAGTGCCTGAATCTCGACCAACAGCGGGCGCGTGCCTTCCCACACTACCATGACCGAACTACCGGACGTCACTTCATCCCCGCGACTGAGGAAAATGGCCGATGGATTGCTGATCTCACGCAGCCCTTGTTCCGTCATGGCGAACACTCCCAATTCATTGACGGCCCCGAAACGGTTTTTATGGCTGCGCAGCGTGCGGAAGCGTGAATCGGCATCGCCATCCAGCAGCACGGAGCAATCGATGCAGTGTTCCAAGACTTTCGGCCCAGCGAGTGAACCGTCTTTGGTGACGTGGCCGACCATCACGATAGCGACGCCGCGCGTTTTGGCGAAGCGCGTCAGGTAGGCGGCGGTTTCACGCACCTGTGCAACGCTGCCGGGGGACGACTGAATGTCAGCAAGATGCATCACCTGAATGGAGTCGATCACCATCAGCTTCGGTTGTTCCTGCTCGGCAATCAGGCAAATCTGTTCAATACTGGTTTCCGACAGCATGTTGAGATTCTGGGTCGGCAGATTAAGACGGTGTGCCCGCATCGCCACCTGTTGCAAGGATTCTTCCCCGGTGACGTACAGGGTTTTCATATTTTCTGACAGCTTGCAGAGCGTTTGCAGTAGCAGGGTACTTTTACCTGCGCCGGGGTTGCCGCCGATCAGGATCGCGCTGCCCGGAACGACGCCACCGCCCAAAACGCGGTCAAACTCCTGAAAGCCGGTAGAAAAACGAGGCAGGGCTTCGAGGCTGATTTCCGAGAGCTTTTGCACTCGACTGACGCCAGCACTCTCACCCGCATAGCCGGTGAGGCGGTCGGAGCGTGATACGGATGCCGACGCAAGGCGAACTTCAGTAATGGTATTCCAGGCGTGGCAGGCGCTGCACTGCCCCTGCCAGCGCGGGTAATCAGCCCCGCATTCATTACATACAAACGCCCGTTTGACGGCTTTTGCCACGGTTCACCTCCTACTAATTAACGCTTTTCGTGTCTCATGCTGCCGCTGAGAATGCAGAGCACGCCAGTCAGATCGGCATGACGGATAGTCACCGCAGCCTGCTCATTGACCTTGGGTTTGGCGTGATAGGCAATGCCTAAACTGGCGGTCTTGATCATCGGTAGATCATTCGCGCCGTCGCCGATGGCAACGGTCTGATGCATGGGAATCTCCAGCTTTTCCGCCAACTGTTGCAGCGTAGTGGCTTTATATTTTGCATCGACAATCGTACCGATGACTTCACCCGTCAGTTTACCGTCTTGCATGCCTAATTCGTTGGCAACGGCGGCGACCAGACCTAGCTCGTCACGCAAGTAATCAGCAAAGTAGGTAAACCCGCCCGATGCAATCGCAATGTGCCAACCCGCTTCCTGAAGCTGACTAACCATATGAGTTAGGCCCGGCATCAGCGGCAGGGTTTTACGTACCGTCTGTAAAATAGTGGCGTCGGCACCTTTTAATGTCCCTACGCGCTGACGCAGGCTGGCGGCGAAATCTAACTCGCCGCGCATCGCGCGTTCGGTGACTTCCGCCACCAGCTCGCCTGTGCCTGCCAGTTTGGCGATTTCATCAATACATTCGATCTGAATCGCAGTGGAATCCATGTCCATCACCAGTAAACCCGGCGACCGCAGCGTCGGTGCGTTGCGCATGGCTGCGACATCGATACCCAACTCGTGGGCCAGCTTGGTTGCGCGTGGCGTCAGCGTACCCGCCAAACGGACGACCTGATAATCGCCGACGTTCCAGGCGCTCACAATCACCATGGCGCTCCCCAGCTTACGCTGGTAGCGGGAAATCAGGTTTTTATCGAGAACGTCACTATAAATCAGCCAGCCAGTGTCGCCAGCGCGGTAGTCAAGTGGCATCACTTCATCGCCGCTTAGTGATAATGGCAGTCCCGGCCAACAGTTGATCTCATCTGGAAGATCACAATAGGTCAGACTATTCGACATGGGGAAAATCCTCTGCTGGCAGTAGTGCGATAAAGTCGTGCGATAAAAAGGGATGCGGCGTCGACCAAACATATCCCTTCAAAAACTGGGCAACAAGCTATCCTATCGCTGGCGCTTCTGGCAACATGAAAGTATCCAAATCGTGTAAGGATTATCATGGTTCGCGCCCGGGTGAAATTTCGTCTACACCGCACGGCAATTGTGCTGATTTGCCTCGCCCTGCTGGTGGTATTAATGCAAGGTGCGTCCTATTTCAGTTTAAGCCACCAGATGGCGCGCTCTGAACAGGTCGAAGATCTGTCGCGCACGCTGTCCAGACAGGTGGCTTACAGCCTTTCGCCGCTGATGAGCAGCGTGGATGACAATGGTCAAAAGATTACGACCATCCTCAAACAGCTTACCGATCATAGCCGCATTCTGGATGCTGGCGTGTATCAGCAGGACGGTTCGCTGGTGGCGCATGTGGGCGAACAGGTACAACTGCGAGACCGGTTGGCGCTGGACGGTAATCGGGTCGGTAGTTACTTTAACCATCAACTGGTACAGCCCATTGAGGGAAAAGAAGGGCCTATCGGCTTCCTGCGCATTACGCTGGATACGCATGTGCTGGCGACCGAAGCGAGACAGGTGGATAACACTACCAATATTCTGCGTCTGATGATCTTACTTTCACTGGCTATCGGCATCATCCTGACCCGAACGCTGTTGCAGAATCGTCGTACTCGTTGGCAACAGTCTCCTTATCTTCTTACTGCGAGCACGCCAGTGAAAGAAGAAGAGGAGGAGAGTGACACGCAACCGGATGGCGGCGCGGTAGTGAAAAAAGACGGAGAAGAGAAAAGCCTCTGATGCTTACCCCGAACCCATGCCCTGTTTGTTCGTGGGGTGAGACTCGTGTAAAGAAGGCCGCGCTGTTTATGCCATCACCGATTGTGTCTGCACGTTAAATCAGGGAAAATGCTCGGCTACAGTTTATTTCCGCTTTGCCTGACGATCTCATCGGTGTGTTGTTGACTTGATGCTGACGCCGGGTGGCTAACAAAAGAAACCTGAAAATCATGTCTCCAAGTGAATACGCCCGCGAAGTCTCTAAAAGAAGAACGTTCGCTATCATTTCTCACCCCGATGCCGGTAAAACGACGATTACCGAAAAGGTCCTGCTGTTCGGACAGGCGATTCAGACTGCCGGTACGGTAAAAGGGCGTGGTTCCAATCAGCATGCGAAATCCGACTGGATGGAGATGGAAAAGCAGCGTGGTATCTCGATCACCACGTCTGTGATGCAGTTTCCCTATCGTGAATGTTTGGTTAACCTGCTGGATACCCCAGGGCACGAAGATTTCTCCGAAGATACCTACCGTACACTGACGGCGGTGGACTGCTGCCTGATGGTGATCGACGCCGCAAAAGGGGTCGAAGATCGTACTCGTAAACTGATGGAAGTCACTCGCCTGCGCGACACGCCGATTTTGACGTTTATGAACAAACTTGACCGTGACATCCGCGATCCGATGGAAGTGCTGGATGAAGTCGAGAGCGAACTTAAAATTGCCTGTGCGCCGATCACCTGGCCTATTGGCTGTGGCAAATTGTTCAAAGGCGTGTACCACCTTTATAAAGACGAAACCTACCTGTATCAGACCGGTAAAGGCCATACGATTCAGGAAGTGCGCATCGTTAAAGGGCTGGATAACCCGGATCTGGATACCGCTGTTGGTGAAGAGCTGGCTGCGCAACTGCGTGAAGAGCTGGAGCTGGTGCAAGGAGCCTCGCACGAGTTTGAGCTGGATGCGTTTCTGGCCGGTGAACTGACGCCAGTCTTCTTTGGTACGGCATTGGGTAACTTTGGCGTTGACCACATGTTAGACGGGTTAATCGCCTGGGCACCTACGCCGATGCCGCGTAAAACGGATACCCGTGAAGTCACGGCGGCGGAAGAGAAATTCACCGGTTTTGTGTTCAAGATCCAGGCCAATATGGATCCAAAACACCGTGACCGCGTGGCGTTTATGCGCGTCGTGTCTGGGACATATGAAAAAAGTATGAAGCTGCGTCAGGTTCGCACGGGCAAAGACGTGGTGATTTCCGACGCGCTGACCTTCATGGCTGGTGACCGTTCCCACATTGAAGAAGCCTACCCAGGCGATATCATCGGGTTACACAACCACGGCACGATCCAGATTGGCGATACGTTTACGCAGGGTGAAGACATGAAATTCACCGGTATCCCCAACTTTGCGCCGGAACTGTTCCGTCGTATCCGCCTGCGCGATCCGCTCAAGCAGAAACAACTGCTGAAAGGGTTGGTACAGTTGTCCGAGGAAGGTGCCGTACAGGTATTCCGTCCGTTGACCAACAACGACCTTATTGTTGGTGCTGTTGGGGTGTTGCAGTTTGATGTGGTGGTTGCCCGTCTGAAAACGGAATACAACGTTGAGGCGATTTACGAGTCCGTTAACGTTTCAACCGCGCGTTGGGTTGAGTGCAGCGACGTGAAGAAATTCGAAGAATTTAAGCGTAAGAACGAGCTGCATCTGGCGCTGGATGGTGGGGATAACCTGGCCTATATCGCCCCGACGATGGTGAACCTGAACCTGACGCGGGAACGTTATCCTGAAGTCATGTTCCACCAAACGCGCGAACATTAATCGCTTATAACAACATTGGTTTTGATTGATGATGCCACGGCTTCACGAAGAAACAGTAACTGTGGCGTTTAATTCGTGACCATGTTGTTAAAATAATCATCACCCGGTTATGTTTGGTTTTAGGCCAAAAATACCGGGTGTTTTTATTTTAAAATTAATTAGAAATCAATTGGTTATATTTTAATTTTCCTTCTCGCTGTCTCTCATCTCGGTGCAGCAGACAAATCTGAATTGCCGTGCATGTCCCTTCGTTCCCCTGTGATTTCTCATTCTGTGGGCTATAGTTAACAGCGTGTTAACTTATTTGGCTAGTTAAACTGTTAACATAATTTAATTTGGTTCATTGTTTTTATTTTTTTCGCCTTTGCAATTCAATGCTCTGATTTTTTATGCGGAAATAGGGAGTTATTAGAGCATTGGTAACGTCATTATCGCCTTGATTTGCTGATGATGGTGCGGGCGTTAACGTGACCCTGATAGGTTATTTCGGGTTTATAGAAAAGCATTAAGAAGGAAGACATCGATGAAAAAAACCACATTGACACAATCGCTGATCGTCGTTGCCCTTGGTTCGATTCTGGCTGGCGGTGCTATGGCTGAAGAAACGTTAGGGCAGAAGGTAGATCGTATCGCGGACACAACGGGTGCAAAAATCGATAGTTCCGCGAATAAAGCGTCTGGCTACATGAACGACAGCGCTATTACGGCAAAAGTGAAGAGTGCATTACTGGAAGACAAATCGATTACTAGCAGCGACATTTCAGTTGAAACGTCAAACGGTGTCGTCACGTTGAGCGGCTTTGTCGGCAGCCAGGCACTCAGCACTCGAGCAGTGGAAATTGCCACGCAGATTGATGGCGTCCAATCCGTTAGCGACAAACTACAGGTTAAGGATAATCCATCACAATCGGTTGGCGCTTACGCTGATGATGCCGTGGTGACGAGTACGATTAAGGCTAAACTGTTGGCGGATGACATTGTTCCGTCTCGTAAAGTGAAAGTCGAAACTCAGGAAGGCGTTGTGCTACTGAGCGGTGAAGTGGACAACAAAGCACAGTCCGATCGTGCTGAAAGTATTGCGAAAGCCGTTGAGGGTGTGAAAAGCGTCAAAAACGACCTGACAGTCAAATAACTGTCGCCATTTCGCACTGGGCTATCCGTCATCGCGTATAGCCCTACTTAATCGTCATAATAAAACACCACCCGTGGATACGCAGTCAGGACGCACGACGCGCGTCAGGATGACCACCATGATTTTTCATTTTGTCTGGTAAGGAGAGCGTATGTTTCGTTGGGGCATTATATTCTTAGTTATCGCACTGATCGCGGCAGCACTGGGTTTTGGCGGGTTAGCCGGTACGGCAGCCGGTGCGGCGAAAATTGTCTTTGTGGTCGGTATTATTCTGTTTCTGGTTAGCTTGTTTACCGGTCGAAAACGGCCGTAGCACAGCGCATTATTTTATCTAAATAATTGTCATACAGAGCACACAGCCGCGCCACGCGGCTGTCACATTTTACCGGCACACTGTCCGTGTATTTGCTGCATTTCGACAGTTTATCAGGAGGTTTATGATGAATAGCGATATCGTTGTTGGCAAATGGAAACAGTGGAGAGGGAACTTTCTGGCGCTGTGGGCCGATTGGTTTGACAGCGACTGCGCCTGGCTGGAAGGAAGTAACGATTACTTGTCCGGCGTCTTGCAAGAGGGTTACGGAAAAGCGCACGAAGAGGTATCCTCAGAGAAAACCACGTTACACTGAGGCTTCACCGCAACGACAAGTCCGATTCTGCCATGATGCTTTGGCAGGATATTGCTTGTGCGTCGATTAGGTTGCCTCATCTTGACGGGCTTAATCTTAGCGGAGAGAAGCGACGTGCCTTCTGAACGACACCGTTTTATCGATACCCACTGCCATTTCGATTTCCCCCTATTCTACGATGATGCGCCAGAAAGTTTACGTCTGGCGCAAGACGCTGGGGTGGAACGCATCATTATTCCCGCTGTTGCTTCTCAGCACTTTGAGCGTGTGTTGACGCTCGCTCGCATCTACTCCCCGCTTTACGCCGCACTTGGTCTTCATCCGCTTTATATTGCTGAACATAAGGAAAGCGATCTGCTCCGTCTGGAAGATGAACTCAGCCAATTGCCCGCAAAGCTGGTGGCGATAGGTGAGATTGGGTTGGATCTTTATATGCCGGAACCGCAGTTCGAGCGGCAACTTACCTTCCTGGAGGCGCAGCTTCGGCTGGCGAAAAAATACGATCTCCCGGTGATCCTGCATTCGCGACGCAGTCATGACAGGCTGGCACAATTACTCCGGCGTATTGAGGTGCCACGTACTGGCGTGGTTCACGGGTTTGCGGGCAGCCTGGCACAGGCGCAGGCCTTTATCCGGCTGGGTTATTACATTGGCGTAGGGGGAACGATTACCTATGACCGAGCGAATAAAACCCGTCAGGCAATCGCGCAACTGCCGTTAGAACGGCTGCTGCTGGAAACGGATGCCCCCGATATGCCGATGAGTGGCTATCAGGGTCAGCCAAATCGACCTGAGCGTATTCCTTGTGCGTTTCAAAC
Organism: Pectobacterium wasabiae CFBP 3304; assembly: GCF_001742185.1. NCBI lineage: Bacteria > Pseudomonadati > Pseudomonadota > Gammaproteobacteria > Enterobacterales > Pectobacteriaceae > Pectobacterium > Pectobacterium wasabiae. The sequence continues at coordinate 2,362,470 of NZ_CP015750.1, forward strand.
GCTGTGTGAGCTGCGTACTGAACCGCCAGAGGAGATTGCCGAGGCGCTCTGGCAGAATTCGCTCAGACTATTTGGACGGTGCACCCCGGCATAGCGCGGCTACCGTTGCGCTACGATCATTCCCCTAAGCGGAAGGCGGTGCGGCTTCCGCTTTTCTGTTATTTCTGTGCGACAACAGGCAGAACAGGCATTTCGATTTCATATACCAACCATTAAATTGTGATGAAGATCATCTTTTGGTGTTTTAGACTGTTTGGCCTTGTATATATTTGTGACATAAATTAGCGGCCTTCACGGGCCTGTCTTTATACTCGGTTCGCCAGCGCGTGTTGACCGTTCTGGCGAAATGACTTTTTATTATGCACTCACTTTTTTCACGCGTTATAGGGAACTACACATGCAACTCGTTATGAGTCTCATCGGCATGATTGTTCTGATACTGTGCGCGGTTATGCTGTCCAATAACCGTAAAGCTATCAGATTACGCACCGTAGCCGGTGCTTTCATTCTTCAGATCGGTATTGGTGCATTGGTGCTGTATGTACCCATCGGGCGTAAGATTCTGGAGGGATTGACGGGTGGTGTAGCAAACGTTATCGCTTACGGAAATCAAGGCGTGTCGTTCATGTTTGGTGGTCTGGTTTCCGACAAAATGTTCGAGGTATTTGGCGGTGGTGGGTTTGTTTTTGCACTCCGCGTCTTGCCGATTATCGTCTTTTTCTCTTCCCTGATCGCCGTGTTGTACTACATGGGTGTTATGCAATTGGTCATCAAGGTACTCGGTGGTGGATTGCAGAAACTGTTGGGAACCTCTCGTACTGAATCGCTCTCTGCGACTGCCAATATCTTTGTCGGACAAACGGAAGCCCCGCTGGTGGTGCGTCCGTATATTGCCAACATGACGCAATCAGAGCTGTTTGCCGTTATGTGTGGCGGATTGGCATCGATTGCTGGTGCTGTGATGGCAGGCTATGCCCAGATGGGTGTGCCGTTGGAATACCTGATTGCGGCATCCTTCATGGCGGCACCGGGCGGATTACTGTTTGCCAAATTGATGGTGCCGGAAACGGAAAAAACGCACGACCATGATAAAATGGTTGGCTTTGTTGATGAAGACGATCGTCCGGCTAACGTTATTGATGCGGCGGCAAGTGGTGCAGCTTCCGGTATGCAGTTGGCGCTGAATGTGGGCGCGATGCTGCTGGCATTTATCGCCTTGATCGCCGTGCTGAACGGCATTCTTGGCGGGATTGGTGGCTGGTTTGACTACCCGCAACTGTCGATGGAACTGATTTTGGGCTGGTGTTTTGCGCCCGTTGCGTTCCTGCTCGGTATTCCCTGGAATGAAGCGACCGTTGCTGGTTCGTTCATTGGGCAAAAGCTGATCGTCAACGAGTTCGTCGCTTACATGAATTTCAGTGAATATCTGAAAGCCGATGACGTAGTACAGGCCGCTGGTTTGCAGGTTCTGTCGGCTCACACCAAAGCGGTGATTTCATTCGCGCTGTGTGGCTTTGCTAACCTTTCGTCTATTGCTATTCTTATTGGAGGTTTGGGCAGTATGGCACCGACTCGGCGTCAGGATATTGCCCGCTTTGGTTTGAAAGCGGTTGCGGCAGGTACGCTTTCTAACCTGATGAGCGCCTGCATCGCAGGGTTCTTTTTGGCTCTGTAAATGTAACCAGACATTCTTGCAGTAGCGAGATGATGGGCGGCGAAAGTCGTCCATTGTTCGTTTTAAACCCTATGTTTTTCAGGGTTTAAGCGTGATCTACGCGATGTTTACTGAATGCGGGCGCGATTGCTTGCCTGAGTGGAGTGACATGCTTTCTGCTTTTATTGATGATGTTGAATGGATTACTTTTCCACGGGCAACGGACGGTGCCGCCTACCCAGGTATTACTGCTCGCTGCCATTTCCATTCTTCTGCCTATGATGATGCGCTTTTTGCTGAAGCGAACATTCCTTTTTCCGATGCGCTAGAGCGCGCCGTGCCTAAACGACGCGCTGAATTTCTTGCTGGGCGTTATCTTGCCAGACATGTATTGAACAAGCTGGATCACCCCGATTTTATTCTGCATAGCGGGGAGGATCGCTCGCCGCAGTGGCCGGAAAACATCGCCGGTTCGCTGAGCCATAATAAAGACAGCGTTCTTTGTGCTGCGCATGTGCGTAATGGCGAGCTGTCGTGCGTGGGGGTTGATATCGAAGGATTTATATCCGACGAACGTGCACAGTCGCTGTGGCCCGGTATCATTGGTGACGAAGAGTTCCAGTGGTTTCTGGGGAGAGAAGAGTCGTTCTGCTGCCTGCTGACGGTAAGCTTCTCGGCAAAAGAGAGCCTGTTCAAGGCGCTTTACCCGCAGGTTCGGCACTACTTTGATTTTCTGGATGCCAGACTGGTGGCGCTGGATATCACCAAGCGCGAGTTTGAGCTGGAGTTACTGACCGATCTGACGCCAACGTTTTACGCCGGACGCCGCTTTAAAGGCGCATACCTGCTGAGAGAGTACGACGTCACCACCTTCCTCTGCTGCTAAAAAAGCCCGCGCTAGCGGGCCTTGAGTCATTCATCAGCGCGTATAAGTATCAGAACTTGTAGCTAACCCCACCGTACACCGTCCGTCCAGACAGGAAGTAGTCGTTGTTGGTCGCGACGTAATCCCGTTTTTCGTTGGTCAGGTTAGTGAGTCCCAATTTCAGATCCACATTTTTAATCGGCGTATAGGTCGCACCAATATCCACCGTGTTAAAGCCACGTGTCCTATACTTATAGTCTTCTTTATCACGCAAATATTGGTTGCCTGTGTATTGGTAAGATATGTAGGTAGAAAGGTTATCCAGCGCCTGCCAATTCAACTGCGTGTTAAGCGTATTTTTCGGCGTTTGTTTCAGACGCTTTCTGGTGGTGCGGTCTTCGGCATCAACGATAGTCCAGTTGGTGGTCCAGTTTAGATCCTTTGTCAGATCGATCCAGAATGAGGTTTCAATCCCCTGGATACGAGCTTTATCTACGTTGTAATAAGGACGATTGACTATTATAGACGTGTTGCCATTCCAAGCCTCAGATTGGATCATGTCCTTGATATCATTATTAAACAGAGTGACACCTCCGCCGAAGCGTTCAGCCTCATAGGCGGTACCGATTTCATAGCTGATGGAGGTTTCGGCTTTGAGATCAGGGTTACCGACGAGATAGCAGAATCCGCGACATGCTGCTTTCATATAGCCGGGGGTAAATTGAGCGAGGGTTGGCGCTTTAAATGCCTTATTGACACCGCCTTTGATCACCCAATTGTCAGTCAAGCTATAAGTGGCGTAGGCGCGTGGACTGAATTCTGTTCCATAGACTTCATGGTGGTCGACGCGACCACCAAAGGTGAGGGCTAAATCCGCAATCTTGAATTCATCTTGCAGGAAAAGAGCACTCTGATTGACGTCTATTTTGCCACCTTTCATGTTCATGCTGTGTTCTAAGGATGTTATGCGGTATTCGCCGCCGCCGGTCAGCAGATGATCGCCCAGATAACCAGAGATCTGCCCGTCAATCGTATGATTATTCTGGGTAATGTCGGCTATGCCTTTATTCAACTGAGAGTTGTCCATTAAATCGATGTTTTCGTAGTAATAACGTAGCCGCGTATCAACATTGTCCCAGCTACCGTTATGCGTTAGTCCCAGACCGAGGCGATCAATTTTTTGTGTATTATGAGCCGTGGTTCCTGAGTTATTCCAGTCAACGAAGCGGTCATCTTTGGTATACGTTGCATCAAAATCCAAACTCTGCTGTGAATCGATCAACCACGTCAGGTTACCCAGCACGCTATAGTTATCACGTTTTTCCAGCGCATCTGAGTTGCGATTCTTAGATTGTTCGGTACGCCAGGCGTCACGTTTACCGCCGTCGACAATCAAACTGCCCTGCAACGTATTTTCTATTAATGGTCCACTGACGTAGCCATTCAAACGATTATGGTCGCCACCGGAACCTTCGGTTGGTGCCTGAAAGTTATAGCCGAGTTCACCGGCAACTTTCTCACCCGGCTGGCGCAGTATTACGTTTACCACACCGCCCAGCGCATCGGCACCGTACAGCGAAGACATCGGGCCACGAATCACTTCGATACGTTCAATCGCCGACATAGGAATGGAACTCAGATCGAAATCATTCCCCATATCGGTTGCGAGTGATTCTTGGGAGTTGATTCGACGACCGTTCACCAGCAGCAGCGTGTAATCAGCCCGCATACCGCGGATCTTAATTTCGTTACGACCATAGGTAGATGACGGATTGATGTTAATGCCCGGCAGCTTTTTTACCGCGTCGGAAACGTTATTCACCGACATCTTTTCTAGCTCGGTGCGGGTGATAACAGAGACGCTGGCGGGGGCGCTCAGCGTGGTGTGCTTCGTCTGTGTTGCGGTCACAACGATTTTTTCATCTGCCGCGCTTTCTGCCTGTGCGAGTGCAGGCAGTGCCAGTAACCCGGTCACTAGCAGGGCGTGGTACACCTTGCTGTGTGGGAAATGATGATGTGAAAAACGACTTTCTGGTTTTAGCTGCATGTCAAAGATCCCTGTCAAAGAGTAGAAAAAAACATCCCCGTAAGTAACGCACGGTGTTGCGTGTATTGCCGACCCACTCGTTGCGTGAGCCGATCGGTTTATTGCCTTGTATGCCCGTCATACTTCAAGTTGCATGTGCGTTGGTTGCACTACTCGGCGCCACTGGCGCGCTGCTATTTTTCGGCCGCGTTTAGCCAACTGTGGAATCAAGCGCATGGGCAACAGCATCGCCGCCAGAATAAGCAGCCGCAAAAGGTGGGTTTGGCTAGTGGTAAACATGCAGGCAACTGTCAGGCCAAAGCACGACATCAGTAAGGCGAGCAGGGCATGTTTACGGTTAAATTTGTCCAGATAAGGTGCTGCGAGGAAACTGACGATGGCTGAGGCAAACGTTGATCCGCCGATATTCTTGGCATCCACGGACAGTACACTGATGAAACCGAGGTCTAACAACATCACCAGGCTACCGAGGGAAAGCATGTTGATGAGTAACGCCAGATGCACAATGGAACGAGTGTGCTGGCGATACATGCTTTCATCCATGACAGGCTCACATTTAGACACAGTTAGTAAAATATTGGCGCAGTTTAACGCAGCTTAATTTCATTGACAATGAATGATAATTGTTTCCATTATCATTTGTGATGTAGGTTTTATAATCAATACATTCCTATTGTTAATCATTAACAGTTATGAAAGATGAACAATAAAATTGATTAACATCAATATAACCCCTACTTAGATAGAGGCGATAACCTGTCTATGGAAGGATTGACCAAACGTGTGACTTCATTGTAACTTAACTGCGCTTAATATAAATGGTAATGATTTTAATAATCATTGGTATTTAACTTGCGAGCTCAGGAGTTGCCTTATGGATACACTGATTACAGAAACTGAAACATTTAGCGGGCTAACCTATTCGGAACAGACTGCTTTTTTATATGCATCGGAACACCGAAGCCTTTCTACTTCCGGCTTATTTGAACGTATTTCGTCCCCTGTTTGTGTTCCTGACTCGCATGATGACAGGCTTAGCCCTGCAATCGCGCAGGCGTTTCAGCGGGCGCGTCAGGCAGGGCAGTCGCTGCCTATTGTGGTGGGGGCGATCCCCTTTGATACCACGCAGCCGTCTTGTCTCTATATCCCTGATAATTATACCGTTACGACGAAGTCTGAACTCGTCAGCCGTGCCCGGAAGCACAGGACAGCATCACCCACTGCATTAACGCTAAACAGCGTTCCAGACGAACGGCAGTTCAAGTCCATTGTTGCACAGGCCGTTGAGCGCTTCCGTCGTGGAGAACTGAGCAAAGCGGTGCTGTCACGTATTCTGGACATTGAGCTGGCGGGGCCCGTTAAGGCGCAGACGATCCTCAGTAACCTGATGGTACAGAATTCGGGTGGATATCACTTCTCGCTGCCGCTGCCAGATGGGTCCGTATTACTGGGTGCCAGCCCAGAGTTGCTGTTGCGTAAGCAGGGAAATGTGATTGTCTCTAATCCACTGGCGGGTTCGGCTCGACGGATGAACGATGAACATCTGGACTATCTGAACAGCCAACATTTGTTGAAATCGGGTAAAGACAAGCACGAGCATAAGCTGGTGGTGGACGACATCCGTCAGCGCTTGATGCCGCTGTGCACGTCGTTAACCATTCCATCGGCCCCCTCGCTGATGAGTACCGCTTCCATGTGGCACTTGTCCACGGCGATCCGCGGTGAACTGGCGAACCCGGATATGACAGCACTTCAGGTCGCTTGTCAGCTACATCCGACCCCTGCATTGTGTGGTTTCCCCACGCAGGAAGCGCGTCAGTTGATCGCCGAACTGGAACCGCACGATCGTGGCGTATTCAGCGGCATTGTCGGCTGGTGTGATGCCAACGGCGATGGCGAATGGGCGGTAGCCATTCGTTGCGGCACCATCAAACACAATAAAGTCCGCCTGTTTGCGGGGGCGGGTATTGTTGAGGCATCCGTCCCTGAGGATGAATGGGCCGAAACTGCCGCCAAATTAAACACGATGCTGAATGCGTTTGGGCTTAACTCAGGTGTGGATGGATTATGAGCATTGAATTTACGCCTTGGCCAGAGGAACTGGCACAGCGTTATCGTGACAAGGGGTACTGGGTCGGCTTGCCGCTAACGGATGCCTGGGAGCGCCATCTGACGACACAGCCGGATGCGGTTGCCGTCGTTTGTGGCGAACGTCAGTGGAGCTATCGAGAGCTGGATCGACAGTCTTCCGCGCTGGCATCGCGCCTGACGGAAAGCGGGCTACGCTGCGGTGACACTGCGCTGGTACAACTGCCAAACGTCGGCGAATTTTATCTGACCTTTTTTGCGTTGCTGAAAATGGGCGTCGCGCCGGTTAATGCGCTGTTCAGCCATAACAAGCTGGAACTGCTGTCGTATGCCACGCAGATCGAACCGCGTTTGCTGATCGCATCAGCCGAGCATCCACTGTTTGGCAACGGTGAATTTCTGGATCGGCTACAAACGCAGGTTCCTGGCCTGCAAACGGTGGTGATGCTTGGTGACAGCCCGCTGGGACACAGTCTGTCTGACTGGTTGCAACTACCAGCTTCAACCAGCCAATATCAGCCTTCTGAATCGGGACAGGTCGCCTTCTTCCAGCTTTCCGGCGGCAGTACCGGTACGCCGAAGCTGATTCCCCGTACCCATGATGATTACTACTACAGCGTGCGCCGCAGCGTGGAAATCTGTGAGCTAACGCCACAAACCCGCTACCTGTGCGCGTTGCCGGCACCGCATAACTTCCCGCTAAGCTCACCTGGTTCGCTCGGCGTGTTTTATGCCGGTGGACGCGTGGTGCTGGCTCCAGATCCGGGGGCGATGACCTGCTTCCCGCTGATCGAACGCCATCAGATCGATATTACCTCGCTGGTGCCGCCCGCCGCCGCGCTGTGGATCCAGGCGGCCGAACAGTTTGGTGCGGCGCTGTGTAGCCTGAAGGTCTTGCAGGTGGGGGGGGCAAAGTTAAGTGAAACCGTCGCCCGACGCATCCCGGCGGTCTTGGGCTGCCAGCTACAGCAGGTGCTTGGGATGGCGGAAGGGCTGGTGAACTATACCCGACTGGATGACAGCGATGAACATACCTTCACCACGCAAGGCTACCCGATGAGCCCGGACGATGAAGTGAAGGTGCTAGACATAGAAGGTAATCCGGTGCCGAGAGGCGAAGCGGGGCTGCTGGCGACACGTGGCCCGTATACCTTCCGTGGTTATTACCGCAGCCCGGAACACAATGCCCGTGCCTTCGACAGTGAAGGTTTCTATCACTCGGGCGATGTGGTGCAGATGACCGAAGAGGGCTATTTGCGCGTGGTCGGGCGGGAGAAAGATCAGATTAACCGGGGTGGGGAAAAGATCGCTGCCGAAGAGATCGAAAACCTGCTGCTCAAGCATGACGGCATTCTCCATGCTGCGCTGGTATCCATGCCAGATCCGGTCATGGGTGAAAAGAGCTGCGCTTTTCTGGTGGTCAGCGATCCCTCTCTGAAAGCCATCGCGTTAAGAAAATATCTTCGTAATCAGGGGATTGCTGAGTTCAAACTGCCGGATCGCTTCGAGATGATCGACAGCTTACCCGTTACGCCAGTCGGCAAGATTGATAAGAAATTACTCCGTCAGCGCATTCAGGCGCAACTGAGCATTCAAGACCCAACGTAGTATTCAAAACCGATAAGGATGTTGTGATGGCAATTCCTTCTATCCGTCAGTATCAAGGTGTTCGATCGCCGGTCTGCCGTGACAGCCTGTCACCGGATGAAAGCAGCGTGGAAATGGTGTGGTAGGGAAAATGATGAATAAGGTACAACCTCTTCAGTTTGATTTCAGCGGGAAAACCGTCTGGGTAACCGGTGCGGCGAGCGGCATTGGCGAAAGTATTGCCCGCCAGTTTGTCGCGCTGGGCGCGAGCGTGATCGGTTTCGACCGCGAATTCCGACATCAGGCCTCCCCGGATAAAGATCGCCCATTTTCCTGCGTGACGTTGGATATCAGCGAGCCGGACAGCGTGGCAGCCGTGTGTCGCCAGCAACTGGCTGAAACGGGGCTCGACGTTCTGGTCAACGCCGCTGGCATTTTGCGTCTGGGTGACATCGATACGCTGAGCGTGGATGACTGGCACCAGTGTCTTAACGTCAATGCTTCTGGCACATTTTACCTGCTGAACGCACTGGTGCCGCATTTTAAGCGGCAGCGCCGTGGCGCGATTGTCTGCGTCGGCTCCAATGCCGCACATGTTCCTCGTATGCAAATGGCGGCGTACTGTGCCTCGAAAGCGGCGCTCACCAGCCTGTCTCACTGTGCCGGGTTGGAACTGGCACCTTACGGCGTGCGCTGTAATGTGGTGTCACCAGGATCGACGGATACGCCGATGCAACGCGGCATGTGGCACAGCGCCGATGCGGAACAGCGTACTATCGCGGGCTTTCCTGACCAGTACAAGCTGGGGATCCCGCTGAGTAAGATTGCGCAGCCGGAAGAGATCGGCAATACCGTAGTTTTTCTGGCTTCCGATCTAGCCAGCCACATCACTATGCAGGACGTGGTGGTGGATGGTGGGGCAACGCTGACGGCCTGATTTACGAAGAGAGAGGGCAGCGTGGCTGCCCTCTCTCTACTGCGTAAAAATGGCGTTCTCTGACGCGGCAACGATGCCTATCAGAACGATTGTAATGTACTGATTTTACCCTGCTGCCAGTTGATGTCAGATTGACGCAGTGACTGGCTGATATCCACAAGGCTATTGGATGGCAATGATTTCGGTAGCAAATCTAGTCCGATCGTCGAGAATATCTGGCCGTAGGTATTGCGTAGCTCTGCATAGGCCAGATCCTGACGTAGGCTGGCGTTGAGGGCGTTTAGCTCACCTTGAATCAACTGCAATTCGCCGATGCTGTTGGCCTTATAGCGGTTTCGTAGCTGTTCGACGATTTGGGTATCGAGATCGCGCAATTCTGCACTGGTTTTATACTGTCGCTGTGCCTCATTGAAGTTGGCTCGGGCGATGTATAGCTGCGCCATAATCGCCAGCGACATTGCCTGACGCTGTACTTCCGACACGGATTCGTTAGCCTGCGCCACTTTACGCGCGGCCGGGCCGGATAGCAGGTTAAACAGGTTCCAGGTCGCTTTCACGCCGACGTCAGCCCAACTGTTGTTAACCAGGAAGGAGTTGCTGTCATAGTGGCCGCCTGCGCTAATTTCCACGCCGGGTAGCATGCGCAGCAGCGCCTTACGGGTTTCAGCGGCATGAATTCTTACCTGATAATCCTGTTCGCGCAATTCCGGGCGGCTGACCAGCGCGGTCTCTTCCAGCACCCTTACATCGACATTCAATTGCGGTACGACTTCATCGCCGCTCTGTGGCAACGCGAGCTTGTAGGCCGTATCCAGCGGCAGATTCATCAAGGTTGCCAACTCCGTCTTGGCTAGCGACAGCGCACGGCGCTGCTCTTCCAACTGGCGCGTGGCGTCGATCAGCGCGCGCCGGTAGCTTAGTGCTTCAATCGGATCGCCAATCTGCTGCGATGACATGCGTTCGCTCGCGTCACGTGCAGCGTTAACACGGGCGATCAGGCTGTCAATCTGCCCCAACAAGCGTTCGGCGGCTACAGCGCGCCAGTAGGCGGAGCGCACGTCTTGCAGGATGGTATGCACCACCTTGCGTTTACGCTCTTCGGCTATCCAGCGTTGATCCGATTTCTGCTGGGCAGTAACGTAGCTGACGCCAAAGTCGAGCACGTTCCACACCATGGTCAGATCGGCCACCTCGCGGTCGCGATCTTGTGAGGTGGATGGCTCCAGAGAGGTGCGTCCCGTTTCTACGCTGCGACTACTGGAGGCGCTCATATTGTTACGCCCCACGTAGCCCGCCGATGCCGCCAGCTTCGGCAGCATATCGTAACGTGCCAGCTCCACCTGTTGCTGGCTCAGCGCATATTCCATCACCTTTAAGCGTGATTCGAGGTTGTATTTCAGCGCGCGCGCCATAGCATCATACAGCGTGATTGGTGCCGTGACCGGCTCCTGCTGGCTGAACATGGCGATTCGGTCCTGCTGGCTGCGCTGCCCGCTTTCGACCTTGCTGATCGGCTGGGTGGTCACGGCACAGCCGCTGGCGGCTAGCACGATGGCGCTAAGGCTAAATAGTTTCCGACCCTTTAACACGATTCCGCTCCTCGTCATTATCATCATTACTAATGTTATTCTTGTGATGGTTCTGGTTGCTCTTGCGATCGTCTTGCGTATCGCTGCACTGTCGCGCAGGGTTACCCTTGCTGCTGACCACTTTCCTGCAATGCTTGCTCAATGGCTGCCAGGCGTTGCAGTTCCGAATCACCTATCTGTTGTAATTGCTGATGCAGCGAGGGCGTAAATGCCATGGAACGCCCAGTGCCGTCATCGGCGCTATTCATTGCGCTACTCGCCCCATCGAATGGAACGTCCTTCCAACTGCCGCCGGAAAAAACCTCCATTGGCGTCAGCGAAGGCAGATAGATCCCCGAGAATGCGCTAGCCAGCGATGAGGTGCCGCCTAGCGCGGGATCTTTGCTGAAGCTGGGGAAGGAGCCTAGGGTGCTGTCAAAATTAACGCCAATACCGCTGGCTACGCCAGGTCCGAAAGTGCCCGCCACCTGGCTGACTGGGAGGGAGCCTCCCTCGGTGTTCTGGCGTCCGGTAGCGAAAATGGCAGACATCACTGACCTTGGTGCGCCGTCGTTACCCACGGTGAAACTGCCGAGCGACGGATTGGCAATCAGGTTATCCACCGTCGATGGTGCTGTCGTGACATCCTGCGTAGACAGTTGGCGCGTATCGCTGGATGACGCTGTTCTGCCGATACCGTCATTGGCTTTGAACTGCGGATCTCCGCCTACAAGGCTGCGTGTTACCGTCAGGCCAAAGCTGGTGCTGATGGACGTACTGCTGCCATCGGTGGCCGTTACCCGGATCACCAACGTACCGATATCACCATTGCCCGGCGTGCCGGAGAAGGTGCCGATAGTGGGATCGAAGCGCAGCCAGCTCGGCAGCGGTGACCCGTTGGCGAGGGTAGCGCTTAGCGTCAGGGCGTCGCCATCCGGATCGCTAAAGGTGCCGTTCGGAATGGTGAAGTTGAGGCTACCATCCTGCGCTACGCTTTGCGGCGGGATCGGGGTGGACACCACTGGCGTATCGTTAACATTGGTCACCGTCAGGCCAAAGCTGGTGCTAATTGAGGTGTTGCTGTCGTCGGTGGCCGTTACCCGGATCACCAACGTACCCACATCGCCATTGCCCGGCGTGCCGGAGAAGGTGCCGATGGTGGGATCGAAGCGCAGCCAGCTCGGCAGCGGTGACCCGTCTGCCCGTGTGGCACTAAGTGTCAGGGTATCGCCATCCGGGTCAGTAAACGTGCCTGCGGGTACGGTAAAGTTAAAGCCACCATCCTGTGCCACGCTTTGCGGTGGAATAGGGGTGGATACTACCGGGGCATCGTTGACGTTAGTGACCGTCAAGCCAAAGCTGGTGCTAATTGAGGTGTTGCTGCCGTCGGTGGCCGTTACCCGGATCACCAACGTACCCACATCGCCATTGCCCGGCGTGCCGGAGAAGGTACCGATAGTGGGATCGAAGTGCAGCCAGCTCGGCAGCGGTGAACCGTCTGCCCGTGTAGCACTGAGCGTCAGAGTATCGCCATCCGGGTCAGTAAATGTGCCTGCGGGTACGGTAAAGTTAAAGCCACCATCCTGTGCCACGCTTTGCGGTGGGATTGGGGTGGACACCACTGGCGCATCGTTAACATTGGTTACCGTCAGGCCAAAGCTGGTACTGACGGATGTGCTGCTGCCGTCCGTGGCCGTTACCCTGATCACCAGCATCCCGACATCGCCATTGCCCGGCGTGCCGGAGAAGGTGCCGATGGTGGGATCGAAGTGCAGCCAGCTCGGCAGCGGTGACCCGTCTGCCCGTGTGGCACTGAGCGTCAGGGTATCCCCATCCGGATCGCTAAAGGTGCCTGTCGGTACGGTAAAGTTAAAGCCACCACCCTGCGCCACGTTTTGCGCGGGAATGGTGGCTGAGACCACCGGTGCATCGTTGATGTTGGTGACCGTCAGGCTAAAGGTGGTGCTGACTGAGGCATCACCGTCGTTGGCGGTGATCTTTATCGTCAGATTGCCGACATCGGCGTTGCCCGGTGTACCAGAGAAGGTGCCGGTGGTCGTGTTAAAGGTCAACCAACTTGGCAGCGGCGAACCGTCTGCCCGTGTAGCGCTCAGGGTTAGCGTATCGCCATCGGGATCGCTAAAGGTGCCTGCTGGGACGGTGAAGTTCAGGCTGCCACCTTGTGCCACGCTCTGCGGCGGAATGGTGCCGGAGACCACGGGGGCATCGTTAACGTTAGTGACGGTCAGGCTGAAAGTGGTGCTGACCGAGGCATCACCGTCGTTGGCGGTGATCTTGATCGTCAGATCGCCGACATCGGTGTTGCCCGGCGTGCCTGAGAAGGTGCGGGTGGCGGGATTAAAGCTCAGCCAGCTAGGCAGCGGTGAGCCATTCGCCAGCGTGGCGCTCAATGTCAGGGTATCGCCATCGGGGTCAGTAAAGGTGCCAGCAGGCACAGTGAAACTCAGGCTACCATCCTGCGCCACGCTTTGCGCCGGTATCGGTGTCGCGACCACTGGCGCATGATTGACATCAGTCACGGTCAGATTGAAGGTGGTGCTCACTGAGGCATCGCCATCGTTAGCAGTGACCTTGATGCTTAAGATGCCGATATCGCTGCCGCTTGGCGTCCCCGTAAAGGTGCCGGTGGCGGGATTAAAGCTCAGCCAGCTCGGCAGTGGTGAGCCGTCGGCGAGGGTGGCACTGAGCGTCAGGGTGTCGCCATCCGGATCGCTAAAGGTGCCCGCAGGCATGGTAAAGTTGAACCCACCATCCTGTGCCACGGTTTGTGGCGGGATCGGGGTGCCTACCTCCGGCGCATCATTAACGTTGGTAACGGTTAGGCTAAAGGTAGTACTGACTGACGCATTACCATCGTTAGCGGTCACCTTGATGCTCAGGCTGCCGACATCACCATTGGCCGGGATACCGGAGAAGGTGCGGGTAGCGGCATTAAAGGTCAGCCAACTGGGCAATGCGGTGCCATTCGCCAGGGTAGCGGTAAATGTCAGGGTATCACCATCGGGATCGGTAAAGGTTCCAGCGGGAACGGTGTAACTCAGCGCGCTATCCTGTGCCACGCTTTGCGCCGGAATGGTAGCGGACACCACCGGTGCGTCGTTAACATTGGTAACGGTCAGGCTAAAACTGGTACTGACCGAGGCATCACCGTCATTAGCTGTCACTTTGATGCTCAGGCTACCCACATCGCCATTGCCCGGCGTACCGGAGAAGGTGCGGGTAGCGGGATTAAACGTCAGCCAGCTCGGCAGCGGTGAGCCATTCGCCAGCGTGGCCGTCAATGTCAGGGTATCGCCATCGGGATCGCTAAAGGTGCCCGCCGGAACGGTGAAATTCAGGCTGCCATCCTGCGCCACGCTTTGTGCCGGAATGGTGGCAGAGACCACCGGTGCATCGTTGACGTTGGTGACTGTCAGGCTAAAGCTGGTGCTGATCGCGGCATTGCTGCCGTCGGTAGCGGTGACTTTGATGCTCAGGCTGCCGACATGACTATTGGCCGGGGTACCGGAAAAGGTGCCGGTCGCCGGATCGAAACTCAGCCAGCCTGGCAGCGGCGACCCATCGCTCAGGGTGGCGCTCAGGGTGAGCGTATCGCCGACATCTGCATCGGTAAAGGTGCCCGCAGGCACGGTGAAACTCAGGCTGTCATCCTGTGCGACACTTTGTGCGGGGATCGGTGTGGCGACGACAGGCGCATCGTTGACGTTGGTGACCGTCAGGCTAAAGCTGGTGCTGATCGCGGCATTGCTGCCGTCGGTAGCGGTGACTTTGATGCTCAGGCTGCCGACATCACCATTGGCCGGGGTGCCGGAGAAGGTGCCGGTCGCCGGATCGAAACTCAGCCAGCCTGGCAGCGGCGACCCATCGCTCAGGGTGGCGCTCAGGGTGAGCGTATCGCCGACATCTGCATCGGTAAAGGTGCCCGCAGGCACGGTGAAACTCAGGCTGTCATCCTGTACGACACTTTGTGCGGGGATGGGCGTCGCCACCACCGGCGGATTGTTGACCACCACCGTCAGCGTTGAAGTCGCACTGCGGCTGGCATCGTCGTTCGCGGTGACGGTAATGGTGCGCACACCACCGGTCGGCGCGACCGCAGCATTAACATACACTATCGCGCGCAGCGCGGTCTGGAAGGCTTCCGTTGTGGCACCGCCAGTCAGCGTCACTGTCTGGCTACCGTTGCCGGACACGTTAATTCCCGCAGCATGTGCGGCTAACAGTGCTTCACGCGATAACGTGAGGTTCTCGCCACTGCCATCGATGGCGCCCGCCAGAGAAAGGTTCAATGTCCAGATACGCGTATCGCCATCTGTTTGGATCAGGCTTGCTAACGCGTCACTAATGGCGACGCCGTTATTCAGCGGCGTCGATACGGTCGCCGCATAATCCGTGCCGCTCCCCGCGCCATTCAAATCCAACTGCGGGCTAACGCCAGATGCAAACTGTGACTCATAGGCTCCGATATCAACGCTGTTCTGCCGCACACGATCCATGCCGCGAACATCTGTGTCGCCAGTCACATAAAAACGATCGCCCTGATTAATGGCATTGCTGGCGTTGACCGCCAGACGCGGATCGGTTGCCGAAACCAGATTGACGCTGCCGCCAATAATATTATTGGCGCCGTTCAGGGTGTAGGTCCCGGTGGAGCCGTTGTTGTACGTGACGAGATCCAGGGTATTGCCCGCAATGACGCTGTTATGTACGGAGGCTGTCCACCGGGTGGTGTTGTTGATAAATTCAAACACGATGCCCGCATCCTGCCCGGTGAAGGTGACATTCATCAGGCTGATGTTGGTCGCGGTCGGGTTGGACGAATTGGCAATCACATGGAGGGCGGCGGCACCGTATTGGTTCACGGTACCTCCAGGTTCTTTGTTGTTATAGATGGCCGAATTGGTGAGCGACAGTGAGACGGTCTGTTGGGTGCCGGACACGTAAAGCTTAATAACTCCATCGACAGACCCGGAGCCAGACAGGATGTTGTCGTGAATATTGACCCGATCCAGATCGACGATGTAGGTGCCCACATTGAGATTGTAGAGGTCGATCAGTCCGTTGCCCCAGCCGTTGTCGGTGTTTCCTGACATCGTGACATTGTAGAGACGGAAGTTAACATCCGTCGCGAAGCCGCTAATGCCCAGCACGCCGCCAGAATCCATGTTATCAGACGTTGTAAAATCGGTTAACGTCAGGTTCTGGATAGCAAAGGTCATCGTTGATGCCATAATCTGAAAACCTGAATAGCCGCCGCCATTCAAGGTAAAACTCTGCCCGTCGATCAGCAGGGTTTGCGTTGGTGACAGAATACTACTGTTTAGCGTAACGTCGGTTTGGAACACAATGCGATCGATGCCCGCCGTGACGTTGGCCCAGTGCAGCGCTTCACGCAGGCTCAAACCGCCGCCGTCACTCATATCCTCTGCCAGTGAACTGCCGAATACCGCATCAACGCCGGTATCGGCTCCGGACGTGACGTACAAGGCACCATTGCTATTCTGTACGTTGACCGACGCCTTGATGTTGAGTGCTGCTGTGTTATTGCTGCTGCCGCTGTCTCTGATACTGCTGAGTGTCACGTCACGCGTGGCGGTGGTGACGGTGCTGCTGCTGTTGCCGTAGCGCATGCCATCCACTAACCCCGCGACCTGACTGGCGTTGGCACTCATGGCACTCAGTTGCACGGTGACGAGGTTACCGGCGCGCGTCACGCTATAGTTACCGATACCGTCGAGCGAGCCGCTGTTGTTGGTCGCCAGACTGATGTTCTTGCCCGCAATATTGATAAACTCGCCGCCGTCGCTCACGTTGCTGACGGTGAGTGTCAGGCCGGAGAACGTCTGACCGCTGTCGTTGGTATTAGCGCTGACGTTGCTGAACAGGTCGATAGCGCCCGCCATTCCGCTGATAAACACCGGGTTACTGGCGCTGGCGCTCAGGGTCGGTGCCTGACTCGGTGCGGTGGTGGTGGCATCGAGTTTGACCACGCTGGCGGTCAGATTGCCTGCGCTGTCTTTGGCGACCATATACACATCGTACGCCGTTGCCGCCGCCAGGCCAGTCAGGGTAAAGGTGCGGCTGTAGGGCGCACTGTTGACGATGGTACTGCCTGAGGCGAATGCCAGACTGCCCGCAGCGTTCTGCCCGTTGACGATTTGGGTGGCGCTCGGCGCGGTGGCACCGTCTGGCAGCACCACATAATAGATGCTGCCTGCTTCGTTAAGGCTGCTGCTGAGGTCGAATCCGCTGCTGGTGGCATTCGACACCGCGGGGGCGATATCAAAGGTTGGCGCGACGTTATCTACCACCGTCAGCGTAAAGGTTTTTTCATAGGTATCGCTACCGTCGGAAACCTGTAGACGAATGGAGTAGGTGCCTGCCGCCATGGCAGCGGCATCCACCGCACGTAGTGAGTTGCCGACCAGCGTGAAGCGGGCGTTATCGGTGCTGCCGACGCCGCTGACCAACGAGTAAGTAAAGGTGGTGGAATCGACATCCGTGGCTGTCAGCGTACCGACCGTGCCGTTGCTGCCGATCGATTGGCCGAAGCTGCTTGATGAGAGCGTGATATCTGTCGGTGCATCGTTGACCGCAACCACGGCCACGGTGCTGGTGATATTGCCGGGGCTGTAGCTGTTGTTGCTGGCACCAGAATCGGTGACCTGAGTCAGGGTCACGACCCGCGCGGTGGTATGGGGATTCTCGCTGCTGTTGCCGTAGGTCATGCCAGATAGCAAGGTGCCCATATCGGCATTGCTCAGCGTTGCTCCGCTTAGGCTGATGGTGGCCGTGCCAGCGCTGAGGGAGACACTGGCTGAACCGTAACCGCTGCCGAGCGAGACGCTATTGCCATTGATCAGTGATACCTTGACGCCATTGATATTCAGGTATTCGGTACTGTCTGCTACGTTGGTTACGGTAAAGGTGGCGCCGGTAAAGGTTTGTCCACTGTCGTTGGTATCGGCGGTAATACCAGTGAATAAGCCGACGGCGGCACCGTTTTCGGTGTAGGTCGGATTGGTGCCGCTACCGCTGACGCTTGGTAGGGTATCACTGCTACCGCCAAGATTGGTCGACGTGAAGTGCCACACTAAAACCCCATCGCCTTTTGTACCGTCTTTGTCGATATGAAAGGTAATGGTTTTGTCGGTGCCGATAACGCTGGCTGAAAGCTCCGCCACACTGGTGGTTGCGCTGTTATCTTTGGTGATCGACGTGATAGCGAGCAATGTACCGTTAGTGAGGTTATTGAACACCAGGTCAAACGACTCAAGCCCCACAAACGGCCCCTGACCGTTGAGTATGGTCATGGTGATGGTCGAGGTGGCCGGGTCGATATCAATGTACCATTCGGAACTGGCTGCATCCCTTAAATCCAGGAATACTTCGCTGCCCGGCCCCACTGGGTTGGTGCTATAATCTAAACCATCGATCCACAGTGTCACCTCAGTATCGTTGACGTGCAGGGTATGCTGGTAGCTGTCCATCTGTAGCGTGGCGGCTTCAATCGCGCCGGTCTGTACTTCGAGTTCCCAG
The DNA here is from genome assembly GCF_001742185.1 of Pectobacterium wasabiae CFBP 3304. NCBI lineage: Bacteria > Pseudomonadati > Pseudomonadota > Gammaproteobacteria > Enterobacterales > Pectobacteriaceae > Pectobacterium > Pectobacterium wasabiae. Next base: position 2,380,776 of record NZ_CP015750.1, read on the forward strand.
TTGCCACCCAAGCCGGTGTTGTCGGTTGAGGCAGCGATATCCGCGCCAGTGATCTGCCCCAGCAGAGAGACAAAGCTTTGCCCAGAATCCTGGGCAACTTCGCAGCCGTAAAGCAGTAAATCTCCTGATTCCGTCAGCGCTGCGCCCAGCGTGGCTAAATCGGCGGCGCGTGCGTCGGCCGTCTTGCTGTCCAGCGTTAACGAACCCAGTTGCAGTTCGCCCTCACCACCGTGGCTAAGTACATGAATTGCGTCATAGCCGCTGTGAGTTTTTGCCCATTCAGTCAGTTGGCTCAGACCATCTTTGCTGCCATCCAGCAATATCACTTCTACGCCTGACGGTACATTGTCCACCAGAGTTTGGTAATCGGTTAATGAGGTATCAATAAACACCACTTCTTTGCGCGAACCTTCACCAGCCACGGCGACATCGCTAGTGCCGTTATCTTGGGTCACCGCATGATCGCCTTGCCCATTATCGGTCTGATTGTTGTTGTGGGTCTGGGAGTCATCCTTGGCTGCGTTTGCGGGCTGTGCGGCCTCGCTAGCGTTTTGTGTAGCATCGGCCTGTGTGACGGTGGCCGCGACGGCGCCATCAAACATCATACGTGCTTCCAGTGCGTATCCGAGTGGTTGCGGCAAGGCTGCACTCGTCGTAGCGGCACGGTTGCGGGTTTTGCCTGTTTGTGTGAGAAGGCGCCAAAGCATAGGTTTACTCCCGGTCATCATTTTGGTGCAACGCTGTTTATCGGATAACAGCCGGATTTGCATTGCTGGGAGACGGAAAACCCCATGTAGTACTAAATGTAAAACAAATAATTGCTACATGATTGTTCTGTTGTCTTAATGTAAATTTAAGTGAAATATTAAAACTTGTGAATATAAATTTCCTAAAAGTAAGACAAATCTCTATTGATTTTTTTTGTTTTCAGAATTCATATTTTTAATGGTGAAATTTTCTTACGATAATTAATCCGTAACTCGATGATATTAATATTTAAGTCCTTGAATAAGGAAAGTGCCGGGAGAATTCCCGGCACGCTTAATTTTTCAAAAAATCAGCATGTCAAAACCCGGCTAGTTTGGATTGATTGGGTAGATACCTTGCACGGCAATACAGGCGGTCAACCCCATCGCGGGATCGCGCACCGAGAATGGCATTCCCCCCCGGTATTATTACCCACCACGGTTTCCGGCACTTTGACGGTGAACGACGGTAAGCTGGCTACCCCCGTCACGGTCACATCGGCGGGCAACGTCGATCCGCTGCCCGGTTTGGCTGCCTGATACGGCCCTTTAAAGCTGGCATTCTGAGTTGCTGCACCGACCGGTACGGTGGCACTGATCGCCGTCAGGAAGTTTGCACCTGCCGTCGGCGTGGCACCGCCCGTAGCGGGCGTAGCAGCGGCGAGCGGTAGCGCGGCCGTAACATTGAGATTGCCCGTGGTGGCAGGCACTAGCACATTAAAGGTGTTGGTGAGTGATTGCGTGGTGGGGTGGGTGTGAGGTGCGATATTGCTTGCCGCTAGAGTGGCGGTTTCGGCACCCAGCGATTGGCCGCGTGTTATCAGGCTGAGCCCCGCACCTTGCCCTGAGCCAACGAGGCTTCTACCGCGCAGGTCGGGCAACGTAAAATTGCCGGTTTGCTGCGAGCCGCCCCATAAATTGCCGATCAACGAATAGAGTGCCTGATAGCCGTTGATCGAGAGTGATTGCCCTGCTGCGGGCAGATAACCGCTCGGACAGTAACTGGTGACCATATAACATACCGAGCCGATATAGGGTTCATCGCCTGCACAGGCGGAGGCGTCTTCTGCATGAAACATCATAACGGCCAACGATGCCGCAAGGGCAGACTTGGCATAGAATCGTTTAGTTAACTTCATCATGAATCCCCTTGATAGAATGACTGTTTTTTTGTTGGTTTTACTCGGGTAAAGAGCGTGTTGATTAGCTGTCTTATTATTTTGTTGTTATCATATTGACTTATTTTTTAGTCACTTATGAACCATAGCTTAAGCGCGACTTTTTGTTGGTTACCGGCAGAAAAAAATAGCAATATTTTGAAAAATACCGCTTCACAGTAAATAGGCTGATGAGGGGAAATAGGTTGGCTGCGGGCTTAAAGGTGAAGTATTGCCCGCAAGGGTTGATTAGGGTCAAACAGAGGGATTAGGGTCGATCAAAAACCGCTTTCGCGGATGCCTAAGGCGGCGACGCGACGCCAGACCGCACCCAGTAGTGATTCTTTCTCTCCCGCCACGACTACGCTACCGCGCAGAGGCTGTTGTGGTAACTGCGCCTGAGAGGACAGGGTGAACTGCACGCGGTATTGTGCTTGTACTGGCTGCGGATTACGTTCGTTATCGCGCCGCACGGCAATCGGGCCGTGGCGATCGGAAGCGAGCATCTCTTGTTGTAGATAAGCGCTGCCTGTGGGAGCGATCTCATGAAGCGTGACGTCCAGACGGGGAAACGCGGGATCATCGGCAAGGAAGACGCCGTGCATGCCTTCTTGAGTGCGCCTGAGTGATTCCTCGGGGATATAGCCAACCACTCGGCCTTGTGCGGGTTCCACCACCCGAAGTAATGGCGTATCCGCCGTTAGCCAGCGCCCTGCCGTCATGTCACGTGCCAGATCGCGTACCATGCCCGTTTGCGGCGCCCGAATCGTCAGGCGTTGACGCTGTGCTGCTAACCCACGATAACGTGCTAACGCCTCCGCTAACTGCCGATCCATAACCTGGATTTCGCTGGCGGTTTCTTGTCGTGCAGCTCCACGTTGTCGCTGCTGTTGTAATTGGGCGATGCGTTGACGCTCAATATTGAGGCGGTAATCCAGATCGACCGAGGTCAGCTCCAGCAGAATGTCCCCGGTATTAACCCGCTGACCATCGGTGACGTGTAGCTGATTAACCTGTGCTGGTACCGGACTGTAAAGGGTACTGACCTTGTCCGCCTCTAACACGGCGGGAATGCGGATACTGCCACCCCACGGATAGAGCAGAATCAACAATAGCGTCAGGCAGATCAGTGCACTGCGCAAAAAAGCGGTAGGGTGTATTGATTTACGCATTGACCACCAGGCATAAGCTTCTTTCACTATCGGAAGCGCGATAAACCAAACGATCTCAACCAGCATTAACCCAATGCCGATTACCTTGATAAAAAAGTGGTAAACCACCAGCGCGATGCCAAAGAACAGGAAAAAGCGCCATATCCAGGAGGCATAACCCCACACCAGCAGTTTGCGCTGCAGCGATGGGGATAAGTTTTCCGGCGCTGGGTGACCATGACCAAACAGACTTTCCCGCAACCGCCAGCGGCAGAGCGCATAGGCACGTTCTTGCAAGTTTTCTACTCGCCAGAAATCGCTCAGTAAAAAGTAGCCATCGAAGCGCATCAAGGGGTTAAGGTTGACGACCAGCGTGGTCAGCCACGTCGCGCTGGAAAGCATAAACGCCGCCGTGCGTGCCGGGCCATCGGGCAGTAATGCCCAGACCAAGAGCGCAATCACCGCCAACATCAGTTCGGCCAGAATGCCGCCTGCGCCGATCAGCAAACGCGCCTGACGATCCTTCAGTTTCCAGGCATCGGTGGTGTCAGTATAAAACAAGGGAAATAATACGATAAAGGCAACGCCCATGCTTTGCACGCGGCAGCCTGCTCGTTTCGCCATAAAGGCGTGGCCTAGTTCATGGATAAATTTGGCGAATACCAGAGATATACCGAACACAGCCATGCCAGACAGGCTGAACAGATGCGGAAACGAATGGGTGTAACGTACCCAGTCTCGACTGACCAAAAATAAACCCAGCAGCAGGATTAATGGAAATATCCAGATCAGAAAGGGCGCACCATAGCGCTGTAGCCACGGCCAGCAGCGGTTGAGTACCGGATCGGGTCGCCACAAAGGAATACGGAAAAACAGATACTGGTGCAGCACGCTTTTCCACAAGCTGGTGCGCATCGCCTGGGCTTTGCCCAGATAGCGCTGACGTTGTTCAGGATCGCTTGCTGCGACCAGATCGTGCTGGCGCAGGAACTGCATCAGTTGCTCCAACTCTTTCACTCGCAGTGGCAGGCCAGGCTCACTGTTGGCGGCAGCCAGGATTTGCTGTGGCTGGCGCAACGACCAATGACGCAGCAGGCGGATAGCCGAGGGGGTCAGGGTAAAATAACGTCCGGTTATCGGATCGGACAGCACCCACTGCGGGGCTCCGTTGATGCCAGGGGCTGATTCTGCCAATTGAAGATCGGCGCGTAGGGGAGGCAGTTGCGGATTCATAGCCCAATTGCCTGACGGATCACTGCCAGCGGTCGACGGAACAGATAAACGGCAAGGGGAACATAGTCGCCGGAAATTTTTGCCGTGCCGCGCAGGCCGATACGTGGTGGTGTGTCAGTAAAGCGTGCATCCAGACGATAGGCCAGATTGCCGGCTGGCGTCAGTTCAGACTCATAGGCGATACGTTCTAACAATGCGGCGTGCGGCGTCAGTGGATCACTGTCCAAAAACAGGGTAATGGGTGCCTCTTGCTGCAACCGGATGGCGTCGCCCACGTCCAACTCGATGCGTAACGCGGTGAGTGCGGGGTCTGCTAACTCCATCAAACGTTCGCCGGTGCGTACCGGCTTACCCATCCAGCGTGTGGCGTCGGCGAACACCGCAATGCCATCCCGTTCGGCACGGACCTCTGAACGACTCAGCAAGGCATTGGCGTAATCGCGTTCCGCTCGTTTTTGTGCCACCTGAGCAGCGAGAAAGTCGAGCCGCGCTTTGGAGTCTGCATCCTGAAACGCGCGTTGGGAACTCGCACGGTGTTCCGCTTCGGCGACATTCAGCGCACGTTCGGCCACATCCGCCTGGGCTTTCAGGCTTGTACTGTCAAAGCGAACCAACACCTCCCCTTGACGCACACTCTGGTTCGGTAACACGGTGAAAGATTGGATCACGCCGTCCAGCGGGGCGGCGACGACACGGCCTTGATGAGGAATAACTTCGGCGGGTGCCAACACGGACTGGCGCACCGGAATAAACAGACAAGCGAGCAGTAGCAGCACAGGCACGGCGATCTTCCATCGAGCCTGTCGGCGACGCCAGAGGGTCGTTTGCGGTTCGAGTGCCAGCCAGGCGTGGCTAAAAGCGCCGCTGAGTTGTTCCGCCAGCACCTGATCGGTACTCTGCCACGGCTGTTCTCGTGCATACCAAATGGCACCGAAGGGTTTCCCCTGACGATCGTCGAGGGGCGACCATAGTGCCTCTGGGGCAGACAGCGCCTGCCAATCTTTACGGCTTTGTTCATCAAGCTGTGAGGCTTCAATCACTGTACATTGGGCCAACGTTTGCTCATCGGCAGATGACAACTGGGTGCAGGCACGTTCAACAAAAGCGACAAAGGGCGCATGGGGCGCGGGTTGGGTGACGCCGGTTACGGCGCGCACTCGACCATTGATGATCAAGGCGGCATGGCGAAAACCGAACAGCGGCTGGCTGTCGTTGACGATGCAGTAAGCCAGCTCTTCGGTGCTGTTGGCTGCCCGCGCTTGCCGTTCAACGTCAAGGAAACGGGCAAACGTGGCGGTGCTGGCAGACGTTGGCATAGTGCTCACCGGGCCTCCGAAAACTGGGCCGTTCCGCTCATCCCTGCCATCAAGGTATCGTCCGCGTGAGCCAGCGTACCCGTCAGGCCGAGGGTTTGACTGCTTTCATCAATGCGTGCGCCAAGTCGTGTGACTTTGGCTTGTAATGGCTTACCGGTTTCATCGGGGGTGAAGGTAAAGGTTAATCCGGGTTTTAGTACCGACAACAGACGTGATGGCACCAGCAAGTTGATCTCCAGATGGTGATTATTGACGATATCCAGAACCGGCGCGCCAATACCAACGCTTTCGTATGTTTGGGAGCGGCGTTTTACCACTTGTCCATCGAACGGGGCCAGAAGGCGGCAGCGGTTGACCTGGATTTGATAGACCTGGCTTTCCGCCTGAGCCTGTGCAAAGTGCGCTGCGGATAACGATACCGCGTGTCTCCCTACCGATTTCATCTGTGCCAGTTGCTGATTTTGGCTCAGTTCCGCTTCTGCGGCTCGCGTGGCAGCAGAGGCTGCGGCCAATTGGGCCTGATAAATCGAACAGTCAAACCGCACTAAAAGATCGCCTTTCTTGAAGGATTCTCCTTCTCGAAACGGTATTTCTACAATACGCCCAGCCAAATCGCTGGACAGCGTGGCTTGATCGACGGCGATCAGGATCCCTCGCGCCTGATTGTCTGCGGGTGCAGCGGTTTGATTATCATGAGAAGGCATCGCCAAGAGTGGGTCGCTCGTTTGGGCATGAGCGCTAAACGCCAATAGGCAAAATGCCAGCGGCGTAAAAGCGCGACGAAGTGCTGAGTTATTGAAACTATTCACACTGACCTGCCTTAATTTGTTGAGGTGTGTGCCACGTCAGAAAAGGTAAAGAAACTTTCTGAATTTCACTTCATTAGCGGTGCTTATTTTGGAAGATATCATGGTACAGAATGGGTCAAACTGACAACACCAATAAAGCGTCGTTGAACAATTCCTGTTCATGTCTCTGTGCATCACTGCGATTGTGATGAAAGGCTTGATGATGAGGGCAGAGGGCTGCCCTACGACATGATAGCGACACTATTCCACCACGATGGGAAGAAAAAGAGTCACAGGGTGCAACTTACTGGTGTTCCCGATCGGTGTTATCACCAAACGTGATTGCACGACTACGTGCGTCAATACGCGCTTTATCGCGGTTGAAACCCATCTTCGCTCGGACGCCACCCAGCATATCGCTCCGTTGATAGATTTCGTTCGCACGGTCGTGGTTGTACTGGCTACTGGAGGGGGAACGGCACGCGTTGTCCTTTTGACATTTGCTATCGCAAAAATACATCGAATTATTCAGGGTAAAGGTGAGCTTATCTTTTCATGGTAATTATTTTCCTATGAATGATATATGTAGCAGTGGATATGCATAAAAGTAGTATTTCCTTTCTTGATCTTCCATTTCAGATGGAAATTGAAGCAAAAAACCAAAAATATCCGTTTTTTTGATTTTTTAACATGAATAATTGTGTGTGTCTGACGTTATATTCTATTTTTTTGGGTTTTTTTGTTGTTTAAATTGATGCTATTTCAATAAGGTAGGTGAAATAAAAAAATAAACGAAAAATTTTCACCCCTATTGCAGTGTTTTTTCCAATGAATAGAATTGCTCCGTTGGTATATTTAATTGAAATAAATATAAAGTCGCGTGGTCTTTTGATTGTTGCACTTGGTTTACTAGGGAAAGTTTACCCCCAACTCTATGGTACATAGGAGATAACCATGTCTATCATTTTACCTCATCATGCCCCAACGGATTCCTATAAGGGGTGTACGCCAGGCTCACGCCGCAGTGCGCTCCGTGAATTATTGCAGCAGCAAAAAGGCATTCGTGTGATGGAGGCTCACAGTCCGCTTTCTGCCTTATTAATCGAGCAAGCTGCTTATGAAGATGGCGATATTCATTATCAATTTGATGCGTTTTGGTCTAGCTCGCTCACCGATTCCACTTTGCGCGGAAAACCCGATACGGAGTTAGTGGACATCAGCCATCGTTTTCATGCGATTACGGAAATATTTGATGTTACTACCCGTCCATTAATTTTTGACGGTGATACTGGCGGGCAAACGGAACATTTATCCCACCGTATTCGTGCTGCCGAAAATCTGGGTATTTCCGCCATGATTATCGAAGATAAAACCGGCCTGAAAAAGAACTCTTTATTTGGTAATGATGTAAAACAAACGCAGGCTTCTGTAGCGGATTTTTGCGAAAAAATTACGACTGCCAAAAAAGCACAACTGACGCCCGAGTTTATGCTAATCGCGCGTATTGAGAGCCTGATCCTCGACGTCGGTATGGAAGATGCGATAAACCGTGCCTTGCATTATGCTGATGCCGGTGCCGATGGCATTATGATCCACAGTCGACATAAGAACCCCTCTGAGATTTTAGCTTTCGCTAAACAATTCCGCGATCATTATCCACATTTACCTTTGGTTTGTGTCCCTACCAGTTTTAACGATATTACTTTCGATCAGTTGATTGATGGTGGATTCAATATTGTTATTTACGCAAACCATATGTTACGTGCGGCTTATCCTGCGATGAAATCAATTTTACCAGAAATCCTCAAGCATGGTCGAACGCTGGAAGTTGAGGATCAATGCATGTCGATAAAAGATATTCTGGATCTTATACCCGGCACGCGATAGCGAAATATTTTGGGGCGTCAGTATAATTATTATCATCACGCTATTAATTGGCGTGGTAGGCGTGTTGTTATTATTTAACGCCATGGCGTTGCCCAAATTATCCACACCACATAATGATAAAATCAAGGCGTCATCATTGTTGTTAATGACAACATGGAGCGACAGGATGATGCAAAGGGAAGGTTTATTATGATTGACCCTAATAAGCTTATCGAATTTCTGGTTCAACGCGGCGTGCATTTTTTCAGTGGCGTCCCTGATTCATTATTAAAAGCGTTTTGTCTGGCGATCGGAAGTAATAACGGTGGGCTTGCGCACCGTATCGCGAGTAATGAAGGTTGTGCGATGGGGATGGCGATTGGGCATTACCTGTCTACGCGAACGCTACCCGTGGTCTATATGCAAAATTCAGGGTTAGGCAATGCGATCAACCCCCTTTGCTCCCTGGCTACGCCGGATGTGTATGGTATTCCGCTATTACTGATTATCGGCTGGCGTGGCGAAGTCGATGCTAGCGGTAAGCAACTGCACGATGAGCCGCAGCATGTTATGCAGGGGCGAGTCACATTGCCTCAACTCAATGTGTTGGATATTCCGCATATCGTGCTGGATAGCCATAATCCCCCCTGTGGGATGATATTCAGGCTTTGCTCCAGTGTGCGCATGATGAACACCGTCCTGTGGCGCTGGTGGTGAGAAAAAATACCTTTTCCTCGGCAGCCACGCCTGACCATCCAGTCGCTGAGCAGGCGCTGATGCGGCGAGAAGCCATTGTCGCTGCATGCCTGAACGTGCTGCCGTCCCATCTCCCTATCGTCAGCACCACGGGCATGTTGTCGCGTGAGCTTTATGAATTACGCGAACAGCGTGGTGAAGGGCATCAGCGAGATTTTTTGACCGTCGGTGGCATGGGGCTTGCCAGCCAGATCGCACTGGGTCTGTGCGATGCACAGCCACAGAGAAAAGTCGTTTGTCTGGATGGCGATGGAGCGCTGTTGATGCACATGGGCGGGCTGACGAACACCGCCCAGGCCAACAACCTGATACATATCGTCATCAATAACGGCGCGCATGACTCCGTCGGAGGGCAGCCCACGGCGGCCTCACGCTTGCCGCTAGCGCCTATCGCGGCTGCCAGCGGCTATGGCACAACGTACTACGTTGAAACGGAAGAAGCCTTACAAACTGCGCTGCAACAGGCACTACAGGCACAAAGTAGTCAATTCATTGAGGTGAGATGCCGAGTGGGTCATCGCAGCGATCTGGGGCGGCCAGCGACGTCCCCCGCGCAGAACCGCGATGCATTTATGCAGTTTCTTAATCCCCCTTCTCAGGCTTCTTGAAGGCCCGTCCCCTAGCGACAAGGATTGCCGATATGACTCATTCTGTTTCTTTAGTTGGCGTTGGTGTATTAGGAAAAGCTATCTCGCTCAGACTATTACAGCGCCATTTTTCGCTCAGCGTGTTCAACCGGACTCACCGTAAAGCGAGCGAGGTTGCCGACGAAGGTGCGCAAGCCGTCCCTGAATTGCATCAACTGTTCACACAGGAAAAACAAGTTGTGCTTATCTGCCTGAAGGATGCGGAGGCGATACGTGAGGTTTTTCAGGCGGAGGAGGTTACACAGAAACTGACCCGCTATCGCCCTCTTTTACTCAATATCAGCACGATAGGGCCGGAAGAGAGCCGCTGGATGGAAACCTTTTTTCACCAGCACGGTGCGCATTATGTGGAGTGCCCCGTCTCGGGCGGACCAGAAGGTGCGCGGCAGGGCAAACTTGCCGCCTGGGTAGGACCTTGTGCGGATGGCTTTGCCGACGCGATTAACGATGTCATCACCAGCCTGTCAGATCGCTATGTACTGATGGCGAGTAACCACAGTGCGCAGACCATGAAGGTGATTAATAACTATTGTGAGGCGGTGCATCTGCTGGTGGCGGCGGAAGCGCTATTGCTGGCGGAGGCTCATGATATCGCCCCAGACGTGCTGGCAAATGCGCTAACGCTGGGGCGCGGACGCTCGACCTACATGGAGGTCATGCTGGATCGCTACCTGAACCCGCGTGAAACCGTGTCGGTTCCTTTATCGATCCGCCTGAAAGATCTCGACTTGGCCAATACGCTTTTTCAGCGCTCTGCGATCCACAGCGAATTCTTTGATACGGCGCGTCAGCGTTATCAAAACACGGCCGATCTCTCGAACGATCCTCAGGATCAAACCGCCTGCTTTTCTTATCTTTCACGTACCTTGCTGACGGGGAGGGAGTAGATGCCTGAGCTAACACAGCGACAACGTTGGATGTCTATTCTCGCTCATAGCGACCCTACTGAGCTGGTAGAACACTGGGACACGCTGCACTTTTCCGCACATTACCAGCTTTTACGCCCGACGCAGATTGGTTTGATCCAGTTGCAGGGGAGAATGGAAGTTGATGGTCCGCGTTTTATTGTGGGTGACATGACGGTGACCCGCGCGGCGGTACAACTGGAGGATGGGACATGTGGCTACAGCTATATCGCAGGCAGAAACAAGCCGCATGCCGAGCTCTGTGCCTGGATCGATGCGCTCCTGCAAACCCGATCCTATTTCCATGAAATATGGGAGCGAATCATCACACCGTTAGCAGACCAACAGCGTGTTCACCGGGAACAGCAACAGCAGGAAGTGGCTGCCAGCCGGGTGAATTTCTTTACTTTGGTCAGGGGAGAATGATTTGTCATGACAACGATGACGGGCTTCGCCCACCCCGTATTTGGCACACAGCTCTGCTTTCGCAAAATCGTGAAGGCAATGAGTGAGCCGGGTTCTCTGGTTACGGTTCCCAATGTTTCTGGTCTGGAAGCGATGTCGTCTGCAACCGCCGCCACGCTGCTTACGCTGACCAGCCACACCACACCGCTGTTTATCGATCCCAAGATCGGTAATCCACTGCTGCTGCGCACGCTGTGCCTGCATACGAATGTGCCGATCGCCACGACGTTCGAAGAGGCTTATTTTGTGCTGTTGAGTGGAAACCGCTTTTCTTATGACCTGATGGCGCTCTCCTGCGGCAGCGAAGTCGAACCAGAAAAATCCACCACCGTTATTTTAGAAGTCGAAGGTATGCACGATGGGCCGTGTTTGAAGCTGACCGGGCCGGGCATCAAGACGCATCGCATTATTTCTCCCCGTCTGCCCGGTAGTATCCGGCACTACCTGTGCAACCGTCCCCATGCCTTCCCTACCGGATTGGATTTTCTCTTTACCTCTGGGAAAAAGCTCTTTGCAATCCCCAGAAGTACCCACGTGGAGGAATGCTAATGTATGTTGCCGTCAAAGGTGGGGAGAAGGCCATAGAGGCCGCCCACCAGCTACAAGCCTGCCGCCGCCGCGGGTGTACGGATATACCAGAACTAGACTGTTCACAGATAGAACAGCAGCTTAATTTAGCCGTCGATCGGGTCATGACTGAAGGCAATATTTATGACCGCCAACTTGCCGCGCTGGCCATCAAGCAGGCCAGTGGCGATCTGGTGGAAAGTATCTTTCTTTTACGAGCCTACCGTTCCACGCTGCCACGCTGGGGAATCAGTCAGCCGCTTAATACGCCCAACATGCGCCTTGAACGCCGTGTTTCGGCTATTTTCAAAGATTTACCGGGCGGGCAGTTACTGGGTCCGACCTATGACTATACCCATCGCCTGCTGGATTTCTCTTTGCTGGCCGACGGTGAGGATCCTGTCGCTCCGCCACCTGGCGCTGTTGATGAGGATGAAGGAACTCGTGAACACATTCCCCATGCGTTTCAGTTCCTTTCTCAACAACACCTCGTCCCTGAACGGAATATCAGCGACGATAGCGATCCGCCTGATATCACGATGGAACCCCCAAGTTACCCCGGCACGCGGGCATCGCGTCTCCAGCAACTGTTTCGCGGTGACGAAGGGTTTCTTCTCTCGCTCGGGTATTCCACCCAGCGCGGCTATGGGCGTAATCATCCGTTTGTTGGAGAGATCCGCACGGGATACATCACCGTCAGTATCGTCGCCGAAGAGGTGGGATTTGCCATCGATATAGGGGAAATCCTGCTCACCGAGTGTGAAACCGTGAACGGCTTTGTGAAACCCGTCAGCGACGCACCGCATTTTACCCGTGGCTATGGGCTAGCATTCGGCCGCTCGGAACGTAAGGCCATCACGGTGGCATTAGCCGATCGCGCACTTCAGGCCGCTGACTATCAAGAAGAGGTACGCGGCCCGGCTCAGGATGAGGAGTTTGTCCTCTCTCATGCTGACAATGTCGAGGCTGCGGGTTTTGTCTCACATCTGAAGCTCCCACATTACGTCGATTTCCAGTCAGAGCTTGAGCTATTAAAACGACTGCGTGAGGAACACCTCGCTGCCGCGCCAAGGAGAAAAGAGTGATAAATCAGACGGCGACCTCCCGCCAGAAAGACAGCCCGCCAGAAACGGAATGCAACGATTCAGAAACGGAATACAACTACGCCTATCTGGATGAAAGCACGAAGGGCATGATACGGCGCGCGATCCTGAAAGCGATTGCTATCCCCGGCCATCAGGTGCCGTTTGGCAGCCGGGAAATGCCCATGCCCTACGGCTGGGGCACTGGCGGTATTCAAATCACCGCCAGTATTATCGGGCCGGACGATACGCTTAAAGTGATCGATCAAGGTTCTGACGATACGACCAATGCGGTGTCGATCCGCGCTTTTTTCCGCAAGGTGACAAACGTGCCGACGACGGAAAAAACCAGCGACGCGACGCTGATTCAAACACGACACCGTATTCCTGAAACCTCGCTTAAGGAGGATCAGATCCTGGTTTTTCAGGTTCCGATTCCTGAGCCTTTGCGCTTTATTGAACCGCGCGAAACCGAGACGTGCAAAATGCATGCGCTGGAAGAATACGGCGTCATGCAGGTGAAACTCTACGAAGATATCGCCCGGTTTGGGCACATCGCCACGACCTATGCCTACCCGGTGAAAGTCAATCATCGCTATGTCATGGATCCTTCGCCGATCCCGAAATTCGATAACCCGAAGATGAATATGATGCCCGCGCTGCAACTGTTTGGTGCCGGGCGCGAAAAGCGGGTCTATGCCGTTCCACCGTATACCGTGGTGGAAAGCCTCGATTTTGACGATCACCCTTTCACAATACAGCAGTGGGACAAACCCTGTGAGCTGTGTGGTGCGCGCGACAGTTTCCTTGATGAAGTGGTAATGGATGATGACGGTACACGCATGTTCGTCTGCTCTGACACCGACTATTGCCAGCAGCGTCAAAGCCAGGGAGGAGAACCATCATGACGACGGACTATCACGCATCCGATGCCCCTCTGCTCGATGTGCAACACCTCACACATCTGTACGCGCCGGAAAAAGGCTTTCGCGATGTGTCGTTTCAACTGTGGCCGGGAGAGGTGTTAGGGATTGTTGGCGAATCGGGTTCAGGGAAGACGACGCTGCTGAATGCGATCTCTGCCCGTCTGGCACCGCAGGAAGGTGAGGTGATCTATCGCAACGCCGAGCAGCAGAGGCTCTCGATCTATGACATCAGCGAACGGCAACGGCGAGCGCTGGTGCGAACTGAATGGGGAATTGTCTGGCAGCACCCGCTGGCAGGGTTACGCCCCACTGTATCGGCGGGCGGCAATATCGGCGAACGGCTTATGGCCATCGGTCATCGGCACTATGGCGATATCCGCAGTAAAGCGGTGCAGTGGATGGAGAACGTGGAACTACCCGAAAACCGTCTGGACGATCTTCCAACCACCTTTTCCGGTGGGATGCAGCAACGCCTTCAGATTGCACGCAATCTGGTTACCGCACCGCGGCTGATATTTATGGATGAACCGACCGGTGGGTTAGACGTGTCGGTACAGGCGCGACTGCTCGATCTACTCAGGACGCTGGTTGTAGAGATGCAGCTTTCTGTCGTCATCGTGACGCACGATCTCGGGGTTGCCCGTCTGCTGTCACATCGCTTGCTGGTGATGCAACGCGGGCGGGTAGTCGAACAGGGGTTAACGGACAGGGTGCTCGACGATCCGAGTCATCCTTACACCCAGTTGCTCGTTTCTTCCATTCTGTAAATCCAGCCAAAAGGACGCTTGATGGATACTCAATTGCGCATCGAGAACGTTGATAAAACGTTCGTGTTATATAACCAGCAGGGCACGCGACTGCCGGTTTTCCACGATATCAGTCTGTCCGTGAAAGAGGGGGAATGCGTGGCGCTGCACGGGCATTCCGGGAGTGGGAAATCCACGCTGCTACGTTCGCTGTACGGTAACTATAAGCCCGACGGTGGCCATATCTGGGTACGCCATCGCGAACGTTGGGTGGATATCGTCAATGCGGACGCTCGCCATGTGTTGGAAATCCGTCGTGAAACGGTGGGCTGGGTAAGCCAGTTTCTGCGCGTTATTCCGCGTATTAGCACACTGAACGTGGTCATCCAGCCGTTACTGGAACGCGGCATGTCGCGTCAGGAAAGCGAGATACGCGCTGGCGAATTACTGACGCATCTGAACGTCCCTGAGCGGCTTTGGTCGCTCGCACCCGCCACCTTTTCTGGCGGTGAACAGCAGCGTATCAATATTGCTCGCGGATTTATTGGCGATTACCCGATTCTGTTGTTGGACGAACCAACGGCCTCGCTGGATGCTAAAAATCGACTGGCCGTCACACAGCTCATCGATGATGCAAAAAGCAAGGGGTGTGCTGTCGTCGGCATTTTTCACGATGATGAAGTGCGCCAACATGTCGCCGATCGCCTTTATACGATGACAATGACTTCCCGCACTCAGGAGAACGTAAATGATCATTAATAACGTCAATATGGTGCTCTCACAGGAAATCATTCATGGCTCATTGGAAGTGCGCAACGGCATCATTCACCACATCAGCGATAGGCCCAGCCGTCATCCCGGTGCGCTGGATGGTGAACAGGCCTGGCTTCTGCCGGGGCTTGTCGAGCTACATACGGATAATCTTGATAAATGTTTTACCCCGCGCCCCGGCGTTAACTGGCCCTCTGAGGCGGCGATGCGCAATCACGACGCGTTGATTATCTCCAGCGGGATCACTACCGTTCTGGATGCCGTTGCGGTTGGAGATGTACGCGATGGTGGGCATCGGCTTGAGAATCTGCTGCGTATGACGGATGCGGTGCTGTACAGCCAGCAACATGGCATCAATCGGGCCGATCATCATTTGCATCTGCGCTGCGAGCTACCGCATCAGGATACATTTCCCCTCTTTGAACAACTTGCGGGTATTCCACTGGTCGCGCTGGCATCATTAATGGATCACTCTCCGGGGCAGCGGCAATTTTCTTCCCAGGAGAAATATCATCAGTATTACAAAGGCAAGTATCACCTGAATGATGAACAAATGGCGGCGTTTGAAGAGGAGCAACTCGCTGGATCGCGCCGCTGGTCGCAGCCCAATCGGGAAGCGGTTGTCCATCTTTGTCACGAGAAAGGCATCACGCTAGCCAGCCATGACGATGCGACACCGGAACATATCGCCGAGTCCCACCAGCATCGTGTCGCTATTGCCGAATTCCCCACCACGGAGATCGCCGCACAGCAGGCGCATCGCGTCGGAATGAACGTACTGATGGGAGCGCCGAATGTCATCTGCGGCGGTTCTCATTCTGGCAATGTATCGGCACATCATCTGGCTACGCTTGGTGTGCTTCACATCCTGTCTTCGGACTATTATCCGGCCAGCCTGCTGGAGGCGGCGTTTATGATCGCAGAGGATGAGCGTAATGATTACGATCTGCCGCACGCGATTGCTCTTGTCAGTGGCAATCCGGCTCAGGTGCTGAAATTCAACGATCGTGGCTGTATTGAAGAAGGACGGCGAGCCGACCTGCTACTCGTCAAACGGAACGCGCCGCAAATGAAGCTGATGCGGGTGTGGCGTCAGGGTGTTCGGGTATTCTGATTATGACGAAACTCATCTACCTGATTGGCCCTTCCGGTGCAGGCAAAGACAGCCTGCTGCGGGCGATCCGCCAGTTGTCGCTGCCGCGCCTGCTGGTGGCGCACCGCTACATTACCCGCCCCGCAGAGATACAAGGAGAGAACCACATTGCACTCACCCCGGAGGAGTTTGCGAACCGCCAGCAGCTTGGCCTCTTCGCTCTCAGTTGGCAGGCGCATCAGTGCTATTACGGCATCGGGATAGAGATTGATGACTGGCTACAGCGGGGGAATGACGTCATCGTTAACGGTTCACGCGCTTACTTGGCTCAGGCGCGTGAACGCTACGGCAGTACGCTGTTTCCGATATGCCTGACCGTCTCCGAATCTGCACTGCGGCAGCGGCTACGCGCCAGAGGGCGAGAAAGTGAACAGCAAATTGCCACGCGCTTGCAGCGTGCCCAAGAAGAGCAGAGCCGCTTACAAAGCGATTGTGTTCTATTGAACAACGACGGCGATCTGCAACACACCTTATCTGTCTTTCAGTCGCTGCTGCCGCTCGGCCGAGCTTGCGCAGCACATCGCGAATAATAGTGCCGAATAGCAGGAGAAAGCCGATGGTAGTGAATAATGACGGGATTGTTTTTCACTTTCTGGGAACCGGCGGCGCGCAGCAGGTTCCCGCATTTGGCTGTGAATGTGAGATTTGCCAGCAGGCGCAACGCGATGAAAGCAAACGGCGTCGAGCCTGCTGCGCGGCAATCACAACCAAAGACAGCGTCATCCTGATTGATGCCGGGTTGCCTGAGCTATCGCCTTATCTGCTCCCCTATCCGCAACGACATATCCTGCTGACCCACTATCACATGGATCACGTTCAGGGATTATTTCCCCTGCGCTGGGGCTGCGGTAAGCCCATTCCGGTCTTTGGTCCACCTGATGAGGCGGGCTGCGACGACCTCTTTAAGCATCCGGGGATCCTACATTTTCAAAAGCCTCTGATGGTTTTCCAGCCCTTTGAACTGGACGGTATCAGGATCACGCCGGTTCCCTTAATCCATTCTAAATTGACTTACGGCTACCTCATCCAGACACCGACGCATACGCTGGCCTACCTGACCGACACCATCGGTCTACCGCCTGAAACTACTCAGTTTCTCTCAGCGCACTCGCTGGATTATGCGGTTGTCGATTGCAGCCATTCTCCCCAGACGACGCCTCCACGTAACCACAATGATGTCACTCGCACATTGGAGATCTTTACCCAACTTAATCCTAAACAACTGTATCTGACCCACATCGGCCACGAACTGGATCGCTGGCTCCAAACGCAAACGCTGCTGCCTGAGAATGTTCATGCTGCTTGTGATGGGGCTGAGTTGGGGTTGTAAGGATGGGGTCACCTATAACGCTCATTGCTCCACATATCGCGGCGCTAAAATCTGACATGCCGATTGCCTTGCACTGCTGAGACCCGCGCGACGGGTGCATGTGGGTGTCGGATCGTCATGGCCTGCGCTTTATCCTGAACGGCGAAATTTCACTCTTTATTCACTACATTGAAATAATTATCTAATGAAAATATTTAAAATCAAATAATAATAAAATAAATATTTTGAGAAAATTACTGACGTGAAAATTTATATTTTATAAGTTAATGAACATGGCTAGTGGACACTAGCAGTTTGTGCGCTTTGCTAAAAAAAACTTGAGATTGATCTGATTGTTATTTTAAATTTTGTTTAAGTGATATATCATCCGGCACGGAAAAGCGGCAATAATAAAAAACTTAATGGATTATGATTAAAAAGTGTCTACTAATCAGATAAACATTTCCTATGGGAATGACTTTTTTGTTATTAAATTGATGGACTTTTTATCAATTAATTTAGCATTAATAGTCAGCGCTAGGCTATTTTTGATGGGCGATTTCGATGATGTAATTATAATTAGCCTGCTATTCTCAACCTCTTTTTTACTTATTGGAGAATATACCGGGCTATATCACCATAGTCTTAAAAATATGCAGCCTGGTGGGCGGCGAAGACTGTGGGGATCCGCATTATTGTCGGTCATCTTTGTGGAGGCGGTCAGGAATTATACCGGTGCGCTGTATTCGCTGGGTCTATTGCATCAACTCGATAATATATATTTTTCCGCAATGCTGTACTGGTATATTCTTTCGCTATGTAGTCTCTATATTACGCGTTTAATTACGTTTAAATTTACGACTAAAAAGCGGATGCGAATTGCTATTGTGGGATTAACGCCCGGTGGGTTAGCGGCGGAAAAAGCATTGCTTAAAGAGTATGCCAACATGCAGTTAGAATTGGCTTTTTACGACGATCGTAGCCCATCCCGTTGTGGCTATCTGTATAAGAGCCAATTTAAAGGCAAAGTGAGCGAGCTGGTTGAAGACGCTAAAGCGGGCAGAGTGGATGAGATTTATATTGCGCTGCCAATGGTTGCGCTACAACGCATTCGTTATTTTCTGTCGATGATGTCCGATACGACGGTAGATACCTACATCATTCCCGATCTTTATTCCTACAGCTCATACGTATCGCAGTTTCGCTCTATCAATAATATTCAGACTATCAGTATTTTCAGATCGCCGTTTGATGGTATTGGCTCGGTGATTAAGCGCGTTGAGGATTTAGTGATTGGCGGCGTTATTACGCTGATGATTTCGCCATTGCTGCTGGTGATTGCTATTGGTATCAAACTGACGTCACGGGGGCCGGTGTTATTCAAGCAGGATCGTTACGGCCTGAGTGGCAACAAAATCAAAGTGTGGAAATTCCGCTCGATGCATGTGATGGAAAACGCCGGCGTTGTGACGCAGGCGACTAAAAACGATCCGCGCGTTACGCGTTTTGGCGCATTTTTACGCCGCACGTCGCTGGATGAACTGCCGCAATTTTTCAATGTATTACAAGGGACGATGTCGATTATTGGCCCGCGTCCTCATGCCGTCGTACATAACGAGCAGTATCGCCAGCTCGTCGAAAATTACATGATTCGCCATAAAGTGAAGCCTGGAATTTCAGGCTTGGCGCAGGTTAATGGTTATCGCGGCGAAGTGGATACCCTCGATAAAATGGAAAAACGGGTTCACTACGATATTGCCTATATTCAGAGCTGGTCCTTTTGGTTGGATATCAAAATTATCTTTAGAACCATTTTCAAAGGCTTTATCGGTGAAAATGCGTACTAAATTGATCATTGCCGCCGGAATGATCATCCCCCATCCCTCTTGGGCTGACCTGATACCAAAATCGCATATCGGCGTCGCCGGTATTGATTTTCAAAGCCAGGTGGGTCTGGACTATGGGCATGAGAATAACGTGACCTATCAGGCTGACGATCAGGATACGGTGAGTTCTAATTTTCAGAGCATCAGGCCAATAATTAAGGCCATTGGCGCGCGTTATCAGGATCAATATCTGTTGATGTATTCCGGTGATTATCGTCGTTACTACAGCGATCCGGCGGATAATTACACCGACCATGTCTTTCGCTTTAATGGCGCATGGCGCTACGGGTTGAGGCATGGATTAACGCTCAGTCTTGAGGAGGCGCTTGGGCATGAAGTGCGCGGGCGCGGTATTACCGAAGGTTTTCGACCACAACAGTTCAGCGATTTCGGTATCCATTCGCCGCTGAGTACCGCACTTTTCAACAGTGAATTACGTTATAGCTATGGCGCGCTGAAAGGGCGCGGTAAAGCTGACGTCGCGCTGCTGTTTAGAAAACTGCGGTTAGGCCGAACGGAGAATATTAAAAATACCAATATTGATTTTTATAACTATGTTCTTGGGCAGGAATGGCACGAGAACGGTTTGATCGCCGAATTATCTGATCAATACACGTCGGCAACGCGTTTTCGCTACCGTTTTATTGGTAATCAGCGGCGTTATGAAATCGATCCGCAAAAAGATAATGATGAATATTATCTGGAATACGGCATTAAATCGCAGCTTACGGGAAAAACCGGTATTGATGCCAATGTGTCCTGGCTATACAAGACATTCGATAATAACCCGAACGCCAGGAATTTTAGCGGGGTAAACTGGGATATTCAGACGGAGTGGAAACCACTTAAACAATCCGTTTTTACCGTACATACGTCGCAGCATATCAAAGACCCGTCAGAAATCGGCGGCTATATCCTGGCTTCTCAATACGGCATCTCTTATCAGCATTTTTGGCTCGTCGATCGTTTCTCCACCACGTTTGACTATTCATACCTGACGGACGTTTACAAGAATTACCCGCGAGATCGTAAAGACAGAAACAGGGGGGTCACATTCGCCATGAGTTATAACTTCAGGCCCTCTATTAACGTTGAATTAAAGTATCAACTGAACACGCTACGTTCCAATCAAGATAGCGATTCTTTTTTTATTGGCCCTAACGGCGATCGCCAGGTCGTTAGAATGCTGGGCCGTGATAACTCTCTGATTATGTTTACGGCTAAGGTACAGATCTAACGTGAAAATAATAAAACTGTGCATTTTTCTGTGCCTCAGCGTCTGGCTGGTGGGATGCTCCCTGTCGAGCCAACGGCAAATGGACAACCCTGAAAGCGAAACCACCGGTTATCAGTTAGATGAAGGCGATGCTGTAAATATTCTGGTGTACGGCGAGCCGGAGATGACGATGAAGTTCATGCTGGATAAAAGCGGCGCGATTACCTTCCCCTACATTGGTCAACTGGTGCTGAAAGGGAAAACACCAGAGCAGGTGGGTGAGGAGTTGGCTAATCGCCTGCGCGGCGACTATCTGCAAAATCCGATGGTGACGGTCAGCGTCGCCGAGTTCCGGAAATTCTATATCACCGGTGAAGTCGAGAAACCGAACGGGTATGCCTACGAGCCGGGCTTAACCGTTGAAAAAGCGCTGGCGTTAGCCGGCGGGTTTACCGATCGCGCAGACCGCAAGGATGTAGGTATTCGTCTGTCGAATAGCAATCAACTGATTGAAAATGTTGATGTAAGGCGCGTCGTTCATCCGGGCGACACCGTGATTGTCGGTATGAGCTTTTTCTGACCATGAGTTTATCTATCGTGGAAAATGGCAGAAAACTGGAAAGCACCATCGATTTCTCCAGGTTTGCCCAAGAGATCAAACAGAACGGCTGGAAGATCATGCTGGCTTGCCTGATTGTGGCGGTAGTGGCTTACCCGCTGATTAGCATGATCACGCCCAAATATGTGTCGACCGCAACGGTACTGCTTAAAGCGCAACAGGATAACGTTTCGCCTTTGCCGCAGGTCGATGGTTATGATTCCACCCGTAGCGGCTATTACGAAACCCAGTATGCGTTGATGCAGTCGCGTATTGTGCTGGAACAAGCCGTGCGGGACATCAAGCTGGATCAAAACCCGGCGTTTAACGGCGATACAGACAAAAACGCGGATCACCGTGGCGATGAGCAACAGCGGGTCGATCACGCGCTGGATACGATAGTGAAAAATCTCACTATCACCGGTGTTCGCACCACGCACCTCGCCACTATCTCATATGAATCGGCGTCGCCTGAGCTGGCGGCCAACATCGCTAACGGCGCGGCGCAGGCATTTATTGACTATACGGCCAGGCAAAAGCACCTCAAGACACTGAAAGCCAAAGCGTTGAATCAAAAACAGATGGAAGAGGTGTGGCAGCAAGTCGTCGAGCAACAGGCCGCTATCGACCAGTTTCTTAAGAAAGAAGGGCTGCTGACTTTCCGCGGTGTAGATGGCTTCGAAACTGAACAACTGGGGATCGTCACCACCAAGTTAGCGGATGCCACCCAGCGTCGTATCAGGGCGGAAACGAACTACAACAGCGTGCGTTTGAACGTGGGTACGTCGCTGGAAAACATCATTTCTTTGCCTGATATTTCTAATCATGCCCAAATTCAGGATTTGCGCATTGCGCTGATTCAGACTCGGCGTTCTTTATACGAGTTACGGAAACGCTACGGGCTGAAGCATACCAAAATTTTAGAAGCCGAAGCCCAGGTTCAGGCGATTGAAGAGCAGACCCACACCGTGTTACTTGAACTGAAAACGGGGCTGAATAAGCAGTATCAGGCGGCGTTGAGGGATGAAACATATTATCAGCAACTGCTGGAGCAACAGAAAGCGGATTTCCAAACGCTGGCGTCTAAACGTGATGAATACAACAACCTGACCACCGCGCTGGATAAAACAAAAGAGCTGTATAAGGCGCTCTATCAGCGCACCAAAGAGCAGACGCTGGCGGGTAACTATTTAGAGCCGGACGCGATACTTTACGACCCTGCCGTGCTGGCTGACCACCCGTCGAAACCCAATAAAGCGATGCTGCTGGTGATGGTTGTCATGCTAACCCTGATTTTTTCGGTGGTTTACTTCATCGTGAGAGCCGCGCTGGATAATTCAATCAACAGTATCAGCCAGATGAAAAAGCGCTTGAATGTGGTGCCGGTGGGGGAAATTCGCACCCTCGCCAGTGGCGTGGAGCGCTCAAAGGTTGTGCGTTTGATCACTACAGCGCCGCTGGACGCCGATATTGTCCATAGCATGCGAACCCACATTTTGTTATCGCATCCATCCTGCCAGGCTATTGCCATCAATTCGGCAGAGCATGGCGAAGGGCGATCGTTGCTGGCGCATTTGCTGGCGACATCTTTCAGCACTGACCAAAAAACGCTGCTTATCGACCTGGATTTCTTTAACGACGACGGGCTGACGCAAGACCTGGCATCCCCTTCCGCTATTGGTGTGGCGGACCTGCTGCAAGGGCAATCACCGTTGGATGCTGCACTGGTGACAATCAGTGAAAATTTAAGCTTCCTGCCGCGTGGCAATGCCGTGATGTCTTCTTTGCTGATGCTGTCGTCCGAGCATGTCGTGACGTTGATGGCCGAGCTGAGAACACGCTATCAGCGAATTATCGTTGACGTAGCCGCAGTGAATCAAACGCAGGATAGTCAACTCATTAGCCGGGTAATCGACGGGGTGGTTTTTGTGCTGAAAGCCGGCGAGTGGCGTGCGGGCGATGTGCTTAATGCCATTGAGAAAGTTAAACAGCACCGCGCGGTGCTGATTGGCGCGGTAATGAATCGGGTTGCGGATAAAAACCTCGAAACCAAAGAGGGGATACGTTCCCTGAACCATCGCATGAATGCGCTAATCAACAGTACCGGTCACCTGTGAGTGTATTTGAAAGATGAGTTTACTAAAAAGCGTTTCTACCATTGCGGGTTCATCGGTGGTTTCACAACTGATTGGCGCGCTGTCTATCTGGCTGATTTCGCATAAATACAACATGGCCGAGGTGGGGATCTACGCGCTGAGTTACAGCATCGTGTTGGTGGGGGCGCAGGTCTGTACCTTTGCCTCGCAACTGCTGATTCCGAAACAGCAAGACAGTGAACTGGCGCAGAGTGTGGTGTTCAGCACACTGCAAAGTCTGCTTACCGCAGTGCCCTATGCGATGTTGACCGCATGGCTGTTTCAGAGAAATGTATTCTTTCTCTACCTACTCACGCTATCCTATGCGCTGGTGCTGATCTCGGAGAATTTGTCGCTGCGCGAGGGTAACTACCGTTTTCTCGCCTTTCAGCGACTCGCCGTCTCGGTGGTGGTCGTGCTTTCGCTGGTGTTCACTTCACATACCACCGCATTTTATTGGTCCTGGGCCTGCGCCATGATAGTGCTGGTTAGCGGCTGTATTCTGTTCTCGTTCAATATTCACACCATTACGCTTGGACATTTTAGTCCGCAACGTAATAGGGCTTTCTTTCATCAGCATGCTCATCACCTCACCCGTGTTGGCAGCGCCGAAGTGCTGGCGATGGTTAATAGTAATCTGCCGGTTATGTTGATTAATTTTTGGTTTTCCGCGTTGACGGCGGGGTATTTTTCGGTGGTGAGCCGTTTTTGTTTGTCTCCGGTGGTGATTATCGGCAATGCGGTGCGTCATTCTGTTTTTTCAACCTGGTCTGCCGATTTTAGAAATAAACGTTTCAACTATGATGAGTTCAAAAAAATTCGTCTGGTATTATTGATGGCGGGGGTGGTTTGCACATTAGGGGTGTTTATTTTCTATCCGTTGGTGATGCATCTGTTTTTTAGCGAGGAGTGGATTAATTCCATTCCAACCTCTCGCTATATGTTGCCTTATTTATTTCCAGCGCTGGCGGTGTGTCCGCTGACGGTGATTGAGTTAATATTTGGCTCTCATCGCTATTTTTTGCGTATTCAATTAGAGCAATTGAGTGTGGTATTAATCGCATTTGTGATTGTGCCTTATTTTTATAATCACTATGCCGCATCAATGATTCTTTTTTCTGTGCTGACGTTTGTACGCTACGCGTTTATTTATCTCAAAGTAAACAAACGTGCTAATGGGCTGAAAAATATGATGTCAGAACCATGAGCTTGAATACCGGGCTTTACCTACAGGTTTATGTTGTTATCACGTTGGTATTCTGCGGACTGACGCAGTATTTCACCGGTTTGCTGGCGGTGCTGTGGTTGCCATTTATTTTGGCGCTGAACATGGTGGGGTTGCTGATTATGCAGACTCGCTACGATAGATTGCATTTGGATACGCAGGAATTGATGGTTCTCACGCTTTACCTCTCTTTTCTGGCGATGGCGGGATTATCTACCCTGCTACAGGGCGGAATAACTGTCGCTATCGTTGGGTTTAAAAATGAGATTGCATTGTCGCTGATGATGTTTTGCCTGCTGCTAGGTTTTTGCCGCGAATCACAGATTTATCGCGTGACCCGCAGTTTGTATTGGGTGTTCTACGCGCAGTTCCCGGTGGTGATTTATCAGGTGTTGTTTGTTTTGCCGCGGCGGGTGGCATTGCGGGGAGAAGACGAAAAATGGGACTCGGTAGTCGGCACTTTCGGCGGCGACCCGATGGGCGGGGGAAATACTGCGGCGATGGGGTTGTTCTGTCTGTTGATTATGCTGCTGAAAGTCTCGGAATTTAAACATGGATTGACGTCGTTTAAATCCACGGTGCTACATATCGTTTTAGGGTTTAGCTTGTGTATCCTAGGAGAAGTGAAATTTGTGATCCTGGTTTCACCGTTATTATTGGCCTGGGTTTGGTTAATGCCGAGCTACATCAAAGGTATGAATAACGTAAACCTGAAAGCGATTTTGCTGATTTTCACCGGCATGGCGTTATTGATTACCGTGGCGATTACCATTTTAGCCTCGGGCTACTCCTCGGCGTTTGGCGGCGATCCGACGAAAAGCGCGATGAGCGTATTTCTGGATTCATTGAATTATATTTTTGATACCAACTACATTATGGAGTCCGGTGAGCTTGGGCGTCTTACTACGCTATTTTTCTGGCTGAAAAATCACGATATGTGGGGGATCTCCGGCACATTGTTTGGCTATGGATTAAATGCGACAAATAGCGGCAGCGCTGTCTCTCCCGGTTTTTTGAATATCATCTATAACCTGATCATCGATTCAACCTCATTAAGTGTGCTGCTATGGGAAGTCGGTGTGGTTGGAACGCTATTTTTTATCGGGTTAATTATTTATATCTTAATCATTGCGCAGCCAAAGCCGGTACTAGATCGTAATAAAATAGACCAACAGGACCTGCAACTGCTGAGTTTTTCTCCGGCCTTTAACGTTTTTGCAGTTGGGTGCCTGTTGAGTCTGCCTTATAGCCAGATCCTGATGATTATTCCCATGCTGCAATTCCTGTTTTATTTATCTCTGGGCTCAAGTCTGGTGATTCGCCATTCTGTCTGTCGTTATATCGGAAAACCGTATGAGTGATAAACCTTTTATTTCAGTGAGTATTAAGACATTCAATGAGGCGGAATGCATCGAAAAAACCATCGACAGTATTCGTCGCCATATTGTGGATTACCCCCATAAAATCATTGTTGCCGATAGCTTATCAACCGACAACACGCAGCAGCTTGCCAGCGCCAAAGGCGTTACCGTGGTGGCGCTGACTGAACCATCCGAACGCTGCTGCGGTGTGGGGCATCAGCTTGGCTATCTGTACAGCCAGGGGGATTATTTGCTGCTGATGGACGGCGATATGGAACTGGAAGATGGCTTTATTGAGCAGGGCATCGCATTTTTAACCGCACACCCTGATTACGCCGGCGTAGCGGGAACGGTAGAGATGGATGGCGCGGCGAACTATGAGTTTACATCACGTAAACAGCGCCTTCATAAAATATATCCGTTGGGCGACTGCGGTCATTTAGGCGGTGGGGGCTTATATCGCCGCTCGGCAATTGAAAAAATAGGTTATCTCACCAACCGCAGCTTGCATGGGTATGAAGAGGCTGAATTAGGCATTCGTCTGCGCTATGCCCAATATAAATTACATCGACTTAATGTGCCTTATTTCCGTCACACGTCGTACACCATGCCAACATATAAAATGCTGCAATATCGTTGGCGGAACGGTTTTCTCTGGGCACCGGGCGAACTTTTACGCAGCGCATGGGGGATGCCTTATTTCCGTGAGGCATTGCATATCGTTAAAAACGAGGCGGTATTTGCGGTTTATCTGCTGGCGCTGTTGATGAGTTTATTGACGTTTAACGCCGCGCTTATTGGTGCCGCGTTGCTGCCGTTACTTGCTTTTGTGGCATTAAAAACGATTAAGAACCGTTCACTGTTGAGCGGGGTACAGAGTGTGATGAATCTGGCTGTATTTTCTGCGGGATTAATAAAAGGGTTAACCAGACCCGTGCGCGACCCTATGACACCACCAAATAGCAAGGTTATTCATGAATAGGCAGGTATGATGAAAGTCTTATTGGTCAATAAATTTTTCTATATTAAGGGCGGCGCTGAAACGGTTTATTTTCAAGAGATTGATATGTTGAAAAAGGCTGGCGTTGACGTTATCGCTTTCTCTATGCAGCATGAAAATAACTTCCCGTCAGACTACGCACCCTATTTTGTCGGCAATGTGGATTATCATCAAAACAGCAGCGCGATTGGGGCAATTAAAACCGCGGTTAACTTTATCCATAATGCTGAGGCATGTAAGAAATTGCTGGTGTTACTGCGTAAAGAAAAGCCGGATATTGTTCATTTTCACAATATCTACCACCAGCTCACGCCGTCGTTGATTAAAATTGCCCGTCAGTTTGGGTGTAAAACTGTGCTAACGGCTCATGACTACAAGATTATCTGCCCTTCGTACACCATGCTGCGCGATGGCAAAGTCTGTGATGCCTGTTTAACCGGTTCGGTATTTAACGCTTTTAAATATCGCTGCCAGCAAGGTTCTGCATCGAAAAGTTTGCTGCTTTCGTTAGAAGGTGCCTGGCAGAATGTTGCCAAAAACTATCAGGCGCTGGATGTGATCGTTTCGCCTAGCGAATTTCTGCGTAACCAATTAATGCGCAAGCTGCCGAATGTTCGTATTGATGTGATTGTGAACGGCATTAATGACAGCCTGCCGACGGAGGAGGTTAAAGACGACGGTTATTTGCTGTTTATTGGTCGCCTGAGTCGGGAGAAAGGCGTTGCTACGCTTGCCAGAGCGCATCAGCAAATGCGGAATAAAATTCCGTTAAAAATTGCGGGTAACGGGCCATTGTATAACGATTTGGTCGCGCAATTTCCGCATGCGGAATTCCTGGGCTATAAACAGCAGGGCGAAGAACTTAACCGGCTGATTAAATACGCACGCGCGGTGGTGGTTCCTTCCGAATACTATGAAAACTGTTCAATGTCGGTACTGGAGTCGATGGCATTCGCTAAACCGGTGGTAGGCGGGCGTATTGGCGGTATACCTGAACAAATTCGCGATAAGGTAGACGGCATTTTATTCGAACCCGGTAATGTGCAGGCATTAGCCGATGTGCTGGATGACCTGGCGTTGAATCCGCAAAAAGCCAGAGAAATGGGATTAAATGCGCGTCAACGTCTTTGCGAAAAATATTCATTGCGTAAACACACCGAATCTCTCTTGGCGCTTTATCAGGAAATATTAATCAAAAAATAATATGACTACGAAAATTACCGTTCTGGGAACACGTGGTATTCCAAACGTGTTGGGGGGCGTGGAAACACATTGCCAAAATTTATATCCGACGATTAAACAGCAATTCGACGTAGATATTTGTGTTCTCGCACGTTCACCTTATGTTAATTATAAAAAATCACAATATCGAGGCGTGATGACTCGCGCTTTATTTGCGCCGAAAAAGCGTTCATTAGAGGCTATCGTTCATTCGGTGCTGGCGGCATTTATCACCTGTTTTGATCAGTCCACGGTGGTGCATGTTCACGCCATTGGCCCAGGACTGGTGGTGCCGCTTTTGCGTTTGCTGGGTAAAAAAGTAGTTTTTACTCATCATGGCCCGGATTATGACCGCCAGAAATGGGGGGGGCTGGCAAAGAAAATTTTATTGCTGGGTGAAAAGGTTGCAGTGAAATATGCCAATGAAGTGATTGTGATCTCCGAAGTAATTAATAATATGATCAAGCAGAAATATAGCCGCGATGATGCCCATCTTATCTATAACGGTGTGAATCTACCCCAGCGACTCACTGCGGACGTTATCAATCAAACATTGGTGCGTTTTTCTCTTCAGCCACAACACTATTTGGTTGCGGTTGGCCGCTTCGTGGAAGAAAAAGGCCTGCATGATCTTATTGCGGCCTATCAGCAATCGGGCGTCACGATGCCGCTGGTTCTAGTTGGCGATGCCGATCACCCCACTGCGTATAGCATGCGATTAAAGCAGTTAGCCCATGAAACCCCAAATGTGATCCTGACCGGATTTTTAACCGGCCAGGAACTACAAACTGTTTTTTCACAGGCTAAACTCTTTGTGATGTCTTCATATCATGAAGGGTTACCCATTGCGTTGCTGGAGGCCATGTCATTCTCATTGCCTGTCGTAGTCAGCAATATTCCAGCCAATCTGGAGGTGAAATTAGCGCCAGAAACGTATTTCAATGTAGGAGATGTGGCGGATTTATCCGAAAAAATTACATTGCGCTCTAAATCGTTATCTGTTGATTACTCTGAATATTTACAAAGGTATAATTGGCAACACATCGCGCAACAAACGATGGCCGTTTACACCGCAGTAAATAAATCAATAGGTTAATAGTGAACGAATCGAATAAACGCCCGTTAGTCATTGAGCGCTTCTATGAAGCTCTTGATGGAAAAACCGATACAGAACTTACCTCGGAACAGCGGCTGGCCGTTGAGCAAGCGGTGCTGTCGATTACGGCATCTTCAATGCATTGGGTCGACGTGCGTAAGAGTTTCCCTTTTTTGAACAGGCGCTATTACTTCGTTTTTTTGTTCGGTCTGGATCACCGCAAGCGTCCACGCAAAGAGTCAACGCTATTTCGTATACTGCTGACCGCGTTGATCCTGCTTATCGGCTTGTTCTGC
The DNA here is from genome assembly GCF_001742185.1 of Pectobacterium wasabiae CFBP 3304. Classification (NCBI taxonomy): domain Bacteria; kingdom Pseudomonadati; phylum Pseudomonadota; class Gammaproteobacteria; order Enterobacterales; family Pectobacteriaceae; genus Pectobacterium; species Pectobacterium wasabiae. Next base: position 2,410,394 of record NZ_CP015750.1, read on the forward strand.
ACGTTTGCGACGCTATTGACGCTATACATGATTAAGTCTGCCTTGGGTATTGATATTTTCCCACAGTTCCACTTAGGAATTTGGGATTGGTGGCTCAGCCTGAAGGATCACTGACCTCCGGTTTCTACTGATGTGGAAATAAGGAGTCATAAGTGGATTTTAAAATTATCGCTGTAGGAGGTTTGCTATTTTCTGTATTGGGTGTGGCCAATGGCGCGATGACGACCGTCACCCCCAGAGGATTAACTGGCCCGCTAACGAACCCGGGCAATGGCGTTGCCAGCTTTAACAAAGGTAATGGCACGACGTTGCCACGGGCGAATTATCCGGATACCGGCATTGAATATGACCGCTTTTACTGGAGCGAACTGGAACCGGTAGAAGGCCAATATAATTTTCAAGCCGTGGACGCTATTTTCGAACTGGCTAGCCAGCACCAATCGCCGATGAACGTGGGGTTGCGCTTTATGACGCTTGATGAGCCAGCCAGTGGTTCGAAGATCCCTGACTGGCTGATCCAAAAAGGCATCAAGGGTGAGTGGACGCCGGACAAAAAAACCTTTGTGCCGGATCTGGACGACCCGGTATTTATCGAATACAGCCAGCGTTTGCTTAATGCTTTTGGGCAGCGCTATGACGGTAATTCGAATTTGGCTTATATCGATATTGGGCTGGTGGGGTCGTGGGGCGAGTGGCACAACACCAATTTCCCAACCATTAAGCCGCTACTTGAACGCTACACATCAGCCCAGTTGGATAAGTACGTGAAAATGTATTTTGCCGAGTTTCCCAACAGCCCAAAAATTATGCTCATTAGCGGTGGTGATGCTTTGGTCAGCGCAGTGAAGCAAGGTGCAGGATGGCGCGCAGATTGTTGGGGGGACTGGCATAATTTTTCGACCACGTGGAGTCACATGCAAGATGATTATCCTCAGCGGCTGCAAAATGCGGAGGCGCTTTATCCAAATTTTAGCTCCGCATGGCAACGCGCGCCGGTGAGTCTGGAAATCTGTGGTTATATGTCGGAGTGGCAGAGCGTGCAGCACTATACTCGTGCGCAAGTGCAGGCGGCCTTTGACTGGGCGCTGGCACAGCATGCCAGCACGATTAATCTGAAATCGCGCAGCGTGCCGATGGAATATCGGGACATTGTAGATAACGCGCTGACCAAACTCGGCTATCGTTTCCGCTTGGCCTCGTTAACTCATGAGTCTGAACTGGCACAAGGGCAGAGCCTGACGTTAAACCAGCAGTGGTTTAACGACGGTGTTGCGCCTATTTATCTGAAATATGATGTGGCCTATCGGGTGGTGGATGATGCCAAGACCGTAATGAGTATGGGAAAAGCGGCTTATGACATCCGCACTTGGTTGCCGGGGCAGCATACCTCCGTCTACCAATTGGCGATGCCGAAAGCGCTGCCAGCCGGGCAGTATAATATTGAAATGGCGATGCTGGACGCAAAGGGAGTATCGCGAATTAATCTCGCCAACGAGGGCAAGCAGGCCGACGGTTGGTATCGAATTTCCACGGTAACGGTGCGCTGAGCACGGAATTAAGAATAGATATTCATATGCTGAAAAATATCGGTCATGTATGGTGTGAAATAAAAGCGGCGGGCAGCATTAAAGCTAAACTGGTAATACTGTTATTTCGCCTTTCAACCATTTACCAGTCATCAAATACGTTGCTGAAGATTATCAGCGTTCCTTTTGTTGTCCTAAATAAAGTGATTAATGAATGGCTGTTTTGTGTGGAAATTCCGCATAGAACTCAAATCGGTTTTGGGCTGAAAATATATCATCCGCACTGTATTGTGGTGAATTACGATGTCATCATCGGGGCGAACTGTACATTACGGCAGGGGGTCACCATTGGTAGCGTGATAAACCGTGAAGGTCATATCACCAAAAGCCCTGTGTTGGGCAATCAGGTGGAGCTTGGCGCCAATGCTATTCTGCTAGGCGATATTACATTAGGTGATAATGTAAAAGTTGGTGCCGGAACCGTGGTAACAAAAAGCCTTGCTGCCGGAAAGGTGGTCGTGGGGTATGGTGTCAGGGAATTGAATTGAGTGTGTATGCTCATTTCTGTGCGAATGTCATGTGGTAGCGTGTTGCCATTCGTGCTGTCTACTAAAATGATGGGATACATGCGATAAATAAATACTCGGTTCGTTCCCTCGGTTCGATTTTCTGCGATGTCGATAAATCGTAATGACTATTAGCGTTACGTTATCTGTATGATTAATATTCAAAGCGTATGCCAGAGGATAACATCATGCCAGCCACGAACAGTGTTTCTGTGAAACGCGAAACATTGAATTTACGTATCAAGCCTGCCGAACGCGACCTTATCGATCGAGCTGCGAAGGTCAGAGGAAAAAATCGCACTGATTTTGTGCTGGAAGCCGCACGCGCCGCCGCAGAGGAAGTGTTGATCGATCAGCGCATCATCATGGCTGATTCTGACGCTTATCAGGAGTTCCTCGCCCGCTTAGATCAGGCTCCTTCACCGAATGCCGCGCTGCGCAAAACCATGCAAACGCCTGCTCCATGGGAATTGAAAAAATGATCTCCGCCCCGAGCTACTTCATGCCGAGCATGAACTTTCCGCGTTCTGCTGTGGTGTGGAGTCTAGCTACTATGCTGTCAATGTGCTGGCGTATTACAGATCAACAATGAATTACACGATCACCAGTGTCTGTTTTCATCAGAAAAAGAACCATTCTTTGCGATAAATCGGGCGACGTCTTCCATCCCTTCGCGGTTTTCCTTCTTCCATTCCTCAGCTTTGATGCGCTGGGCTTCTTTGTCTATGACATCATTCACCAGATCAGAAATAGGTATCTCGGCAGCATTGGGAATCTGACTATCATCTTTGTCCACAGCCTTGCTAATAAGGTGTTTCATTGCCATATTCCTCTTTAACCAAGCGCTTTATATTTTGTAGGGATCTTAGCAATAATGCTGGCGGGGTCTAGAGAAAGTAAACGGGCGATATGGATAAATTCTACGATGTCTAACCTTCTTTCTCCATTCTCAACTTTGGCGATAAACGATTGGGGGCGATCCAGCGCTAGAGTCAGGTTTGCCTGTGTGATCCCTTTGGCAATGCGTGCTTCACGTAATGCCTTGATAACGATTGGATATTCATCAGAGTAAACAGAAGCCATCGATTCAACCCCATAAAATTTGGGATCAAATATCAGTCGCTCACTACTTTATCCCAAAATGGGATAAGTGAATCAATTCATCATAGGGAGAGGTCGATAAATGGATAAGTACGGTTGGCATCCGGCAGACATTATTGCTGGCTTAAGGAAGATAGGAACAACGTTGGCGGCGGTATCAAGGGCATCAGGATTAGCGTCTTCAACACTCGCGAACGCACTAACAAGACATTGGCCCAAAGGTGAAAGGTTAATTGCTTGCGCATTAGGAAAGCAGCCGGAGGAGATCTGGCCGCCACGCTATCAGGGCATGAACTCGAATCATGGGGAAGGGGAGGCGAAATAATATGTTCATAGAGAAGCAAACGCAGTTCAGAACCCATCCTCCAAAAGCAAAAAACCAGCCGCTAGGCTGGTTTCTTTAAATTAGTGGTGCCGGACTCGGAATCATACTCACGATTAACTTGCTGTTAATTATCTATTTTGTTGATATTTATTGTAAACAGCGCCCCCATGAAAGCCCCCATAAAAAATCGCTTTGTTTTTGTGATGGTTATCACGAAAAATCGTTTTTTTAGCGAATGAGGCTTCGTTATGTGTGGGATTAGGTCCACATATAACGGCGTGAGAAACATACCACCTCACTCGTAGTGATGTTGATCCGTCACCCCTACATTGAGCTTTTAGTTGATATGTTGGATTAGGTTTTTTTAGATAATATTTTACGGTATTAATTATTATTTATTGAATTACATAAATATTTTAATCTATTTTTGAGATATGGCTCTGAGTAAGTCGAGATAACCGAACATCATGGCTCAATTCAATCTCTCAGAACCAGAGCTAAAAATACTGCACCAGAGTCCCCTCTCATTTGCTTACCGCCGCCGCATACTTGGTCGGATTCTGATCATTCAGTACTGCTAGGTGACACAGCTTCCTGCGGGTAGTTGGGAGGCCATGAACCTCTGAGGAGCGATACAACGACTAGTCTGAGCATCTTTGTTTGTATATGAGTAAGAAACGGCAATTTATTCAATTTATCTTCACTGAGTTCATGATTATTTCATTTTTAGAGCATATTTTTCATATATTGATGATTATCTTCACTTGGTCTATCATGTGTTCATGCTTCGACAATCAGATGAATCAAATACATGCAACATACATTAGAAATACTAAAAGTTATTGAAGGGGCATTGAGTAATAATTTGACGCAAGTCACTGCTTATTCAGAGCTTCTTGCATCTAAACTGGAGAAGGCAGGGGATGCTAGAACAGCTCAAAGCATTAGAAAAAAGCTAGATAGTTCGGGGACTAACTACTCTACTGCTGGGATTAGTGGTCGGCCAGAACCAATTGTCCCGGTAGACAAAGATAGTCGTCTAACGTTAGGTGATGTGTTGTACCCAACTGTAGATGAAACTCGTATCCAGTTACCCGCAGCGGTACAAGAGAATGTCGATGAGTTTCTGTCTTTCATCAGTAAGGCACACCTCTTGTCGGAGGCGGGAGTTGGTATCTCCCCATCTATGATGTTATACGGTCCTCCGGGGTGTGGAAAGACGCAATTAGCCCATCATATTGCTGCGAGGCTCGAGTTACCCTTAATAACCGCTCGTTGTGATACGCTGATTTCTTCATTTTTAGGATCTACGGCTAAAAATCTTCGTAGCTTATTTGATCATGCAGCAAGTAGGCCCTGCGTTTTGTTTCTGGATGAGTTTGATGCTTTTGCTAAAGCAAGGGATGACCAGCATGAATTGGGAGAGCTTAAACGAGTTGTTGTAAGCTTATTGCAAAATATTGATGTATTGCCTGAGAATACAATTCTTCTTGCTGCCACTAATCATCATGGGTTACTTGATCCTGCTGTATGGCGAAGGTTTGCATATCGGTTAAAAATAACGCTTCCAAATAAAGAACTGAGATGCGACTTGATAGAACAATTTTTAGGGGATTTCAGTCCTAAAAGTGTAAAGAGGATCGCTGAAGCTACGGAAGGAATGAGTGGTGCGATGATACAGCAAGCCTGCAAAACGGCGATCCGAAATGCGATACTCTCAGGACAAGAGCACATTGATATCGATAAGTTAATCATTGGGTTAGCTATGGATCAGTATCAAGATATTCTGAGCCACTCAGAACTCAGTGATGAAGATAAGATCATTAAACTCCGAATGCTCAATGGTAAGGTTTTTACTATTGAGCGATTGGCTGCAATTTTTGGTCTCTCGACGGGTAAGATTTCGACTCTGACCTCAAAGAAGGATTCTAATTAATCATGGAAAAACAAAACAACCCAGTCCAGATTGTTCGGATCAGTGATAGTGATCACAAAAAAATTAACTACGAGGGCTTTGGGCCACAGACAGTGTTTGGAGACGGTGCAACTCAAGAGGTGAGAACACGCCTTGCCCAGCAAACAGGGAAGTCTATAGATTATTTTGCTGAACAGTTTAAGAATTGGCCAGGTTTGGCTGGAATTGTGAAGGTTACTCTTAAAGAAGAGGCGCTAGCTAAAAGTCATCGTCCTTTAAACTTGTTTTCTCCACAGACATGTCCAATAGTCGGTTCTCTGGATTTTGGAGAATTATTGGTCAGTGCAACGGCAACAGGCCTTAATAAACTGAAATCTAAATAACTTTGCATATTATCGCTCCACTTTAGCCAGACCATGATGATTGCCGGGGAACGGTGAGGCCGCATTCATAAATTGATTTACCCGACCCAGCAATTGCCACATATATCGGCACTGATGGTTACGCGTTATGGTTTCGTGCAACGACAGCCACAGCAATTCTATTGGATTCAGCCACGGCGAATACGTTGGCAGGAACAACAACCGGAACTTCTTATTTTTCTCCAGCCAGCGCTCCACCTTGTGGCTTTTATGGATAATGTAGTTATCTACCACTATCGTGAGCGTTTTTGCTCGCCGGTATGTGCGCCGTAATGCCTCTAACAGGTTGATAAATAAATCAGTGCACTTGCTGTTACCGCCGACATAATGGACTCGCCCCGTGTCCGAATGCAGTGCACCTGCCAGATAATGTTTTTGGTTATGTCCCGGCGTAGTAATACGCTTCTGTTGTCCTTTGAGCATCCAGTCCGCGCCGATTTTCGGGTTCAGGTCGATATCGACTTCATCCTGATAGAATACCGGATGGTCTGTCTGCTTCCGGGCGACAGCGTGTTCGATAGCGAGTCGCTTTTCCTCATAGTGCGGGTCTTTGATTTTCAGTGTCGGTGCGGCTCTGCGCCAGACAATACCCGCTCGTCTCAGGTAGCGGTGCAACGTGGCGGGATGAAGCGCTACATTAAAAAGCCGATTAACGATAAGTGCCAATAACTCAGTGCTCCAGCGGGAACGCAGCCAGCCAAAGTCCTGAGGGGAACGCTGAACCAGAAGCGGCAAAATATGCAGGATATCCGCGACTGGCCAACGTGGTTCTCGTCCAGACCTGAGGCTCTTTAATCCTTCAACGCCATGTAAAGTAAACCAATTTATCCATCTTCCGACGGATGAGCGAGCGGCACAGAGCAGTCTTGCGACGTCGGTGACGGTCATTCCCCGATGCAGCATCAGTATGGCGATGAGTCGTCTGGAATGGTTTTTATCGCGAGTCTGCTGGGCTTCTTTACGCATTAGTCGTCGTTCTTCATCAGGGATTGCTGCTATGATCGGCATCGCTCAGTCCGGTTGGTGATTTGTTTTGATTTGGCGATTGATCAGATCGCATAACTCGGACTGAGTTCCCTTCAAGTGATCTACTATTTGGCGAAGCTATTTAGATTGCTTGATGGAAAAAGTAAGAAAATAATTGCTAATATATCGGCTATTGAAAAGATAGAACCTTTTTCTTCTGATGATCGGTTAAGTGGTCGTGATTTAGACTATATATTATCTACCTCGGAAAAAGGTGGAAGGTTAAAAATCAGGTTGTTTGATCACCAAAATGAAGAAAAAAATAATAGTCTTAAATTGGCACTTGATAAATTTGCTAATGACAATAATATCCAGCTAAAAAACCTAAACTATGGTAGTAGCCGCGATCTTATTTCTGCGACAACTGAAAACAAATATACTGTAAAAAAACTAGTCAATTTTATTGGATTACGTTCGATTTCTACCATCCCTGTTTTTAAAGTAAGTGATCTATATTTACAAACTACGCCAGTGGGAGTCGCTGATGAACAGCTATTTCCTGCACCACAAATAGATGTTGATTATCCAATAGTAGGTGTTATTGACTCTGGTATTTGCCCGAATAGTTCGCTAATTTCCCCGTGGGTTATTGCACGAGAAAGCTACGTTCCTGATGGTTTCGAAGATTATAGTCACGGCACAATGGTTGCTGCGTTAATCGTGAATAGTCAAAGCTTAAATCATCAGGATGCGCGTTTTCCCAGTACACATGCCAGAATTGTCGATGTAAATGTGTTTCCTAAGGGAGGAATGACAACCGAAGACGAGTTGGTTGCCATTATTGAGGATGTTGTTCCTAAATATCCGCAAGTTAAAGTCTGGAATCTCTCGTTGGGGGGCAATGATCCTGTTCATAATACTGATTTTTCTGATTTTGCTCATTTCTTGGATGAAATGCATGATAAGTATGGATGCCTGTTTGTTGTAGCCGCCGGAAATCAGAATAATTACGAACAGTGGCCAACAGCGCGTGGTCATGCTGGTATTAATCGAATTTCTTCTCCGGGTGATTCAATCAGAGCGTTGACAATAGGCAGTTTGGCTCATAAAGAAACCCCATTATCATTGAGCCGGATAGATGAGGCATCGCCATTCTCCCGCATTGGCCCCGGTCCTAGTTGTATACCAAAACCAGAGATTACTCATTATGGTGGGAATGTTACAGCTAAAGGTGCATTTGCTCAAATAGGCATATTATCTCTAGGGCCGAATAATATGCTTTGTGAAACGATTGGGACCAGTTTTGCTACGCCAATTGCATCAAGTATTGCTGCACATTTACATCATTTCTTATCTCAGGGTGGGAGGGTAGAAGTTCCAACGGAACGCATTAAAGCACTAATGGTACATTCCAGCTTATTAGGTGGTAAGGTTACAACAGATACTATTAATCATAAGGGCTTTGGTCGGCCCGGAGACATTATTGATCATTTATATTGCGATCCAAATTGTATGACGATGGTTTTCGAAACAGATGTTCGTCACGGTGGTTTTGAGTTTGAACGGTTCCCTTTTCCTATTCCTGACTGCCTGAATACAGATGATGGAAAATATAAGGGAGAGGTCTTGATGACATTAGTCTATTCCCCTGAGATAGATAAAAATTACTCATCAGAGTATTGCAGAACTAATGTTGATGTAGGTATGGGAAGTTATAACCGTGATGAAGAGGGCATTCGTAGATTTAACTCGATGATCCCCGCTGCACCAAAAGATATTAAAGATTTATATGAAAGATCTCGAGTCGAAAATGGTTTCAAATGGTCTCCTGTAAAGGCATACCATAAGATATCCACTCGTGGAATCAATGTAGGCGATTGGCGACTTAAGCTTAGTGTTTTACGAAGAGCCGAAATGGCTATGCCGGAGAGACCACAACGGGCGACTCTCGTATTAAGTTTAAGAGGATTAGAACCTAATCAACCGGTCTACAACGAAACTATTCAAAAAATTAATCAGTTAGGATGGATAACCGTTGATATTGATCAGCATGTCAGAATTCGGACATGAGTGGATAATCATCGAACGACAAAACATTGCTCTGAATGGTTTCTTTCCAATTAGTATTATTTTTTGTGAGTTAGTATATTAACTAATATACGGTGGCAGTGAAAATTATTTCTATTCCTATATATCTTAGCACCTGAAAAATTCAGGTGCTAAGATTAATCTCTTGAAGATATATCCTACTGGTGATACATGATGCGCTTTGCGTTCTTTGTGTCGTTTATTTGGTTGCGTTTCAATGGTTGGCGGGACAATCCGCTAGTGCCCAGTAAGGTAGATAAGACCAAATTCGCCCGGTTTCAGCACTCGTAAGATTGCCCTTTTCGGTGGTATCATTTGCTATATGATTAATTTAATTTTCAAAATTATTATATGGATCGATTTATTTTTTCCATTGAACCATTTCACCATTATGTAATTTTAAAATTATTTCAGCAAAATCATCATCAACCGTATAAAAATAACACTCTGGCACATTAAGCACCTTAGCAAACGCGCACATCATCTCAAATGTTGGGCGATGTATACCGCTTTCATATTGGGATATGCGTGATCGTGCAGTGGCTTCCTCAATGCCAGCCAGTACGCCTAGCTTTTCTTGAGTGAGATTGGTTTGTAAACGAGCCGTTTTAAGGCGAATGGGCAACATGATGGCACCATCAATAAGGATATTGATAGCATGTTTAGCACTACTTTACATGTAGGTTGCTTAGACTTCCTGAACAATAGGGGGGGGATTTATTTGCATTCGTTAAGAATGACTCTGATGTTTAAGGTAAAGCTCCAGAACCATCTCAGCAAAATCATCGTTAACGGTGTAAAAGTAGCATTCCGGCACATTAAGTACCTTTGCAAATGCGCACATCATTTCAAACGTCGGACGATGTATTCCTCCTTCATACTGAGATACGCGGGAACGTGCAGTTTCTTCTTCAATGCCAGCAAGAACTCCCAATTTTTCCTGAGTTAGATTAGCCCGTAGTCGGGCAGCTTTGAGACGAGTAGGTAGCATTCATTACACCATCAATGATCATACATTGACTTAGTGTTTAGCATTACTTAACATCGTAGTTGTTTAGACTATCTGAACAAATGATGTTTAATGTGAGGCCACAAAATAAGGATCATGGAGATGATTGATAAGGATTGGCACCCGGCAGATATCATCGCCGGGTTAAGAAAGAAGGGAACAACATTGGCGGCCGTTTCCCGAGAAGCGGGGTTAGCGTCTTCCACGCTGGCAAACGCGTTAACAAAACACTGGCCGAAAGGGGAAAAGCTGATTGCGGAAGCGCTGGGGGTTTCACCTGCGGAAATCTGGCCTTCCCGTTACCGCAAATCAGAAGATCGTTAAAGTAAAACAGGATCTCCCGAACCGTTATCGAACTAGGTCGGTAACGGTTCGGGAGAAGGCAAGCGAAGCGCGACAGTTTACTTTTGTTGTTCGCCCCATGCTCTCACCTCATGACTTCGCCCTATGGTATGGGGCGAATGTATGCGGCGAGCGCGTGAGGCGAATGCGGTGGTAGCCATTCAGCCCTGTGCCGGGAAATGTATTTTCCGGCACAAAGCGGCGTGCGCCAGTTCATGCGGGCTGGACGCCCTTATTGCCTGTCGCATGGGGGTAATGTCGTGGCTGGACGCCACGTCAAAATCCCCAGGGTCAACAGCGGCACACCGTCGCGCGCTACGCGCGACCAACCCCTTTAAGACGCGCGTTTTAGCCTGTTATTTCTCTTTCTCGCAGGCTCGGTGCGAAATAACGGGAAACGCTGCTTTAAATGGGTTGGTCGCGCCTCGCTACCGGCTTGTGGCCGGAGACTTAGCGGCGACGGTGTGCGGGGCAAGCCCCCCAAATAAACCGACGCGTGGGCGCGTCTTTTTGCTCGCTGGGGCGGCAAAATTTATTCGGCTCCCCCCGGCCTGCTCGGTTTCCCTTGGGGGAAACGCTCGCGGGTGGGTTCGGGCGACGCAAATTAGCCATTTCTGCGAAATGGAATTTACTCGCCTCACGCCACTTTTTAATTTCTGCTGCTCGCATCCATTAAAAAGCCATACAAGGGCGGCCTGTCATATCGTTTGTCCCTGTAAACACGGGTAATTGCGATGGTGAAAAATCCGCTGTTGTATCAGGGATGTTCGGTGCTCGCTCTGCTGCGCTCCGCCTCAGCCCTGATACAACAGCGGCGTAGAGAAACAAGATAAGCCGCCTCTGTTCGATTAGAAGCGACTTATTCCATAGGTATATCAGTCTGGCTCAGGCAACTTTAATCGACTTCTCAAAGCGATAAGCCGGGATGAACTGATGCTGGCAGGCATCGAGATAATCCGACCACCACTGCATCATTTCGATTCTGGCTTCCAGATGTTCCGCTTTATGCACATAAGCCGCCCGCACGCCGTTGCGCTCTTTGTGGCTCATCTGTCGCTCAATGGCATCCTTTGACCAGCGTCCGGACTCGTTCAGGGCGCTACAGGCCATGGTTCTGAAGCCGTGGCCGCAGATTTCGGTTTTGGTGTCATAGCCAATTACGCGTAGCGCCTTGTTGATGGTATTTTCACTCATCGGCTTGTTCAGGGTATGGGCACCGGGAAAAACGAAGACCGATTCGCCGGAAATCGCCTGAATCTGTTTCAGTAGGGCGACCGCCTGCCGTGACAGCGGCACCAGATGTTCATCCTTCATCTTTGCGCCACGCTCTGAGAACCTCACGCCGTTTACCGCTTCACGCTGGGCGGGTACGCTCCAAATATGGGCTTTCAGGTTGAATTCATCCCAGCGGGCAAAACGGAGTTCGCTGGAGCGCAGAAAAACATGCAGATTCAGCTCCAGCGCCAGACGGGTCAGCATCCGGCCTTTGTAGTTCTCCATCTTCGCCAGCAGTTCAGGCAGGCGTTTCAGCGGCAGGGCGGGGTGATGTTGGGTCACGACCGGGGTCACGACACCGTCCAAATCGTAAGCCGGATTATATTTGATGACGCCCTGCTGTACGGCATGGCGCATGATTTTGGTCAGATGCTGGCGCACCCGTCCGGCGACGTCGTGCACGCCTTTATCGTCAATCGCCTTAACCAACTGCGCCAGATGGCGGGTTTCAACCTGAGCGATATCCATCGCGCCAATGGTGGGGAAAACGTAGCGTTTCAGGCAGGTGAGGATTTTATCGGCGTGCACGTCTGACCAAAGCTTGAGGCTGCTGGTGTGCCATGCTGTCGCGACATACTGAAAGGTGTGGGATTCATCAACGGCGGGATTGTTCGTTTTGCGAAGTTGGGAAGGGCTGATGCCGGATGCCAATAGCTTACGTGCCGCATCGCGCTTTTCGCGGGCCTCTGCCAGCGTGGTTTGAGGGTAGGGGCCAAAGGCCAGACGGTTCTCTTTACCGCCGAGGCGATAGCGAAAGTACCATAGCTTAGCGCCGCTGGTGGATACCGTGAGGTACAGGCCTTGCGAGTCAGTGAGCTTATAAGATTTTGCGAGAGGTTTCGCGGATCGGACTTTACTGTCAGTTAACATATGAGGGTCACTCCCGTTCATCGAACTGAATGACCCGCAATCTGACCCACAAATTCCCCGATACGAAGGGATAAATCAAAACGCATCGGAAAAGATTTTTACGCCAACTTATTGAATCGCAATAACATAGGGATTGATAAGGAGGCATAAAAAAGGAAAGGTGGTGCCCGGACTCGGAATCGAACCAAGGACACGAGGATTTTCAATCCTCTGCTCTACCGACTGAGCTATCCGGGCAACGGGGCGCATTAAACCTTAATCCCGTATGATCGTCAACCCTATTTAGGGAAAAGCTGTTCAACTGCTTAACTTTACGGCAATCTGATGGCAGGGTGTCGATTTTGCACAAATCTTCCAGATTGATGCGTATGAAGTGGCAATGCTGATAGCGAAAAGAGGGGAGCAATATGGCGAACGACTGGCTTGAGCTACGTCAGCATGCAGATACGGGGATTGAAACGATCAAGGCGCATTTTGAGGGGCACGCCTACGATCCACATTGGCACGACAGCTACCTCGTGGGGGTGACACTTTCCGGTACACAGCAGTTTCACTGCCGCCGTGAGCGATATCATAGTCGTCCAGGAGACGCATTTTTGCTGGAGCCGGGTGAAATTCACGACGGTGATGCGCCAGTCGACGGTGGGTTTACCTATCTGACGTTTTATCTTGATGAGCAGTGGCTGACCAATGCGCTGCACGGCTTGCATGAGTCCACTCCCGGGAGTTACTCACTCCATTTTGCGCAAACACTCACGCGTGAGCCACAGTTGGTTCGTTCGATTAGTGATACGTTCGCCACGCTTCACAACGATGAGATGAAAATTGTGCAGCAGAGCGCCATGGATAATCTGCTCTTGCAGATCACTGCGCATTGCCACTGGCGAAAAAAGCTACCATCGCAGTTGCAAAGTACAGCCGTGGCCCATCGCGCACGCGATTATCTTTATGCACATGTGGGCGAAAATATCGGCCTGTCTGACCTTGCTCGGGAGACGGGCACCGATCGCTTCACGCTGACGCGTTGTTTTAAACGTGAATTTCATTTGGCTCCGCACGCCTGGCTTATCCAACTTCGTTTGGCGAAAGCACGGCAGTTACTGGCATATGGCGATCAGCCTGCTGATGTGGCTGCGGCCTTGGGTTTCTCCGATCAAAGCCATCTTGGTCGCTGGTTTCAGCGGGCATACCGGATCTCGCCTGCCCATTACCGTCGGTTATGCACAAACCTTCCAGACGTTTCCAGAAGATAGCGGCACAGTCAGGGCTCTTAAAAAAGGAGTGACCTGTGAATTTGATGCCGTTTCTGCTATTTGCGTTTGTCGCCTCGATAACGCCGGGACCAACTAATATCCTGATTCTAACCAACAGCCAGCGCTATGGTGTGAGAAACACGCTACCCGCGGTGGTCGGTGCCTGTGTGGCAGCAAGCGCTATTGTACTGATTTCAGGTGCTGGCGCGGGGGAGATGCTGCGTCAGTATCCAGTCATACGTCAGGTGATGAGCTGGGCGGGTGTGCTGTGGTTAAGCTGGATGAGCTGGCAGCTATTCAGGGCGCCAGCAGCTAATCTCTCTGGCGAATCGCACAACCGTTTTACGGCGCGCGCTGCGGCATTGTTACAGGTGATTAACCCGAAAACGTGGATGATGGCATTGGCCGTCGTCAGCCTGTTCGCCCCTGCGGGGGATCGCGTGTTGCGGGATGTATCGATAATGGCTCTGTGGTTCTTGATTATCTCTATCGCGTGTTTGGTGTGCTGGGCATGGCTGGGGAGGGCCGTGAACAGGGTGTTTCGCACCACCGTTGCAATGGTGCGCTTTCAGCGCCTGATGGCGCTGTGTCTGTTCGTTTCAGCCTGGGTAGGAATGCTCGCTTAGGTCAACGCCCCACCCTTGCGGCACAGCGCGAAGCGTAATACATCTTCTGCCAGCCGTTGGGCGGTGGCGATGCTGGCGGCCTGATGCTTGACCAGCAGGTTGCTTAGGCAGCCTTCCAGAATCAGTTCCATCTGTTGTGCTACCATCTCGGGATCGTCGGTTTCCAGCTCTTCCAGTAAATCGCGGGTGTAGCGGTAAGAAGCCTGCTTCTGCTGTTCTGCAATTTGGTGGATAGGATGATTGATGTCAGGGAAGAAGCTGCACGCGGCGATAAACAAGCAGCCAGGATAACGCTGTTTGTTCACCGACTCATGCAGTACCTGATAGCGCGCCAGCAGCTTTTGCTCAATGCTTTTCTCGTCGTCCAATAGCAACTGACGCCGCCAGGTATCGACCTGCTGGCTATGATGACGTAGGCCGTCATACAGCAGCGCCTCCCGATCCGGCCAGAATGGCGTCAGTTCCTCTACGGGAACCCCTAGTTTCTCCGCCAGCATATCCAGCGTCGTCATGGCAAATCCGTGCTGCTCCAGTAGAGTAAGCGCATGTTCAAGAACATCTTCCCGTTGCATTAGGTCTCCTCCAGAAGCACAAAATCGAATAGAAAGTGTCGTTTATGGGCTGAATTTCTGCAAATGTGCCTGAAATTGTTCAGCGTCCATAAAACCAGTGACGCGTGAGCCGGGGATCTCTTTCCCCTGGATGTCAAAAAACACGATGGTTGGCAACCCTAGAACCTGTAGCTTTTTCAGCAGCGCGTTCTGTTCTTCGCGATTAGCGGTAACATCAGCCTGTAGTAGCGTGATGCGCGACAGATGGCCCTGCACCGCCGGGTCGCTGAACGTGTATTTCTCAAACTCTTTGCAGGCCACGCACCAGTCAGCGTAAAGGTCGAGCATAACAGGCTGAGTGCTCTTTGCCAGTGCGCTGTTGAGCTCTGCAACATTGGCGACAGGGGCAAAGTTCAGCGCCGATGCGTGGGTTTGCGTCATGCCAGTAGGGGGGAATACCCAGTCTTGCAGCGGCTTGGCGCTGATCACTACGCCTGCCAGTAGCAGCAATTGTACGCCGCGCATCCAGCCTTTACTGCTGCGCAGCGTCAGCATGAGCGCCCAGCCGAAGAAGGCGATACCCAGTGCGCTCCACAGCCGCATTCCCCACGTCTCACCGAGAATACGTTCCAACAGGAAGACAGGCAGCGCCAGAATGATGAAGCCAAAGGCTTCCTTAACGTACTGCATCCACGGGCCGCTGCGTGGTAGCAGTTTATTGCCAAACAGCGTGACCAGAATGAGTGGTAAGCCCATGCCCAGAGCGTAGAGATAAAGCGTCCCGCCGCCCGCCAGCATGTTGCCGCTTTGAGCGATGTAAAGCAGGATGGCGCTAAGCGGAGCCGTGGTGCAGGGGGAGCAAATTAGCCCTGCCAGTGCGCCCATACAGAATACGCCAGTGACTGAGCCACCCTGCTGACGGTTACTCCACTCGGTCAGCCGGGTTTGTACCGATGATGGGAGTTGGAGCGTATAGAGACCAAACATGGACAGCGCCAGTGCGACAAATATCACCGATAGGCCAATCAGGATAGCTGGATGCTGGAGCGCCGCCTGGAAGCGTAATCCGGCGGCGGCGACAACCAGTCCGAGCAGCGTGTAAGTTAGCGCCATACCTTGAACATAGGTCATCGACAGCAGCAGCGTGCGGCGCGGTGTTAGCTGCTCTTTTCTGCCCAGCACCAAACTGGCAATCAGCGGGTACATCGGCAGGACACAGGGGGTAAAGGCGACGCCGATGCCAATCAACAGCGCCCACCACGGCGAGAACGGCATGGGCGTGGTCTGCGGCGGTATGGTCTGGCCTGATGCGGTATTCAATGTATCTGTGACTGAGTTAGCCAGCACCTGACTGAGAGGAACGATGCGTGTTTCCGGCGGGTAGCAGAAACCCGCATCGGCGCAGCCTTGATAGGTCACTTTGACCGTTGCACCGCCCTCAGTTTGTTCAATCGGAACCGCTAGCACCAGCCGATCCCGCAGAATAAAGACCTGACCGAAAAACTCGTCGTTATGGCTTTCACCCTGTGGCAATTCTACCTTGCCAAGCGTGGCACCGTTTCCTTCGATCTTGATTTGTGCACGGTACAGGTAGTAATCGGGATGGATGTCCCAGCGCAGATTGAGCAGATTTCCCTGCTGCTGAAACTCAAAGGCGAAAGCCCCATCGACCGGCAGAAACCGTGACGTCGTGCTGTTGCCAAATAGTTTCTGACCGAAAGAAGAGGCGGCCACATTGGATGTGCCGACAGCCGTCCATAACAGGAAAATCAGCGTAAAGATGCGTTGAGCCATGTCAGATAATCGCTATCGCCCCCAGATACCGGCAGGACGAGTAGCTCTGGCGTATCATAAGGGTGTTGTTGTTTCAGATGAGTCAGCAGCGCTTGCTGATGTGAGATATCGCTTTTTATCAGCATTTGTACTTCTGATTGCTGTTCGAGCTTGCCGTCCCAATAGTAGAGCGAACGTGCTCCGGGCAGCAGCGTGACGCAGGCGGCAAGCCGCGTTTCCAGTAGCGAGTTGGCAAGCTGTTGCGCACAGGCGTCGTCAGGTGCGGTACATAATATGACGACGGCATCGCAAAGCGGGCGGTCAGACATCATATCCTCCGTGTCAGATGAACAAATCCCAGACAACCAGAGCCACACTATACCTTGCTTTATTTGCGTGAGGAAATGATACGGATCGACGTGTCAGGTCGATCCGCAGGGAACCGTCCGAAGGGCAACCTTTAGATCAGGATGCTGCCGAGGATAAAGCCAAATAGCACCGACAGCGTAATAGCTATCACGCCGGGGATCAGGAAGGAGTGGTTAAACACAAACTTGCCGATGCGTGTTGAGCCGGTGTCGTCCATCTCTACCGCCGCCAGCAGGGTCGGGTAGGTCGGTAGAACGAACAGGGCGGAAACGGCAGCAAAGGACGCCACTGCCGTGACTGGAGAGACGCCCAGCAGAAGCGCCGCGGGCATCAGTGCTTTCGCCGTTGCTGCCTGAGAGTAGAGCAGCGTGGCAGCGAAGAACAGCACGACAGCCAGCATCCACGGGTAGCTTTGCAGCAGTGCGCCTGCGGTGTCCTGAATATCGGAAATATGCGCTTTAACAAAAGTATCACCCAGCCAGGCCACGCCCATCACGCAGATACAGGCGCTCATGCCGGACTTAAACGTGCTGGCGGAGAGGATGCGTGAGGTGTCGATTTTGCAGGTGATACAAATCAGCGTAGCGATGGTCAGCATGAAAACCACAATCGCTTCGTTACGTGGCAGAACCGGGTTCTGAATCAGCCCGACAGTGCCGCTGATTGCCGTCGCATACAGCACGACCGCGACGATGCCAATCAGAAACAGAACCACGGACAGCTTGGCCCCCGGTTTGATCTCATGTTGGCTATTGCCGCGCAGCGTAGTTTCGCCTTTTTTCAGACGTTCCTGATAAATAGGATCGTCTTTTAGCTCTTTGCCCAAGAAGTTAGTCACAATCGCTGTCAGCATAATCGCTGCCAGCGTGGTAGGAATACAGATCCCCAGCAACAATAGATAGCTAACCCCGTGCGGTTCAAGAATACCGGCGACAAACACCACCGCCGCAGAGATTGGTGAGGCGGTAATCGCGATTTGTGAGGCGACAACGGCGATGGAGAGCGGGCGAGAAGGGCGAATCCCCTGCTCTTTGGCGACCTCGGCGATAACGGGCAGGGTGGAAAACGCGGTGTGTCCGGTTCCCGCCAGGATCGTCATGAAGTAGGTGACCAGCGGCGCGAGGAAGGTGACGTATTTCGGGTGCTTACGTAGCAGTTTTTCCGCCAGGCTGACCAGATAATCCATTCCGCCCGCCACCTGCATGGCAGCGATGGCGGCGATAACGGCCATGATAATTTCAATGACATCAAAAGGGATTACGCCGGGCTTTATCTGAAACCCTAGCGTAAGTACCAGCACCCCTAGACCACCGGCGAAACCAATGCCGATGCCTCCTAGCCGTGCTCCCAAATAGATGGCGAGCAGAACAATGAGTAACTCAAGACCAAGCATGACTATGCTCCTTAATTAATAAAAAATTCGGTCTACTCGTCATACTTCAAGTTGCATGTGCGTTGGCCTCGCTCTAGCGGGCCAACGCTTTGCGTCGTTCAAAACGTTATCGTTTTGTCCTGAAACTCGAATTATGTAGAGTCCATAACTTATTCTTATGGCTGTATGCAGCAAAAAATAAAGGCACGCTGTTCTTCGTGAACGGACGTGCCTGAGAAAAATTAAATGTCGGTGTTAAGGAAGCTCGTTTTCATCGGTATAGCGTTTGGCTTTGTACGCCGGATGCATCAAGTTCTGGATGGAGAAAATGTCATCCAGTTCGGCTTCTGTCAGCAGACCACGCTCCAGTACGACTTCACGCACGCTTTTCCCCGTTTCCGCACAGATTCTGCCGACGATATCGCCGTTGTGGTGGCCGATAAACGGGTTCAGGTATGTCACAATTCCGATAGAATTGAAGACGTAGGCTTCGCAGACGCTCTTATTCGCGGTGATGCCGTTGACGCATTTCTCTAGTAGGTTGTAGCAGGCATTGGTCAGGATGTGGGTCGATTCAAACATCGCCTGACCGATAACCGGTTCCATCACGTTTAACTGCAATTGCCCAGCCTCCGACGCCATGGTGACACAGGTGTCGTTGCCGATGACCTTGAAGCACACCTGATTGACCACTTCCGGCACCACGGGGTTAACCTTGGCAGGCATGATCGAGGAGCCAGCCTGCAACTCCGGCAGGTTGATTTCATTCAGGCCAGCGCGAGGGCCGGAAGAGAGCAGACGCAGGTCATTGCAGATCTTCGATAGTTTCACGGCCAGGCGCTTCAACGAACTGTGCACCATGACATAGGCGCCACAGTCTGACGTGGCTTCGATCAAATCTTCTGCTGGCACACACGGCAGGCCGCTGACTTCCGCCAGACGTTGTACCGCCAGTTGCTGGTAGCCGTCCGGCGTATTCAGGCGTGTACCGATCGCGGTAGCTCCCAGATTGACTTCAAGCAGCAGTTCGGCCGTGCGCAGCAGGTTTTTAATCTCTTCCTGTAACAGCACGTTAAACGCATGAAATTCCTGACCGAGCGTCATCGGTACGGCATCTTGTAACTGGGTTCGACCCATTTTCAGAACATCTTCAAATTCGTTGGCTTTGCGCTCAAAGCCCTCGCTCAATTTCGCTATTGCATCGGTCAATTTCAGTATGGCCGCGTAGACCGCGATACGGAATCCGGTGGGGTAGGCGTCATTGGTGGACTGACATTTATTCAGGTGATCGTTAGGGTTCAGATACTGGTATTCGCCTTTCTGGTGGCCCATCAGCTCCAGACCAATATTGGCTAATACTTCGTTGGTATTCATGTTGACCGACGTACCCGCGCCCCCTTGATAGACATCTACCGGGAATTGATCCATGCATTTGCCGTTATTCAGCACGTCATCACAGGCGCGGATAATGATGTCGGCGATTTTTTTCGGGATCGTTTGCAGCTCTTTGTTCGCAAGCGCAGCGGCTTTCTTCACCATGACCATGCCGCGCACGAACTCAGGAATGTCACTGATTTTATTATTACTAATATAGAAATTTTCGACGGCTCGTAGCGTGTGAACGCCATAATACGCGTCTGCGGGAACTTCTCGGGTGCCTAACAGGTCTTCTTCAATACGGATGTTTTCTGACATGAGAGTGCCTATCCTGTTGTGCGACTAGTGATGTGACTAGACGTTGTGGACTGGTTTTTCGGATGGTCTTACTTCGGAAAACGCCTTACTTAGGAAAACAGCGCGACTACGGATAAACCGCCTCATCTCGGCAGTAGTATCGGGATGTTTGACCAACCAGATATCCATTGCCGTGAGGATATGTCGTTACGACAGCGAAAAACAGGTGTTTAGATCACTATACTGGCGTTCTCTACCGCTACGGTAAATGAACTGTGATTGTAGTCACGAGTCATTATTTTAGAACAATAATCGTGAGGTGGCGGCTTGAAAATAGGCAAAGGCGCACCCATTTAACTAAATCATGATGTGCCGGATCGCAGAACAGAGCGTGTACTTTGCCTAATCCATTGGGAGTAAAACGTATCTGGATTTGCAATCGCGATGGCTTAACACGTTTTCATTAATACATGTGCTGATTAACGACAGACAGTACGCGTAAAAAAACACAGGAGAACCGGGTGCGCTGGTTACCGTTATTACTGATTTTTCTTTTAGCTTACATCGAGATATCGCTGTTTATTCACGTGGCTGACGTGCTGGGTGTCGCCATGACCTTGCTGCTGGTGGTTTTCACGTCCTGCTTGGGCGTCTCGCTGGTGCGCAATCAGGGGATGAAAACGCTGGTGCAGATGCAGCAGAAAATGGCGGCAGGCGAAAGCCCTGCGGCTGAAATGGTAAAAAGCGTGTCACTGGTGCTGGCAGGTTTCCTGCTCTTGATCCCTGGCTTCCTGACTGACTTTCTGGGGCTGTTGCTATTACTGCCGCCCGTGCAGAAAAGCCTGACGCTTAAACTGATGCCTCACTTACACATCTGGGGTTCCGGCTCTAATGCACCGCCTTCCGGAGGGAACACCTTCGAAGGTGAATACCAGCGTAAGGATGGCGGGCGCGGAAATATTGAACACCGGGACGATCGAGATGACCGCTAACATCGCGACAGTCTGAAAAACCGCTAAGGATTATCATGTTGATAATCCTTATTTTTTATCTGCTATCGGTAATACATAGCTGCCTAACGCAAAAAAAATGAATTGTCTCCCTTGAAGGGCGATGAAACGCCCCCACTTAGAAAACCACAAGGCCGATTATGAAAAGCATAATCGTTATGAAAACATCGTCGGCGTTTATCCTAAACCGATATGGACTTTCTCAAAGGAGAGCTATCAATGAATATTCGTCCATTGCATGACCGCGTGATCGTCAAGCGCAAAGAAGTCGAGTCAAAATCTGCTGGCGGTATCGTACTGACTGGTTCCGCTGCAGGTAAATCTACCCGTGGTGAAGTTCTGGCCGTAGGTCACGGACGTATCCTGGAAAATGGCGAAGTGAAGCCGCTGGATGTGAAAGTAGGCGACATCGTTATTTTCAATGATGGCTATGGCGTGAAAGCAGAGAAGATCGATAACGAAGAAGTGTTGATCATGTCTGAAAGTGACATTCTGGCAATTGTTGAAGCGTAATCGCGCGTAATCATCTGAACTGAACGAATTTAAGGGAAATACACCATGGCAGCTAAAGACGTAAAATTCGGTAATGACGCTCGCGTAAAAATGCTGCGCGGCGTGAATGTACTGGCTGATGCAGTGAAGGTTACCCTGGGCCCGAAAGGCCGTAACGTGGTTTTGGATAAATCCTTCGGTGCACCGACCATTACTAAAGACGGCGTATCTGTTGCGCGTGAAATCGAGCTGGAAGACAAGTTCGAGAACATGGGCGCACAGATGGTGAAAGAAGTTGCCTCTAAAGCGAATGACGCAGCAGGCGACGGCACCACGACCGCAACCGTATTGGCGCAGGCTATCATCACTGAAGGCCTGAAAGCTGTTGCTGCGGGCATGAACCCGATGGATCTGAAGCGCGGTATCGATAAAGCCGTTATCGCTGCTGTTGAAGAGCTGAAAACACTGTCTGTACCGTGCTCTGACTCTAAAGCTATCGCTCAGGTTGGTACCATCTCTGCTAACTCCGACGAAACCGTAGGCAAAATGATTGCCGAAGCCATGGACAAAGTCGGTAAAGAAGGTGTTATCACCGTTGAAGAAGGTACAGGTCTGCAAGACGAGCTGGACGTGGTTGAAGGTATGCAGTTCGACCGTGGCTACCTGTCTCCGTACTTCATCAACAAGCCAGAAACTGGCGCTGTAGAACTGGAAAGCCCGTTCATCTTGCTGGCTGACAAAAAAATCTCCAACATCCGCGAAATGCTGCCAGTACTGGAAGCCGTAGCGAAAGCGGGCAAACCGCTGGTTATCGTGGCTGAAGACGTTGAAGGCGAAGCGCTGGCAACGCTGGTGGTTAACACCATGCGTGGTATCGTGAAAGTGGCTGCGGTGAAAGCACCGGGCTTCGGCGACCGTCGTAAAGCAATGCTGCAAGACATCGCTACGCTGACTGGCGGTACCGTTATCTCTGAAGAGATCGGTCTGGAGCTGGAAAAAGCGACGCTGGAAGATCTGGGTCAGGCAAAACGCGTTGTTATCAACAAAGACACCACCACCATCATCGATGGTACGGGTGAAGAAGCTGCGATCCAGGGCCGTGTTGCTCAGATCCGTCAGCAGGTTGAAGAAGCAACCTCAGATTATGACAAAGAGAAACTGCAAGAGCGTGTGGCTAAACTGGCTGGCGGCGTAGCCGTTATCAAAGTTGGCGCAGCAACTGAAGTTGAAATGAAAGAGAAGAAAGCACGCGTTGAAGATGCCCTGGCTGCGACTCGCGCTGCGGTAGAAGAAGGCGTGGTTGCTGGTGGTGGTGTGGCGCTGGTTCGCGTTGCGGCCAAACTGGCTTCTCTGACTGCTCAGAACGAAGATCAGAATGTGGGTATCAAAGTTGCGCTGCGCGCGATGGAAGCTCCACTGCGTCAGATCGTTTCCAACGCTGGTGAAGAGCCATCTGTGGTTGCGAATACTGTTAAAGCTGGCGAAGGTAATTACGGTTACAACGCAGCGACTGAAGAATACGGCAACATGATCGATTTCGGTATCCTGGATCCGACCAAAGTTACCCGTTCTGCGCTGCAATTCGCGGCTTCCGTTGCTGGTCTGATGATCACCACCGAATGTATGGTGACCGACCTGCCTAAAGGCGATGCGCCTGACTTAGGTGCTGCTGGTGGTATGGGCGGTATGGGTGGTATGGGCGGCATGATGTAATGTGACCCCCTTGTCGCCGGAAGCCGTTTTCCGGTGGCGGGAAGTCAGGTTACAGAAGCTCGTCTTTCTGTCCTTTAAAGAGCACTATCCGGTCGCGATACCGGGTGGTGCTTTTTTTTTATGCGTTACACATTTCGCCCCATTGCTGAAATGTTGCCGTATCGTTGATGAATGCGTTTATAGCGTGTTATCGAGGGAACCATTCTGCGCTACAATAGGGACGCTTACTTTATTTACGAATGCTTTATTGATAAGCAACCCTGTCTGGAGTAGGGACAATGTCTGACGATGTGTCAACGCTTCTGCGCACCATATCCTGGTTTACTGAACCCCCTTCGGTATTGCCTGAACACATTGGTGACTGGCTGATGGAAACCAGTTCCATGACGCAGCGGCTTGAAAAATACTGCGTTCAACTGAGGGTCACGCTTTGTCGTGAGGGGTTCATTACGCCACAGTCGTTGGGCGAAGAGCGCGATCAACTCCCGCTTGATGAACGTTACTGGCTGCGTGAAGTTGTGCTGTATGGTGACGATCGCCCCTGGCTTTTCGGCCGAACGATTGTCCCACAACAGACACTTGACGGTTCTGGTGCGGCTTTGGTGAAAATAGGCAATCAACCGTTGGGTCGTTATCTGTTTGAGCAAAAATCGCTGACGCGTGATTACATTCATACCGGATGCTGCGAAGGTTTATGGGCGCGGCGTTCCCGCCTGTGTCTTTCTGGGCATCCGTTACTGTTGACTGAGCTTTTCTTACCGGAATCACCGGTTTATTACACACCCAGTGATGAAGGTTGGCAGGTAATTTGAGGAGATAAATCCTTGGAAAGAAGTGTTACAGCAGGGAAATGGCTGGCTTATTGTCGCTTGATGCGAATTGATAAACCGATAGGTTCCCTGTTGCTGCTGTGGCCAACACTATGGGCACTGTGGCTGGCGGGAGGGAAAACACCTGCACCGTGGACGCTCTTTGTTTTTGTCGCAGGCGTTTTCCTTATGCGTGCGGCGGGCTGCGTCATCAATGATTATGCTGACCGTCATTTTGACGGCCATGTAAAACGCACCGCTTCTCGCCCATTGCCCAGCGGCGAGGTGAGCGAGCAATCTGCCAAAGTTCTGTTTGTGGTTCTGGTCTTGCTGGCATTTGGTCTGGTGTTGACGCTGAATAAGATGACGATCCTGCTGTCTGTCGCCGGGCTGGCTCTGGCGTGGATTTATCCGTTTATGAAACGGGTCAGCCATCTGCCGCAGTTTGTGCTGGGGGCGGCATTCGGTTGGTCGATCCCCATGGCCTACGCGGCAGTCAGTGAAAGCCTGCCGGTAACCTGCTGGATGATGTTTTTGGCATATATTTGCTGGACGGTGGCTTACGATACGCAATATGCGATGGTGGATCGTGATGATGACCTGAAGATCGGCGTGAAATCCACGGCGATCTTATTTGGTCGTTTTGACAATGTCATCATCGGGTTATTGCAGCTTAGTATGCTGGCGTTGTTATTGGCTTTGGGATACATCACCGGACTGGGAACCCCCTACACTATTTCTCTGCTGGTGGCTGGTGGGATGTTTGTCTATCAGCAAATACTGACTGCTGGGCGTGAACGTGATGCCTGCTTTAAGGCATTCCACAATAATAAATATGCAGGTATGGCGATATTTATTGGTGTGCTGTTCGGCCTGTAAGGTAGATGGTAGAGACAAAAAAGCAGCGATTTCTCGCTGCTTTTTTATGACGGAATGTTTTGTGATACGTTTATTATGCTAAACGCATCCACGGCTTGATGGCGGCGTGTTATCCGCCATTTTCCCGTTACTCCGGTCAGGCTATTCCTGCTTTGCTTCTTCCACCGTCTGACTGGCTGTTTCCATTTCGGTGGGTGAGCTGGCGCTTTCGATAGTCAACCGAACTTCTGGAGTGATCAGATCGCCAAGGATGCTGTAGATTGCCACAATATCGCCTTGCGCCGCTTCCGCACTGTCGGTGATATACCCGGCTGTGCGTAACGTGGCGACCAGCGTTGAGAACACTGCTTTATCGAAAAACTCCGGTGCATTAATACCGTGTAAAACGGACAGACGCTGTGCCATATTCCGACTTTCTTTCTCCAGCGTTCCACGGTTGATTTCTGGATTTGCACACAGTAAAGACAGCGTAATCGCATAACGTTGTAGCGTTTCACGCACGCCAGCAGACAGCAGTTGTAGTGTACGGATGCGTGGTGGATTGATGGCTAATTCGCCATCACGGCTGCACAGTAACTGTTGTCGAATCAGTTCATTAGCTAGTGTTTCCAGTACGTCCGGTAATTGCTCTTTGGAATAATGCAGGAACAACTCGGCTTGCAGCAGCGGATAGATTAGCGTGATTTGTTGCACAACGTCGGCAAGCGTAATCCGACGATGATGAATGACGATGCTGGCGATCAACGACGGTAACACCAACAGATGCTGGATGTTATTACGATAATACGTCATCAGAACTGCCTGTTCGCGTGGCAGAATGATGATATCGCCAATGCTGTCCTTCTCCACTTCGAATTTGTTCATGCCCAGCGCGTGTTCCAGCAATTCATTCGCTGTCTTTTTGGGAGCCGTAATATCCTTGTGGTAAGGCGTTTGACGCAGCAGTTGCAGGTAGCAATCGAGCTGTTCGTGCATTTGCTCACGCGTCAGTGAACGCTGGCGCGATGCTAATAACGCTGTGGAGCACAAGTTCATCGCGTTTGCTGCCGCAGAGTTATTGATGCGCACCATGATATCCATAGAGATATCTTGCACCGTCGGCGTTAGCCAGCTTGGGCGCTGTGCCTCAATGGGATCAATCGCATCACGCCACTGCGGTACATGCTGGTTCAGATAGGTTGTTAGCGGGAGCGGTTCACCGAAGTTCACATAGCCCTGACCTAAATTACGCAGCTTGCGCAAACCGCGCACCATCTGCATAAAGCCTTCTTTTTCCTTCACTGCGCCGCGTAGCTCTTTCGCATAGGTACCGACTTCCATCACATGCTCGTAACCGACATAAATCGGCACCAGTGTGATAGGACGCGTGCCGCCTCTGAGCATGGCCTGAATGGTCATGGCCAGCGTACCGGTTTTGGGATCAAGAAGACGCCCCGTGCGCGAGCGTCCGCCTTCCATAAAGTATTCAACGGAATAACCACGGGCAAACAACTCGCCCAGGTATTCGCGGAAAATCGTGGAATAGAGTTTGTTGCCTTTGAAGGTTCGACGAATAAAGAACGCGCCAAGACGGCGGAAGATCGGGCCTGCCGGCCAGAAATTAAGGTTGATGCCTGCGGCGATGTGCGGCGGGACTAAGCCTTGATGGTACAGGACGTAGGACAGCAGCAGGTAATCCATATGGCTGCGGTGGCAAGGCACATAGACAATGCCGTGACCATCCTGCGCCAGTTGACGAACGCGTTCGGCGTTATGGACGTTGATCCCCTGATAAAGGCGGTTCCACGTCCAGCTCAATACGCGATCCGACAGGCGCACCGCTTCGTAGGAGAAATCGGCGGCGATTTCTTCCATCAGCGCAATCGCATTTTGCTGCGCTTTCTCATGAGAAATCTTCTTACTGCGTGCCTCATCGTCTACGGCTTTCTTGATCGCTTTGGAATCCAGTAACTTGTTAAACAGATCCTGACGCACCGGTAAACGTGGGCCAACTGCCGCCAAACGCTGGCGAGAGAAGTGCATACGCGCGACACGCGCCAGTTTGTGGGCTATGGTTTTGTCAGTGCCATGCTCAGTCGCCATATAGCGCAGCGACACCGGGCTGGAGAAGCGGACAAAGCTGTCACGGCCTAGCCACAGTACGGCAAAGAATTTTTCGATGCCGTTGAGTAACCGCAGGTGTGGCGTGGCCTGAGAATGGCCTTCTCGACCTGGAGAGCGCCCAAACATCACGGAAACCGGCACCATCTGCACGTCTAGATCTGGATTGGCTCGGTGCAGATCCAGATAGTCGTGGAACAGCTTGACAGATTTCTGTTTGGGAACGTAATAGCGGAAGACGCGCGGCCCGTCATTAATAAATACGTGGCTGGGGAGTTCGACGCCATTGAATTCGAACGACTGCGAGGGATCGGGTAACCCCAATGCCAGGCATTTCGCGCGTAGCGTCAGTAGATCCGCCTGGGAATTATAAGGCAGAACATAGAGTATAGGACGTGAGGGATCTAACCTCAACTCGACCACCGGATCTGTAGGAATAACTTTGCTTTTCACCAACAGTTTCAGTGGGAGATTCAATAGTTTATAGTAAATTTTACGCCAACCTGACATAACAACGTAGAGCCTCTTGTTAGCAATGCGCCGCAAGGATACCAGAAACTGCGCCGGAGATCTGTGGTGATGAGACAACGTAGGTGCGTTAAAATGCGAACTATTTTGCGTATACTCGTCATACTTCAAGTTGCATGTGCGTTGGCAGCGTTTAAATACTCGGCCCGTCGTGGGCCTCGCCCTGAAGGGCCGCTGCAAGCAGCGTTCAAATCTGCTCCCGGCAGATTTGTCACCCGAATCACTTACTTGAGTAAGCTCATCGGGATTCCCTCTCTTGCCGCCTGCCTGGAACTCGAATTATTTAGAGTCTAAAAATGGAGGATAAATGAATAAAGCAACGGGGATGACCCGGATTATTAAGGCGACCGGTTATTCCTTGAAGGGGTTGAAGCAGGCGTGGCAGCATGAGGCGGCATTCCGTCAGGAAACGATACTGACGATTGTCGGCGTTATTATCGCGTGTTTGCTGCCGGTGACGCTGGTTGAAAAACTGCTGCTTATCGGGTCTGTGGTATTGATTATGTTATTTGAGTTGGCTAACAGCGCCATTGAAGCTGTCGTCGATCGCATTGGCCTTGAGCACCACGAATTATCCGGTCGGGCGAAAGATATCGGGTCGGCGGCTGTCTTTGTTGCCATCTTGCTAGCCGCTGCCGTGTGGGGCAGCATTCTCTGGCAACATTTTGCCTGACGGCACGCATAAATGAATAAAAGTCAGGGGCTTTGCCTATATCTCGATTCCCAATTGTGCCTTACCTGTATATACTCACAGCAAGACTGTATAAACAACCAGGGGGCGGAATGAAAGTATTAACAGCAAGGCAGCAGCAGGTTTATGACCTGATCCGCGATCACATTGCGCAAACCGGAATGCCGCCAACGCGGGCGGAAATTGCCCAACAACTGGGGTTCCGCTCTCCGAATGCGGCTGAAGAACATCTGAAAGCGCTGGCACGTAAAGGCGTGATTGAAATTGTCTCGGGGGCATCTCGTGGTATTCGCCTACTGATGGAAGAAGAGACGGGTATTCCTCTGGTTGGGCGCGTGGCCGCAGGTGAACCGCTGCTGGCACAGGAACATATCGAATGCCGCTATCAGGTTGACCCTGCTATGTTCAAACCCAGCGCTGATTTTTTGCTGCGAGTGAGCGGTATGTCGATGAAAAACATTGGTATTATGGATGGTGATTTGCTGGCCGTACATAAAACAGAAGATGTGCGCAACGGTCAGATTGTGGTGGCGCGTATTGACGATGAAGTGACAGTGAAGCGCTTGAAGAAGCAGGGTAATACGGTGCATCTTCTCGCTGAAAATGAAGAGTTCGCCCCTATCGTTGTCGACCTGCGTCAGCAAAGTTTTTCGATAGAAGGTTTAGCGGTTGGCGTTATTCGTAATAGCGACTGGAGCTAACCGTTAGCAAAAAATGATAGCCCTCGGGGCTATCGTTTTTTAATCGGAACAGTATGGTCGTGATCGCAATGATCCGGCTGCTTGCATGATGCCACTTCCTGGCAGTCTCCACATAACCCATGTGCTTCCACAACGCTGTGACGCAGCGTAAATCCTGACTGCTGCGCCAAGTTGCGTAGTGTTTCTTCCACACCCTCGGTTTGACGTTCCGTGACTTGTCCGCAGCGATCGCAGATGAAAAGGGCAGACGTATGGCTGTGGTCTTCGATGTGGTGACACAGCACATAGCTGTTGTTTGATTCAACGCGATGAATGAAGCCTTGTTCCAGCAAAAAATCCAGTGCGCGGTACACGGTAGGCGGTTTAGCCTGAGGTTCAGTGAGGCGCAGAAGATCCAGCAGGTCATACGCGCTGATAGCGCCCGCCTGTTGTGCCATAAGGCGTAAAACCTCCAACCGCTGTGGCGTTAGACGCACCGCGCGCTGCTGACAAATCTGTTCAGCCTGGGCAAGAAGTTTGTCCTGTTTGGTTGAATCCATTGTCATATCACCCTGACACATTGAGGAACAAGACGGATATCTTACCACGACTGAATAAAAACGCCGAGTGAGTGGCGTTTTCCTGCGAAGACGACGGAAAGAAGAACTACACGACCAGATCGATGAGCAGTGCCCGCAAAGGAGTGTCTGCCTGTAGCGTCAACGTCGTTTCTTCCTTGATGAAGGCTCCATCGCCGCAGTGTAATGCTTCACTGTGCTGGCCACCTTTCACCGCCATTGAACCGTGAATCAGTTGGAGATACGCCTGATTTCCCTGTAGCACTATCGTGCTTTGCTCATTTGGTTGGAGATCGACATGGTGGATCCAAACCTGTTGGCGCAGTTGCAGGCTATCTTGCTCGCCTTCCGGTGAGGCAAGCAGAGTATGACTTGATGAATTGAGTCCCATGCGCTGCAATGGGCTGTTCTCTCTGGTCTGGCAGGCATTCAGCCATAATTGCAGACGCGTCAACGGCTTGCTGGTGTTGGTATTATGTTCGCTGTAGCTGACGTTTGGCTGAGTGGCGAGCAACAAAACATCACCAGCTTTAGCCTGAATATGGCCGCCGTTGCTGTCACGGTATTCCGCCTCGCCCTGAAGAATAATGTTCAGGATATCAACCCGTGGGTAGGTTCGCGGCTGGAATGATGCCCCTGGTGCCAGTACTTCCTGATTGAGCACGCGAAGAGAAGCATAGCCCAGCAACTGTGGGTCAAAATAGTGACCGAAAGAGAAAGTATAGCGTGCCTGCAACCAGCCATAATCGGCTTGGCCGCATTGCCCCGCTGCTCTTCGTGTGATCATAATTTTTATCCCCCAGATAATTATTTCTTAAACCGATAGTAATTGTGTGGACGTTGGATTGTTAGCTAGTTAATCTGGTCGGTATGTTCAAAATTCCTGAATGAGTACGAAGATGGCGAGAGAACGAGCATTGACGCTGGAAGCCCTGAGGGTGATGGATGCGATCGATCGTCGTGGCAGCTTTGCCGCTGCGGCAGACGAGCTGGGTAGGGTGCCTTCGGCACTGAGCTATACCATGCAAAAATTGGAAGAAGAGTTAGATGTGGTGTTGTTCGATCGTTCCGGGCATCGTACTAAATTCACGAATGTTGGACGAATGCTGTTGGAGCGCGGGCGTATCTTGCTGGAAGCCGCAGATAAGCTCACCACGGATGCGGAAGCGCTGGCTCGCGGTTGGGAAACGCACCTGACGATTGTGACGGAAGCCCTGATTCCAACTCAGCGGATTTTTCCCTTGATCGATAAACTGGCGCTCAAAGCGAATACGCAGGTATCGATTCTGACGGAAGTACTGGCAGGGGCGTGGGAGCGTCTTGAACAAGGGCGCGCTGATATCGTGATCGCGCCAGACATGCATTTTCGTGCGTCTTCTGAAATGAATACCCGCAAACTGTACACGATGAATAACGTTTATGTCGCTAGCCCAGAGCATCCCATTCATCAGGAGCCTGAGCCGCTATCGGATGCGACTCGTGTGAAATACCGCGGAATTGCAGTCGCGGATACCGCGCGTGAACGTCCGGTGCTGACGGTGCAATTATTGGATAAGCAGCAGCGTCTGACGGTAAGCTCGCTAGATGATAAACGGCGTGCATTGCTGGCTGGATTAGGTGTTGCAACCATGCCTTATCCGATGGTGGCGCAGGATATTGCCGAAGGGCGTTTACTGGTGATTGGGCCAGAGCATCAGATGGAAAGTCAGATTATTATGGCGTGGCGACGAGACAGCATGGGCGAGGCGAAATCCTGGTTCCTGCGCGAAATTCCCAAATTGCTGAACCAACCCTAAATTCCACGCTTTCCTGCGGCAAGGTGTGGCGGTCACACCTTGCCTCAGCACTTCATGCTTTACGTAAAACGTTAGTATAAATCGACAAACGTTTTATCACGCTGGTGAGGCTGGTTCAGGTCTTGCTCTGGCCCCAGAGAAATCACGCCGTGCGGATTAATCGTGCCGTGGCTGCAATAATAGTGATGACGAATGTGCGCCATATCGACGGTATCAGCGATGCCGGGCATCTGATAAATATCCCGCAGAAAGCCGAACAGATTGGGATAATCGCTCAGGCGATACTTATCGCATTTGAAATGCGTGTGATAGACCGGATCGAAACGGATCAGTGTTGTCCATAGCCGCAAATCGGCTTCGGTTAACTGCTCACCAGTGAGATAACGCTGCTTTGCCAGAATGGCTTCCAGATCGGAAAGCGCGGCGAACACGGTCGTTGCAGCTTCATCATAGGCTGACTGAGTCGTCGCAAAACCGGCTTTGTAAACACCGTTGTTGACCTTGTCGTAAATCCAGCCGTTCAATTCGTCAATCTGAGTGCGTAGCGCTTCTGGGTAGTAATCTCCGGCTGCTGCGCCCATACCATCAAAAGCGCTGTTCAGCATGCGGATGATATCCGCCGATTCATTACTGACAATAGTGTGCTGTTCAGTGTCCCACAGGACGGGCACGGTTACCCGACCGCTGTAGCCTGGTTTGGCATGCAGGTAGAGCTGGTAGAGAAATTCGTGCTGATAGAGCGAGTCACCCGTTGCGGCCTCAAAATCGGTACCGAACGTCCAGCCACGATCGAGCATGAGTGGATGAACCACCGAAACGGCGATGTGATCGTCTAACCCTTTCAATTGCCGCATTAACAGCGTGCGATGCGCCCACGGGCAGGCCAGCGAAACATAGAGATGATAACGGCCGGACTGGGCAGAAAAGCCGCCTTTTCCAGTGAGTCCGGGAGCACCATCAGGCGTTACCCAATTGCGGAACACGGATTCTGAACGCTTAAAGTGACCGCCGGTAGATTTGGTTTCATACCAGGTATCGTGCCATACGCCGTCAACCAGTTGTCCCATAAATCCTCCCGTTAGTGAGTGATGATAAAACGACGGCAAGCCTTGTGTGCTTGCCGCCGCTATTTTGAGTGTATGCGTTATTCGACTATTAAGTGTAGTACAGGCCGGAAAAGGCTCGTCTTACCACTTTTTGCCCAGCAGGCGGTCGATACTGAATGCGCCTGGGCCAGCTACCGCTAGCAGGAGGTAGCCGCCAGCGATGGTCAGGTTTTTCATGAACATCAGTTGGTTCATGCCTTCCGCAAAGTTAGAGTGGAAAAGCAGCGCGGTCAGCAGCGTAAAGCCCGCGGTGAACAGCGCGACGGTACGAGTCAGCAGGCCAAACAGAACCGCCAGACCACCACCCAGTTCCAGCAAAATTGTCAGTGGCAGCAGGAAGGTCGGTACGCCCATCGCCTGCATGTATTGTTGTGTGCCTGCATAGGCATCGCCCAACTTACCGTAACCTGCAACGATAAACAGAATTGGCATTAAGATACGTGCAACCAGCAGTGCAGTACTTTCTAAATTTTTCATCATCTCTCCAATTAATTTTGTTGTGGGCTACACGGCCCTATTGTGTTTGTTGTCGCAGGTGTTGTCTGAACGTTTGACCCGCTATCAGGTTATGGGCAGATAGTATAGGGAGATGATTTATGCTACCAGCGAGTATAATTGTTGTTTTATTTCAGAAAAATTGATGTTCGGTTAAGTCTGCAAGAACGCGCTGCAATGACGTGAGCGCGTTAGGCAAGAGTGAGATGAAATGTGTTGAATATGACAGGCAGATAATCGATGCGATAGAGGGCGTTACGGACGTTGATCAAACGTTTTTCGCACGAGTCTGAATGTTCCCCACAGCCCGACGAGGCGGCGTCCCCAGCGGATCATACGGCTAGGGTGGCGCGCACCATAGAGTGCCACGAGGCTGGAGCCAACGATCCAGTATTTACGCCACTGCATCAGGCTTTGCCAGCCACGATCGTAACGGACTGTGGTATCTAGCCAGTGTTTCTTGCCTGCCGCTAAATCCAACCGCTGCTGCTGTATCTGGCGCAGTAGTTGGGCTTTTTCTCTATCTTGCCGTTGGCGCTGGTTCACTTGGCATCTTCCTCCAGCAGAGATCTGTCGGTCGCCAACTCCTTACGCGTCGCTTTGAGTAAGGTAGAACGGCGTACTTTCAGGAGCGTCCATATGCCGCCTATCAGCGCCAGTCCAAGCAATGTGGCAGTAATACATCCTAGCGCAAAGAGGCGATATTGCGGGTCGATGCCCCAGATGATCAGCGCTATCAGGCTCATAATGCCAAAAGCGGCAAAAAGCAGCGTCAGGCCAACCATAATCAGTAACTGAATCAGATTGGCTTTCTCTTCCTCTAATTCAATCACGGCCAATCGGACGCGGCTTTCCACCATGCTGACAATAATGGAGATGATGCGCTGAGCAGAAGCCATGACCCCGCTGGCGGGGCCTTGTTGTGATTTATCCGTCATAGTAATCGGCTAATTAGCGACGAGACAGCAGGACGCCAAGCACGACGCCGACTGCTGCGCCAATGCCGACACCCGTCCACGGGTTCTGGCGCACATAGTCATCCGCTGATTCAACGGCTTCTTTGGTTTGGGATGCGATGCGCTCACCGGTATCGCTCAAGCGACTGCGGGTTTCTTTCAGCGCGCTCTCTGCCTTATTACGCAACTTGTCCAGTTCCGCTTTAGATTTATCGCTGGAGGTGCTTAATACTTCTTCCAGCGTGTCCGCCAGTGATTTTAATTCGGCGCGCAGGTACTCAGAATTTTGATCTTTAGCCATATTAATAACCCTTCATGTTATAAACCTGAACGTTAACTATAGCTGAAGCTGAGATTTATGCCGCCCCAGACTGGTACGGAAAATTCTGATAACTCGCTGTAAATTTTAGTGATTTGGTTTTCGAGGGCAAAATGAATCGTTGGCGTGTGTTTTGTATGGGCAATGCTTTGTAGGATCAGCGTAGTGATACGTTATTGCTATGCGGCGCTTTCCGCCGTGTGCAATTCCTGCCCAGCCTCAGCCCATTTTTTCAGGTCGAGGCGTTTATCTACGTCATCCCAATTTGGATTGTTTCTGTGTCAGTTTCTGCTGCCAGAATGGTGTCGGAGCTGTCGCCTGCTGCGCGGTAACACTGACTTTAGGTAAAGACAAACGCAGGACATCTCTGGCTGCGATGCTCTGTTCTGGTGAGGCAAGACGGACGATCAGGCTATCTTGCTCTGGCGTAATGCTTTTGATCGCAATCCCTTTTTCATTGAGACGCTGATACACGTAAAAGCCATCTGGCAACGCGGCACCCTCGTAGGGTTTGATATGTAGCATCGCATCGTCTTGGGAATGGCGTAGTGATTGGGATTGCGTCAAGGCAATAAGTGGCAGAGCAAGCAAGAGCAGTATGCGTCCTACTTTTTTGGGGGAAAGCTTCGGGAATAGCCCGCGAATTGACACAGTTAGCGTCCTTTTTCTGCATTATTGGCGTTAGCATCACGTTTTTTACGCCAAAGTACAAAGAGCGATCCAAACAGACCGACAAACAGCAGTACCAGTGGCAGCATCATCAGGCAGAACATGAGTTCGTCTTCATATTTCAGGAAGATCGTCGTTTTTCCTAAAGCGAAGCCCAGCGTAACCAGAATAAAAACCCACAGGAACCCGCTCATCCAGTTGAAGAACTGAAAGCGAGCGTTATTGAGGCCTGACAAACCTGCGATGGTAGGTAACAGCGTTCTCACAAAAGCCAGAAAGCGGCCAACTAACAGTGCGGACAGACCGTGACGGTGGAAGAGCTGGTGGGCGCGTTGGTGATAGTGCGCAGGCAAATGTGATAGCCAGCCCTGAACAATGCCCGTATTGCCAAGCCATTTCCCTTGAATATAGCTGGCCCAGCAGCCGAGGCTAGCGGCCGTTGTCAGTAGAAATATCGTAAAAGGGTAATTCATTGTGCCTTTGGCGACGAGAACGCCGACCAAAATAAGCAGGCTATCGCCGGGCAAGAACGCGGCGGGAAGCAGACCGTTTTCCAGAAAAATAATCAGAAACAACAAGATATAGATGGTCCACACCAGCTTGGGGTCGGCTAAAATATCGAAATCCTGATGCCAGAGTGCGTTTAACAGTTCTTTGATTAATTCCATCCGGTATTCCTAATACTGCTGTTTCATTTTAGCCTTGGCGACAATCACGCTTCTGGACATGATAAGAGTGAATACAGTTATACCCGTCATATTTCACGTTATTTAGGGTATATCCGGGCACAGGATTATGATTTTTTTGATGATCTCTGCTTTCTTCTGCCCGATAGCGGCGCTGGTGTCTGACTTAATGCTCGCTTTTCGCCGCGAACCCGATAAACAGGTAGCTTAGGGATTGTTTGGTCTTGGCAGACTTTATGTCCGAAGCGATGGGTTAAGCGTAAGAAAGACACGTTAACTGTAACAAAATAGGTGTTACTGAGACAGGGAAATATTACGACAACCGAGGGGATTTAGGGGGATTTTTCGAAGAAGAGTTGAGGTTTCTGCGATATTTTACACTCGCTGACAGAAATCAACGTTTTCTGACCTTTTCCGTGCGTTCAAAAATGTCACCCCTCGTTCAAAAACAAGGGGCAAAAAGCGTTTTAGGGTTTACCTGCGTGTATCTGGTCGAGATGAACGACGGGGTTCTCGGCGAACATATAGCGATCGACGTTAAATTCAAAATCATCCGTTGTAGCGCGAAATAGCATCTGTTTGGTATTTTCCAGATGTTGCCACATTGCCAGTTTGGCGGCGTAAGGATCTTTGCGAATCAGCGCCTTAAGGATGCGGTCATGCTCTTCACACCAGCTTTCAATGGACTTGTCGTCAATGTGCTCATGCAGTTTGCGCCAGTAGGGATTGTGGATCCGTTGGCTCCACATTTTCTCTACGATGGTTGCCATCGCGGAATTTTGCGTTGCCAACGCGACCTGAACGTGGAATTTAAGATCCCACTGAGAATCACGGAAGCGATCTTCCTGACGCGCATATTCCTGAATTTCCATCAGTTGGATGATGTCCTGACGGGTCACCTGCGTGGCCGCAAATTCAGCAATGTTGCTTTCAATGAGTTGACGAGCCTGAAGTAGCTCAAACGGACCAGCGGCGACGAATTCAATATCGCCGCTACTAACGAACGGGTTCTTTTGCTGGTTGGAAATAACGTGAATGCCTGAACCCTTGCGCACTTCAACGTACCCTTCGACTTCCAGCATAATGATGGCTTCACGCACCACAGTGCGACTGACGTTCATTTCTTCAGAAATATAGCGTTCTGCCGGTAGTTTTTCGCCGACTTGGTACATACCGCTTTCGATACGCTGTTTTAATTCTGCGGCTAACTGCTGGTATAGCCGTCTGGGTTCAGTGAGTGCCATAGTGATGTCTACTCTCGATAGATGACGGTCCGTGTGCCACGTCAGGGCCTGAGTGTCTATCTCGTTAATCTTTGAGGGATGATTTGTTATACCACTTAATAACAGCAGCAACCAATGTTGTGGTCACAGTTATTACAATGTGTTACTGGGGAGGTGGCTCACCCGGTATCAGATCATACCGGATGAGCCAGGATAATGCAGGGATTATCAGTGCTGCTTGGCTTCTTTCAATGTTTCAGTAGCGGCGGCGACTTCTGAGGCTGGTTGGTTTTTCAACACCGTCCAGATCACAACGGCACCTAACAGGTCAAAGACCGCCAGTGCAGCAAACAGCGGGCTGAAGCCCATCGTATCGGCCAATGCACCGACTACCAATGCAAACATGGTGCTCGCCATCCAGGCAGCCATACCAGTCAAGCCATTTGCCGTCGCGACTTCATTACGGCCAAATACGTCAGATGACAGGGTAATCAGTGCGCCAGACAGCGACTGGTGCGCGAAGCCACCGACGCACAGCAGTGCGATAGCAACGTAAGGACTGGAGAACAGCCCGATCATACCGGGGCCAATCATCAGCACCGCACCCATGGTCACCACCAGCTTACGGGAAACGATTAGGTTCACTTTGAAGTGCTTTTGGAACAGCATTGGCAAGTAGCCACCGAGGATGCAGCCGATATCGGCGAACAGCATTGGCATCCAGGCGAACATGGCGATTTCTTTCAGGTTAAAGCCGTAGGCCTTAAACATGAACAGCGGGATCCAGGCGTTGAACGTTCCCCACGCAGGCTCAGCCAGAAAACGCGGCAGGGCGATACCCCAGAATTGACGGTTACGCAGGATCTGCCAGGCAGACATTTTTTTCGCGTTATTGGTTTGGTGCTGTGCTTCCTGCCCGTTAAGAATGTAGTCGCGCTCTTCGTCGCTGAGTTTTTTCTGATCTTTCGGGTGCTTGTAGAAAATGAGCCAGCAGATTGCCCAGACCATACTGAGTGCACCAGTAATGATAAAGGCCATTTCCCAACTGTGCGCCACAATGGCCCATACCACTAATGGTGGGGCGATCATTGCGCCGATGGATGATCCCACGTTGAAGTAACCGACGGCGACTGAACGCTCTTTTGCCGGGAACCACTCGCTGCTGGCTTTCAGACCCGCAGGGATCATTGCCGCTTCCGCCATACCGACCGCGCCGCGGGCGATAGCCAGACCACCCCAACTGTTTGCCAATGCGGTGCCCATGCAGCAGATAGCCCACATAATAGCAAACATGGCATAGCCGACTTTGGTGCCAAGCAAATCCAGTACATAGCCGGCGATGGGTTGCATAATGGTATAACAAGCTGAATAGGCAGCCACGATGTAAGAATACTGCTGTGTGGTGATGTGCAGTTGATCTTGTAGCGTCGGTGCGGCGACGGAAATTGCATTACGCGTCAGATATCCCAGCACGGTGCCAATGGTCACCAGGCCGATCATATACCAGCGTAATCCTTTGATTTTACGCATTTAACTTTCTCTCCGAGTCAATAAAAAACACAGTGGTGGCTCTTGAGTAGCGTCACGGTGTGAAGTGTCTTGTGATGTAATGCGACACGTTTTTTTGTTGTGCTGAACAGGAAAACCCTTCTCTTTGTGAGATAGCGATTGAATCCCAGCTCAAGGCAGCGCTACAATAATTTGTCATACAACTTTAAAAGTTGAGTGACATCACAAAACCATTATTTTTATACGGAATAATGAATTATTTGCTTAAATAGTGAAGAGCCAGCCATAAAGGGCCATGAATGCTGAGTTATTGTACTGCTTTGTTACATTTTTGCGATCATGACCTCACAAATGCTGTGAGATATTGCGCATAATTGGTGTGATATCTTTTAACGACCAACCCATTTGGTGCACAAGAAGCACGGTAAGTAAGGAAGAAAACATGCCCCAGTTTCTGAGTGAAGATTTTCTGTTAGACACTGAGTTTGCCCGTCGCCTTTATCATGAATATGCCGTCGATCAACCGATATTTGATTATCACTGCCATTTACCACCTGAGCAGATCGCGGAAAACTATCGCTTTAAAAATCTGTATGACATCTGGTTGAAGGGCGATCACTACAAGTGGCGTGCGATGCGCACTAACGGCGTGCCTGAACGTTTGTGTACGGGCGATGCCGGTGATTGGGAAAAATTTGAAGCTTGGGCTGCTACCGTGCCGCATACCATCGGCAACCCGCTTTACCACTGGACACACCTGGAGCTGCGCCGTCCATTTGGCGTAACCGGTACGCTGCTGTCACCAAGTACGGCAAAAGATATTTGGGATCGTTGTAATGCCATGCTGGAACGCGATGATTTTACCGCGCGCGGCATCATGCAGCAGATGAACGTGAAAATGGTGGGTACGACAGACGATCCGATTGACGATCTGCGCCACCACAAAGCCGTTGCTCAGGATTCAAGCTTCTCCATCAAGGTGCTGCCGAGCTGGCGTCCAGATAAAGCGTTCAACATTGAGTTAGCGACCTTCAACGACTATATGGCGAAGCTGGGTGAAGTTTCTGACACCGACATTCGTCGCTTTAGCGATCTGCAAACGGCACTGACCAAGCGTCTGGATCACTTCGCGGCACACGGTTGCAAAGTTTCCGACCATGCGCTGGATGTGGTGCTGTTTGCCGAAGCGGATGACGCAACGCTGGATAAAATTCTGGCGCGCCGTCTTGCTGGCGAAACGCTGAGCGAACATGAAGTGGCACAGTTCAAAACCGGTGTTCTGGTTTGGCTGGGTGCGGAATATGCCCGTCGCGGTTGGGTTCAGCAGTATCACATTGGCGCACTGCGCAACAATAACTTGCGTCAGTTCAAGCTGCTGGGGCCGGATGTCGGCTTCGACTCCATCAACGACCGTCCGCTGGCTCAGGAACTGTCTCGCCTGCTCAGTAAGCAGAATGAAGAAAACCTGCTGCCGAAAACCATCCTTTACTGCCTGAACCCGCGTGATAACGAAGTGCTCGGCACCATGATCGGCAACTTCCAGGGCGAAGGGATGCCGGGCAAGATGCAGTTCGGTTCTGGCTGGTGGTTCAACGATCAGAAGGACGGTATGCAACGCCAGATGACACAGCTAGCGCAGCTTGGTTTGCTGAGCCGCTTTGTCGGTATGCTGACCGATAGCCGTAGCTTCCTGTCTTATACCCGTCATGAATATTTCCGCCGCATTCTGTGCCAGATGATTGGCCGCTGGGTGGAAGATGGCGAAGCGCCAGCCGATCTGCCGCTGCTGGGCGAAATGGTGAAAAACATCAGTTTCGATAACGCTAAAAACTATTTTGCCATCGAGCTGTAATTCTACCGCGTTGTCGGGTGTGAATTGCACGGGATCGCGGCAGTAAGATTCCCAAAGGGGCTTACGCCGCGACTCTCTGTGTCTCGGTCTTTTGTCATCAGCACCTGTGGTGATTGGGTGCTGGTGAATATGAATATAGGGCAAGGATGACGGTTTATCGGTCGTGCCCTGAATATAAGATTCGTCCTGAGGTAGCCTGTTAATGCAAACGTTAAATCGTCGTAATTTCCCCGGTCGTCAACACCCGGATCGTGTTATCCAGTTTGGTGAAGGTAACTTCCTGCGCGCCTTTGTTGACTGGCAGTTGGATTTGCTGAATGAGCACACCGATTTAGATGCGGGTATTGTCATTGTTCGCCCGATCGATTCCGATTTCCCGCCCGCACTGGACACTCAGGATGGGTTGTACACCACGATTATCCGTGGCCTGAATGAACAGGGTGAAGCCGTTCGCGAACCACGCCTGATCCGTTCAGTAAACCGTGAAATCAACGTGTACCGTCAGTTTGATGACTATCTGGCTCTGGCGCACGATCCGAACATCCGTTTCGTGTTTTCAAATACCACCGAAGCGGGTATCAGCTATCACGCGGAGGACCGCCTGAGTGATGCGCCGCCAGTCAGCTTCCCAGCGAAATTAACGCGCCTGCTGTATGAGCGCTTCTGTCACTTTGACGGCGCGGCAGATAAAGGCTGGGTGCTGTTACCGTGTGAACTGATTGATTACAACGGCGTGGCGCTGAAAGAACTGGTGCTGCGCTATGCGGCACAGTGGGAATTGACGCCAACGTTTACCGCCTGGTTGAACGATCACAACACCTTCTGCTCGACGCTGGTGGACCGCATTGTTACGGGTTACCCGCGTGCCGAAGTTGAGGCGCTCCAGCAGGAAATGGGCTATCAGGATACCTTCTGGGATACGGCGGAACACTTCTATCTGTTCGTTATTCAGGGGCCACAGTGGCTGGCGGAAGAATTACGTCTGAACAAGCTGGATCTGAACGTTCGTATCGTTGATGACATCAAACCATATAAAGAACGCAAAGTGGCGATCCTCAACGGTGCGCATACCGCGCTGGTGCCGGTCGCATTCCTGTCGGGTTTGGATACCGTTGGCGAATCGATGGATGATGCCCTGATTGGCGCATTCGTGGAAAAAACCATTGCCGAAGAGATTGTCCCGGTATTGGATTTACCACATGACGAACTGACTTCATTTGCTCAGGCCGTACTAAGCCGCTTCCGTAACCCATTCATTCAGCATCAACTGTTATCTATCTCGCTGAATGGCATGACCAAATTCCGTACCCGCATTCTGCCGCAGTTGCTGACTTATCGTGAGCGTCACGGTGAATTGCCTGCTCGCTTGACGTTTGCGCTGGCGGCTCTGATTGCATTCTATCGCGGCGAGCGCAGCGGTGAAGGCGATGCGCTGCAAACCTATCCGTTGCAGGACGACGCTCATTGGCTAGAGCGTTATTCCTCGCTATGGGCGGGCGTAAAAGAAAACACCGTCAGTCTGGCTGAACTGGTGAATGTAGTGCTGCGTGATGCAGACCATTGGGAACAGGATTTAACGCAGGTTCCTGGACTTGCTGCGCAGGTGACAAAACAGTTACAAACCATCGTTGATCGCGGTATGCGCGCAGCCGTGGAAGGTTATTGCTAATCAGCAAGAAGGGTTATCCATGCAAAGTATTATAAAAATTCATTCTCTGGACAATGTGGCTGTCGCCTTGCGTGATGTTGATCAAGGCGAAACGGTGTCGGTGGATAGCTATACGGTGACACTTCAGCAACCTGTCGTGCGCGGACATAAGTTCGCGCTGGAAACCATCGCACCGGGAGAAATGATTACCAAGTATGGCCTGCCGATCGGCCATGCGCTGGTTTCTATTGCTCCCGGAGAACATATTCACTCCCA
The DNA here is from genome assembly GCF_001742185.1 of Pectobacterium wasabiae CFBP 3304. Taxonomy (NCBI): domain Bacteria; kingdom Pseudomonadati; phylum Pseudomonadota; class Gammaproteobacteria; order Enterobacterales; family Pectobacteriaceae; genus Pectobacterium; species Pectobacterium wasabiae. The sequence goes on from NZ_CP015750.1 coordinate 2,452,432, forward strand.
GAATGCGAAGACTAATCTGAGCGATTTGGATGAATACCAGTACCAACCTGAATTTCTCGAACTGCCTGCACAGATGGGCGATCGGGAGGTGCAACTCTACCGTCGCAAAAATGGCGATGTTGGTATCCGTAATGAGTTATGGATCCTGCCAACCGTCGGCTGTGTAAACGGTATTGCTCGCCAGATTCAGCAGCGTTTCCTGAAAGAAACCAACGATGCGGAAGGTATCGACGGCGTTTACCTGTTCAGCCATACCTTCGGCTGTTCACAGCTCGGTCAGGATCATGAAAACACCCGCACGATGCTGCAAAACATGGTGCGTCACCCGAATGCGGGCGCGGTGCTCGTGATCGGTCTGGGTTGTGAGAACAATCAGGTTGATGCATTCCGCAGTACGTTGGGGGGCTTTGACTCTGACCGCGTCACGTTCATGGTATGCCAGCAGCAGGACGATGAAGTTGAAGCGGGTCTGGAGCGTCTGCACACGCTGTATGAAGCGATGCGTCATGACAAGCGTGAACCAGGCAAGCTGAGTGAGCTGAAGTTCGGTCTGGAATGTGGTGGCTCCGATGGGTTGTCTGGTATTACGGCCAACCCGCTGCTAGGCCGTTTCTCCGACTATCTGATTGCTAACGGTGGTACCACGGTGCTGACCGAAGTGCCGGAGATGTTCGGTGCGGAACGCATTCTGATGAGCCGTTGCCGTGATGAAGCGACGTTTGAGAAAACGGTGCACATGGTGAATGACTTTAAACAGTACTTCATCGCGCATAACCAGCCGATTTACGAGAACCCATCACCGGGTAACAAAGCGGGTGGGATCACCACGCTGGAAGAGAAATCGCTGGGCTGTACGCAAAAAGCCGGGCAGAGCAAAGTGGTGGACGTGCTGAAATATGGTGAGCGCTTACATACTCCAGGGCTTAACCTGCTCAGCGCACCGGGAAATGATGCCGTAGCAACCAGCGCACTGGCGGGGGCAGGGTGTCATATGGTGCTGTTCAGCACCGGGCGCGGCACGCCTTACGGCGGGTTTGTTCCTACCGTAAAACTGGCGACCAACAGTGAACTGGCGAAGAAGAAACCGCACTGGATTGATTTTGATGCGGGACGTCTGATCCACGACATGCCGATGGATGAACTGCTGAGCCAGTTTGTGGAGCTGATCGTCGAGACTGCTGACGGTAAGCGCACGAAGAATGAAGTGAACGACTTCCGCGAATTGGCCATATTTAAGAGCGGCGTGACGTTGTAAATTCTATTTATTCCAATTAAAATAAAACGGCGTTTCATTTTTATAATGACGCCGTTTTTTTTCGCCACAACTTTTTAGAGGCAGGGATCATGACACACTATTGGGTTGCCCAGTCTGTTGGTGTATTGGCTTTTCTGGTCGGTATCACCATGTTTTTCAACCGTAACGATAAAAAATTCAAAATACAGCTCTCGGCATACAGCGCGGTGATTGGCCTGCATTTCTTCCTGATGGGGGCAAATGCGGCGGGTGCCAGCGCCTTGTTGAATTCGGCACGCACGCTAATCTCACTCAAAACACACAACATCATCGTGATGTTTGTCTTTATTGCATTAACGCTCGTATTTGGTTTGTCGGGTATGCACCATGCGATGGAACTGCTGCCGATAGCGGGGACGGTCGCCAGTACCTGGGCGCTGTTCCGCACCTCTGGGTTAACGACGCGCTGCGTGATGTGGTGCTCAACGGCCTGCTGGGTTGCGCATAATATCTGGCTGGGCTCGATTGGCGGATCGCTGATCGAAGGCAGTTTCCTGCTGATGAACGGCTTTAACATCATCCGCTTCTGGCGCATGCAGAAACGTGGTATCGATCCGTTTAGTGTAGAGAAGAAAGTGTAATGTCAGGCGATGCTAGCGCCGTGCGTTTTTACGCGAACGGCGCTAGAGGAAGAGGTACGAAGAAATTACAGCAGATTTAAGCGCTCTTTTTCCGCCAGTTTGGCATCTTCCGCGTGACACACGGCGGCGATGAACATCACGTCCGTTGAGGAGTTCACTGCAGTTTCTGCCGAGTCCTGCAAGACGCCGATGATGAAACCAACGGCAACGACCTGCATGGCGATATCGTTGGAAATACCGAACATGCTACATGCCAGCGGAATCAGCAACAGTGAACCACCTGCTACGCCCGATGCGCCACAGGCACACAGCGACGCCACGACGCTGAGCAGCAGCGCAGTCGGTACGTCAACCTGAATTCCCAGCGTATGCGCGGCGGCTAGCGTGAGTACCGTAATGGTAATCGCAGCGCCTGCCATATTGATGGTGGCACCCAGTGGGATGGCGACGGAGTAGGTGTCTTCATCCAGATTCAGCTTACGGCACAGCTCCATATTCACCGGAATGTTGGCCGCTGAGCTACGGGTAAAGAAGGCAGTCACACCGCTCTCCCGCAGGCAGCGCAGTACCAGCGGATAAGGGTTGCTGCGAATCTTCCAGTAGACGATCAATGGATTGACCACCAGCGCGACCAGCAACATACCGCCGATCAGCACCATCAGCAGATGGGCGTAGCCCCACAGTGCGTCGAAGCCGGTTTCCGCCAGCGTTGATGCTACCAGACCGAAAATCCCCAGCGGTGCGAAACGAATCACCACGCGCACAATCATGGTCACCGCGTTGGATGCATCGCTAATCATGCTCTTTGTGCTGTCCGAACCATGGCGGAACGCAATGCCTAGCCCAACGGCCCAGACCAAAATACCAATGTAATTCGCATTCAGTAGTGCATGGATTGGGTTGGCGATGATGCTCATCAGCAAGCCTTTTAGCACTTCGACAATACCTGAAGGGGGCGTGATGTCCGCGGCCTGTGCACTCAGTGCCAGCGTAGAAGGGAAAATGACGCTTAGCACCACGGCAATCAGCGCGGCGGAGAAAGTACCGATGAGATAAAGAAACAAGATCGGGCGAATATTGGTTTTCTGCCCCTGCTGGTGGTTGGCGATAGAGGCCATGACCAGCACCAATACCAGAATGGGCGCGACGGCTTTTAAGGCACCGACGAACAGCGTGCCAAGTAAACCGGCAGCCAACGCGGCCTGCGTGGATAACGAAGCCAGAATGATACCGGTTACAAGCCCCAGAAGGATCTGTTGAACCAGACTACCGCGAGTAATGTACTGCAAAAAACGAGACTGTTGAGTTTCCATATTTTTGACGGTGTAACCGTTCCGCTAAGTGGTTGTGTGCACGGACTGACACCTCTGACATGTGTCGGGTGGCTTTTTCTTTCCGTAACTAAATGTGTTTGCGTGTATCAGTATATAAAAATTTGCTTTTGAGAAAAGCGCTGATGTGCCTTTTTATGACGGACATCCTTGTCCGTCACCCTGCGGGCCGTTGCTGCGCAACGTTGAAAAACGCTCCCGACGTTTTTTTATGACGGACATCCGTGCCCGTCACTCTGCTGAGAGAGAGGATTAGCGCTCCGCGCGTTTGTTCACCCAGGCGTTGATCAGCATAGTGATGACCAGAATGCTGGCGACGACGCCCAGAGAAATGGCTACCGGAATATGGAAAATGTCGATGAGCAGCATCTTGATACCGATGAAAATCAGGATGACGGCCAAACCATACTTCAGCAGCGAGAAGCGTTCAGCCACGCCAGCCAGCAGGAAGTACATGGCACGCAGGCCCAAAATGGCAAACAGGTTCGACGTCAGCACAATAAAGGGATCGGTTGTCACAGCGAAAATCGCCGGGATACTGTCGACGGCGAAAATAACGTCACTGATTTCCACCATAATCAGCACCAGAAACAGCGGCGTGGCATACAGCAGGCCGTTACGACGCACGAAGAATCGTTCATTCTCAATGCTGTCCGTCATGCGCAGATGGCTACGCAGCCAGCGCACTAGCGGCTTGTCGCCGATCGCCCCATCACCTTCTTTAGCCAGCGCCATTTTAATGCCGGTAAACAGCAGAAACGCGCCAAATACATAGAGTAGCCACTGGAATTGCGTGACCAGCCAACTGCCGCCAAACACCATGAGCGTTCTGAGAACGATGGCACCTAACACGCCGTAAATCAGTACGCGACGTTGGTATTGTGCAGGAACGGCGAAGTAGCCGAAGAGCATCAGCCAGACGAAGACGTTATCGACGGCAAGGGCTTTCTCGATTAAATAACCCGTCAGGAAGGCCAGCGATTGCGCATTAGCGACTTCGCGACCCAACGTGCCATCCAGATACCACCAGAAACCGGCGTTGAACAGCAGAGAGAGCGTGACCCAGACGATCGACCAGACGGCTGCCTGTTTGAACGTCATGACCGTCGACCCTTTACGTCCTTGGTAGAGCAGGTCGATGGCCAGCATCACAATAACAATGGCAGCGAAGCTGCCCCATAACCAGGGAGTGCCAATGGTGTGCATAGCAAGATCCTTAAATAGAAACAAAAACGGCCAACATCGGAAGGACGCTGGCCGCTCATGATTAAAGCTGCAAATGCACCTCGCCTTCCGGCAAGGTCTCACTTACAACGTTAATGAAGCTGTTTCATCAAGAATCAAGCTTTTCATCAAGGTTGCCCAGTAACCGGATGCGATAACCCTTCATCTTTCGCGCCGCAGGTGTGTTGGCTGCTCTTACTCACCCGAATCACTTACTTATGTAAGCTCATCGGGACTCGCTCGTTTGCCGCCTTCCTGCAACGTGAAATCTATTGGGTATATAAACATCGTAATGACGATTAGCTGGCGGAAAAGTTACTCCCCTTTGCCTGACAGAAGATAGGTGAAAAGATGATCCTGGTCAAATAATTACCACCGTCTTACTTTGCATTCCCCGGCGTAGCGGCATCGGCAGGAAACACGACACCGGTTTGGCGGCGAATTTCTGTCAGCAGTCCAGCGACGGTGCGTGAGCGTGCCAGTTCAGCATGGTTAATATCGTTGTTGTTCACCAATGCGGCAAAGACCTCTGCTTCGTACAGCATGCTGTTGATATGCTGCGGCTGGCTGAGATCTAACTGCTTGCCTTCACGCGGGATGAATTTCACGTTATGGCATTCGGAGACTTTTTCAATCACCAGCGATCCGTCTTCCCCCTGAATTTCACTGGGAATGGCGGAGTGACTGACTTTGGAATGAATGATGGTCACATCGAAATCGCCGTAATTCAGAGTAATGCTGCCATGCGCATCCACGCCGCTTTCCAACAACGTCGCGCTAGCTTGCGTTGTGCACGGTTCTCCCCACAGCGCCACGGCGAAGGCCAGACAGTAGTAGCCGATATCCATGATGGAACCGTTGGAAAACGCCGGATTGAATGTGTTCGGGTTCTCGCCTGCCAGATAGCGTGGGTAGCGTGAAGAATATTGGCAGTAATTCAGCACCACTTTACGCAATCTACCGACTTTCGGCAGTGACTGCTGTATCACGCTGAAGTTGGGTAGGCTGGCGGTTTTGAACGCTTCAAAGAGCACGACCTGATTTTCTCTGGCACAGGCGATCATTTGTTCGACTTCATAGCGGTTGGAAGCCAGCGGCTTTTCGCAGATGACGTGTTTGCCGTGGCTCAGGAAAAGCAGGGCCTGTTCGCAGTGCAGTGAGTTCGGACTCGCCAGATACACGGCGTCGATAAGGTCGGATTTCGCCATCGCTTCCAGTGAATCAAATAGCGTATCCACCATGTAATCAGCTTGAAACGGCTGCGCTTTTTCTGCCGTCCGTGAATAGATGGCGGCGAGCTTCAACTGACCGGTTTCATGGGCGGCATCCACAAACTGACGGGTGATCCAACTGGTTCCTACAATAGCGAAGCGAATCATAAGCGTTTTGGTATCCTGGGAGCATCGATGATGAATAGGCAGATTATCACGGTGAAATGACAAGGCAACGTCAATCATTTCCCTTTCTGGCAGAGAAAAGCATTTACTGATGGGCTATTTTAAGGGATAAACAGCGCAAATTTTATGATGCAGGAGAGGCTAATGAGCCAACTCGAATTGGAAACGTGCAACCTGACGTTGGTGCGTTATCCTCAGGTCGCTGAAAACTCGGCGCTACAGGCGTGGGATGCCGCAGATGAATACCTGCTGCGTGAACTCGCCACCATGGAAATTGCGCCGGGCCCGCGCCTGATTTTCAATGATACGTTTGGTGCACTGGCCTGCGGTTTGCAAGCGCAATCGCCCGTCAGTATCAGCGACTCTTATCTCAGCCAACTGGCGACGCGGCATAATCTGGAACTGAACGGTTATGATGCCGATGCGGTAACGCTGCTGGATAGCATGGCGGAACTACCCGATGCGCCTGCGCTGGTGGTGATAAAAATCCCCAAAACGATCGCGCTGCTGGAACATCAGTTAAGAATGTTGCGTAAGGTCGTCACGCCGCAAACGCGCATCATTGCCGGGGCGAAAGCGCGGGATATTCATACTTCTACGCTGCAATTGTTTGAGCGCGTAATGGGGCCGACGAAAACCTCGCTGGCCTGGAAAAAGGCGCGTCTGGTTCACTGTGAGTGGGCAGAGCTAAAAGTCAGTGAGCAGTCACTTACTACTGAGTGGGAGCTGGATGGTTACGGCTATCGTATTCAAAACCATGCTAACGTGTATTCACGTAATGGGTTGGATATCGGCGCACGTTTCTTTATGCAGCATTTGCCGGAACAGATAGACGGGAAGATTATCGATCTCGGTTGCGGCAACGGTGTCATTGGGCTGGCCGCGCTGAAAGCCAACCCGGACGCCACCGTCGGCTTCTTTGATGAATCCTACATGGCGGTGACCTCGAGCCAGATTAACGTTGAGGTTAACTGCCCGCAGGATGTCGAGCGCTGTAGTTTCGTGGTGAACAACGGATTGTCCCGCGTTAGGCGCGATACGTTACAGGCCGTGCTGTGTAATCCACCATTTCACCAGCAGCAGGCAGTGACCGATGAAATCGCCTGGCAGATGTTCATGGATGCTCGTCGCTGCCTTCAGGTTGGCGGAGAACTACGCATTGTGGGCAATCGCCATCTGGATTATTTTCACAAACTGAAGCGCCTGTTCGGCAACTGTGAAACCATTGCCAGCAACACCAAGTTCGCTGTGCTGCGCGCGGTTAAAACGAATTCGTCCCGATAGGTAAGTGATTCGGGTGATTGAGCGCAGCCAACGCACATGCAACTTGAAGTATGACGGGTATAAGCTACAACGTTAACGCCAGCCGGGTGGCCTGATCGATTGCCCGGCGAGCGTCTAATTCCTGTGCCACATCGGCACCACCAATCAGATGAACATGACACCCGGCAGCCAGTAAGGGGTCATACAGTTTTCGGTTGGGTTCCTGACCGGCACAAATAATGATGTTATCCACCGGCAGACAGCGTATTTGCTGGTCGTGGATAATATGCAGCCCTTTATCATCAATATGGTGATATTCCACACCACCCAGCATCGTCACACCGTGGCGCAGCAGCGTGGTGCGGTGTATCCAGCCTGTCGTTTTCCCCAGATTTTCGCCGGGCTTTCCCGCCTTCCGCTGTAATAAAGTAATGTCCCGCTGGTGAGGAAGCTCGCCAGATTGATGAGGCAGCAGACCGCCCCGGTGTTGTAGCTGTTTATCAATCCCCCATTCCGCATAAAAATCATTGTGTTCCGGCTGAGAAGAAGGGGAATTAAGGTGATGATGGCTGCTGAGAAGGTGCTTTTCAGTCAAAAGATAGTGCGCGGTATCAAAACCGATGCCGCCTGCGCCGATAATCGCCACGCGTTTGCCGACTGGCTTTTTATCACGCAGTACGTCCAGATAGCTCAGCACGCTTGGGTGATCGATGCCTGCAATCGCGGGGATACGCGGCACAATGCCAGAGGCCAGAATCACATCATCAAAACCGAGCAAATCGGTGGGCGTTGCCTGCGTGCTCAGGCGAAGCGTGACGCCGCGCAGTGCTAACTGACGACGGTAGTAGCGCAGTGTTTCATAAAACTCTGCTTTACCGGGGATCTGTTTGGCAATATTGAACTGTCCGCCGATATAGGAAGAGGCTTCAAACAGCGTGACGTGATGGCCGCGTGCGGCGGCGTTGACGGCAAAAGCTATGCCTGCTGGGCCTGCGCCCACCACCGCAAAGCGTTTACTGACTCGCGCAAGCTGGATGGGCAGCTCGGTTTCGTGACAGGCACGTGGGTTGACCAGACAAGAGGTGACCTTGCCCGCGAAAATCTGATCGAGGCAGGCCTGATTGCAGCCGATACAGGTATTGATTTCATCGGCACGTCCTGACTGCGCTTTTGCCACCAGTTCAGCATCGGCGAGAAAAGGGCGCGCCATCGATATCATGTCGGCACAGCCTTCGGTCAGTAGCTGTTCCGCCACGCCGGGATCGTTGATGCGGTTGGTGGTAATCAGCGGGATACGGACTTTCCCCATCAGCTTCTTCGTTACCCAGCCGAATGCGCCGCGTGGCACCAGCGTGGCGATAGTTGGAATGCGCGCTTCATGCCAGCCAATGCCGGTGTTGATGAGCGTGGCCCCTGCCTGCTCAATTGCCTGCGCCAGTTGTACGATTTCCTGCCAGCTTGAGCCTTCTTCTATCAGGTCTAGCATGGACAAGCGGTAGATCAGGATGAAGTCAGGCCCGGTTCGCTCTCGCACGGCGCGGACAATCTCAAGTGCAAAACGGCAGCGGCGCTGAAAATCACCGCCCCATTCATCGTCGCGGTGATTGGTGTGCGTCACCAAAAACTGGTTAATCAGATAGCCTTCCGAGCCCATGATTTCCACTCCATCGTAACCTGCCCGCTGTGCCAGCGCGGCGCAACGAGCAAAGTCGTCGATGGTTTGTATAATATCTGACGTACTCATCGCCCGTGGCGCAAAGCGATTAATCGGTGCTTGAATGGCGGACGGCGCGACCGGATCGGGCTGATAGCTGTAGCGCCCGGCGTGGAGAATTTGCAGCGCAATTTTTCCGTCAGCGTCGTGTACCGCCTGCGTGAGTATCTGATGATGCGCCACCTGTGCCTCGTCATGTAGGGTTGCTCCTCCTTTGGCGACGGCTCCTTCGGCATTTGGCGCAATACCGCCTGTAACAATCAAACCCACGCCGCCCAGCGCCCGCTCACGGTAAAATGCTGCCAGCCTTTCTGCGCCGTCCGGGTGTTCTTCCAAACCGGTATGCATGGAACCCATGATTACGCGATTTTTTAACGTGGTGAAGCCAAGATCGAGTGGAGCAAGCAGCATGGGGTAGGCAGTCATTGCACTCTCCGGTGAAGTTAACTGGTCTGATGAGTCATGGCGTTCAATTTAGCGGTAATTGAGCGAGTTGTGAAATTTATGTTTGTTTATTGTGAGTTAAGTCATTGCTGATCGTAGGGATAAGCGAGAGTAGGTAAGGGATCGTGTACCGGAGTGTTTGTTGTCGGGGGCGTGTGACATTATAATCCGCGGGTTTATTGGGCAAAGGTATCGTTATGCGGGTGGAAGAGTTGGAATATCGGCTGGATAGCGCGCTTCGGGCGTTGGAACAAAGCGTTCAGCGCCAGCAGCAGACGTGGCGACAGGAGCATCAGTCCCTTCAGCAGCAGTTGCTTCAGGCGAAAGAGCGTGACGCTTACCTTTGCACGCAGATTGAACGACTCTCTGCGCAGTTGAGCGCGATGGATAGCTCGCCGGAGCGAAATCCGCTGATTCAGAAAATGAAAGTCATTCATGCCCATCTTGATGTGTTGGCACAAGAGGCCACGGCCTTTAGACGCTCACTTCGGTAATCTTTCGGCTGGTGTTCGCTTTCTTACACAATTCCTCCTCATTCTCCATAATTGCCGCAAATGTGGAGCTGACACTTGCAGAGATTTACCCTTGCTCTAATTAACTGAAGGTGTCGAGCCTATACTTTCTCTCGTAGCACGGCACTCGCCGTCGATAAGTTAATTCAGAGAGAGGAATAGAATATGCGTAAACTCACTGCAATGCTGGTTGCTTCTTCTTTGGCATTGGGCGCGGCAGGCCTCGCGCATGCTAATGACGCACCGAAAGGGCCAGCATCAGAACACAAGATGATGATGAAAGAGGGCCGGGAACACCGTGGCATGATGGGGCCGGATGCGATGTTTAAGGAGCTGAATTTGACGGAAGCGCAGAAGCAGCAAATTAAAGACATCATGAAAGATTCACGCGAGAAAATGCACAAAGCCATGCAGGACGATCGTCGTGATATGCATAGCCTGGTCGCATCAGACACTTTTGATGCCGCAAAAGCGCAGGCGCAATTGGATAAAGCTGACGCCGCACACAAGGCCAGAATGCTTAATGGGCTGGAAACCAAAAACAAAATTTACAACGTTCTGACGCCAGAACAGAAGAAGCAGTATAACGACAGCTTTGAAAAGCGGCTGACTCAAGCGCAAAAGCCGGATGGCAAGCCAACGCCCGCGGAATAATACATTATTCATGAGTCCGCGTTAGTCCTGAAATAAATAAGCCAAGACCACCGGACTGATGGGCTGCCAACAAGCAGTACATCAGTTCGGTGGTTTTTTTATTTTTTCCCTTAAGCATCGTGCTGAGTAGAGAAATGATTAATGTTATTCTCACGTAGATGAAATGAGTGGACCTATCGGGTAGCGGGCGGTAAAGGGCAGATGAATAACGATTGGATGTTGAAGACTAAAAAATTCATGCTGTTTTTATTTGTGACCACCCTCATTGTGAGCTGTATGGGATTCCAGTTTCGCGTGCTGGATGAGTTGTCGCTGTTTTGGCCCGCCAATATTCTGGTTTTTTGTCTCATGGTGAGTTTCAGGGACAGAAAAGGGACGATAAAAGATAAGACACTCTCTATCTGCATGGGGTTTGTGGTGAGTTATGCGGCGATGCTGTCGGCGGCGCTACTAATGGACAATAACTCACCGTTAAGAACCAAGGTGCTGTTGTGCTTGTGTAATATGGTCTTCGTGGTAACTGCTTGGTGCGCCTTTTGCCTGATGTGTCGGTTTACCGGAAAGTGGTCGACATTTGAAAAATTCAGCAAATATTACGTCTATATTATTTTCGCCTCGACGTTTTTAGGCGCTTTCTCATCCGGGGTGGCATATGGGTTTTATGCCTACGTCTACGATACGGGGAACCGCTATGACGAGTTTATGGACTGGTTCAGTGAGCAATTGGGAACCGGCATTATCCTCGCGTTCTTTTTTCTGCGAGGTAAAGATATTCTGCGGGCGATACGGAATATTTCGCTTTGTCCTAAGCACATCAGAGAAAATATTTTTCCCTTTCTGGTTTTTATTATTTTCTTATTAGTTAGCCTATTTTTTCTGGATGCCAGCCTGATTGCGCTGTCCGTTATTCCGCTCACGCTGTGTGCATTTAATTACTCTTTCCCGGTTATGTCGTTGCTCTGTGCGATTACGGGCGTAATACTAAATTATCTCTATATTAATCAAGTCGGTATGCTCATCAATTCAAATTCTGAAGCGTACATTAATTCGTTTCTTACCACGGCACGGCTTAATATCGCGATGTTAATTATGGCGATGTTAAGCGTCTCTCATTTTGTCTCGATGAACCGGCGATTGATTAAAATCATCGAAAGCAACAGCCTGAAGGATGCGCTCACCAATACCTTCAATCGTCGGGCTTTCCTCAGCATGCTGAATGGGAAACAGAACGTGCCGGTGTATAAGAAAAAGCGCCAATTAACGCTGCTATTTCTGGATATCGATTATTTTAAGCAGGTTAATGATACCTACGGCCATGCCTGCGGTGATGAATTGATCGTCAGTTTTGCCCGTATGCTGAGCGCCAATATTCGGCCGAGCGACATTCTTTGCCGCTGGGGCGGAGAAGAGTTCATTATTGCGGCTTATGACCTGACGGTTGAGCAATCCGAAGCCGTTGCCGAAGCGTTACGGCGTCTGACGGAGTCGACTCCGCTTACGTTGCACGATGGTCGGGAAATCCATTTTACGACCAGTATTGGTGTTGCCATTTTTTCCCAGTATGAAGGCGGCAACATTTACGATCTGATCGGGCTGGCGGACGAGCAGTTGTATAAGGCGAAGACGCAGGGGCGTAATCGCGTCTGTGTGCGCTCGGCTGAGGGGCTGTGATGAAGAACGCCCATTTGTTTTTACTGCGTCGTGGGGTAGGTCGCTTCGTCTGATTGGCAAAAATTTAGTGACTGTTTTCACAGAATAAAACGTAGAGATAGCTTTTCCTGCGTTAACTTGTTAGAACACAGGAAAGGACGTCACCAGAATTTTCTGGGCGAGACCTGGATAAAGCAGCGTATACCGCACGCTGCTTTATCCAGGTTTTTTTTTGCGTGTTTTCCGGCTGGCCAGTGGATAACAAGCGGGATGATGTGTATTGGGCAGTTGCAGCCATTGACGAAACGGGAAGTCATTATGAATAGCAAAGTGCTAGCTGAAAATATTTTGAGGTTGGTCGGGGGAGAGGCGAATGTCTCCACTCTGGTTCATTGTGCAACACGCTTGCGCTTTAAGATCGTTGATCACAGCAAAGTGGACATAGAAGCGCTGGAGGCAGAGGACGGTGTCATTACAGTTCTGAACGCTTCAGGGCAGTTGCAGGTCGTTATTGGGAATCGGGTGCCGGAAGTGTACCGTGCCTTTGGTTTCATCTCTGGTTTACTGGAAGATGGTGCTAATAAACAGAAGCCAGTAGAAAATGAAAAATCGGTTTCTGTGATGGGACGACTGATTGATCTGGTCGCGGGCATTTTCACCCCGCTGCTAGGGGCAATGGCGGCAGCGGGGGTACTGAAAGGTGCACTGGCGATTGTTATTGCCTGTGGGTGGTTAGGTCCAAAAGAAAGTACTTATGTGATACTGCATGCGGCCTCTGACAGCTTGTTCTACTTCCTACCTATGCTGTTGGCGATTACCTCCGCGCGTAAATTTGACACTAATATTTTCGTGGCCGTATCGATTGCGGGAGCGCTGGTTTATCCCTCAATACAAGGGCTATTTGAGGCGGGTCAGCCTGTAACATTCTTAGGCTTGCCGGTCGTGATGATGAAATACACTTCCTCGGTGCTCCCGATTATTTTCAGCATATGGCTGATGTCCTATCTTGAGCGTTTCCTGAATCGTCATATTCACGAAAGCGTGCGTAATATTTTAACGCCGTTCTTCCTATTGACGCTGATGGTGCCGCTAACGCTGATGACCATCGGGCCGATTGGTATCACGGCCAGTAAACTCGTCGCTTCACTGTTTGTCAGCATCTATAGCTTTAACCCAATCATTGCTGGTGCGCTGATTGCGGCTTCATGGCAGATCTTGGTGATTTTCGGTATTCACTGGGGTTTTGTGACCGTCTTTATCAATGATATTTCCGTTATGGGGCACAGTTACCTTAAAGCGGCGTCTAGCCCGTCCGTCTTTGCTCAATCCGGTGCGTTATTAGGCGTTATGGTGCGTACCAAAGATAAGAAGCTCAAAGCGTTGGCGGGGAGTTCGTTCATTGCATCACTGTTTGGTATCACCGAACCGGGTGTCTACGGCGTAACGCTGAAGCTGAAAAAACCGTTTATCTGTGCGGTGATCGCCGCGGCAATGGGTGGCGCTGTCGCAGGCTATGCGAAAAGCTCGGCAATTTCCATGGGGATGCCTGGATTGCTGACGCTGCCGATTTTCTACGGTGAAGGCTTTATCGGGTTCCTCATTGGTTGTGCTATCGCATTTGTTGCAAGTTTTGTGCTGACTATTGTGGTCGGGTTTGATGATCCAACCCCGCCAGCCGGGAAAGAGCCAGCACCTGTCACTGAGCCTGCTGCGACCTCCACTTCAACGACCACATCCACGACATCCAGTGCATCGACAACCTCGGCTTCTGCCGCGAACGTGATGCCATCGACAATACCGTTGGCAGAGGTTCCCGCCACGGCAGAGCAACTGGGCTCGCCCGCAAAAGGTGAACTCATTCCATTGGAAGAAGTAAACGACAAGGTGTTCTCCTCTGGTATTGTTGGACAAGGTGTTGCTATTGTGCCGAATGAAGGCCGTATTTATTCACCGGTGGATGGTGTGATTGCCAGCACATTTGCCAGTGGTCACGCCGTCGGCATTCGCTCGCAAAACGGGGCGGAGATCCTGATCCATGTCGGTATCAATACGGTTCAACTGGAAGGGCTGCACTATCAAATGCGTGTTGAAGAAGGTGATGAAGTGAAGAAAGGTCAACTGCTGCTAGAATTCGATCTGGAAGCGATCAAGAAAGCAGGTTACGACATAGCGACGCCGGTGATTGTAACAAATCCGGAAAACTATCGCGTATTTGGCCTGAGTTCTGTTCGTCACCCGCAGGCTGGCGACACGATCATCGCGCTGGCGTAATACGCGAATGGCGGATTGACCATTCGCTTGGCGGTACAACCATACGGGCGTAGTGATGAAAATAATAAGAATATTAAGTAATAATGCGGTCTTGGCAGTGACTGATAAGGGGGAAGAGTGCGTCGCACTGGGGCGGGGCATTGGATTTGGCAAAAAGGATGGTGACAGCGTAAACGAAGATCAGATAGACAGTCGATTTCTCAAAACCAGTAATGGGCTGAATGCGTTCTTTGCTGAAATACTGGCGGATATTCCGCCTGTTTATCTGAGTATTACCGAGAAAATTATTATGCTTGCGCGGGAAGTGCTGGGTATCGAATTACAGGATACGTTATTTTTGGCATTGAATGATCACATTAATTTTTCGGTAAAGCGCCATAATGAAGGGATAAAGATAAATAACCAGCTACTTTGGGAGGTTAAGCTTTTCTATCCGAAGGAGTTTTCAGTCGGGTTAAAAGCACTTGATATTATTGAAGAGAAATTGCAAGTGCGTTTGCCTGAAGATGAAGCGGGTTTTATTGCTTTCCATTTAGCGAATGCAGCAAACAATAGCAATATGGAAAGCACGATGCAAAGTGCTACGCTTATTAAGGATATTTTGACGATTGTAAAATATGACCTTAATATTAACTATGATGAAAATTCGATTGATTATCAGCGTTTTATCACGCATTTAAAGTTCTTTGCATTGCGCTTATTCAATCGAACATCCGTGAGCCATGCTGATGATAGCATTTATGACGGCATCAAAGAGTTAATGCAAGTTGCTTATGCTTGTGCTATGCGCGTTTTTTATTATGTCGAGAAACATTATCAATATAAATTAACGACAGATGAAATCATGTTTTTAACGATTCACATTAATCGTCTTAACCATAAACCTAAATGAATTTAACCGAATTCCTTCAGGTGATGTTGCTCACGTTTCTAAATTGTAAAAATTGAAATGATGATATGAATTAATTATACTGATTTCTAATTAGGACGTAACTGATTAAATTCAGGCGAAACCTGTCTTGCCAGATGAGTGTTTTTCATCTGGCTGGATGGGTTTTTTTTTGACCTAATAAAAAGGGGGAATGGAAAACCTACAGATGACTTGAAGGATAATCAGTTAAAAAGTGACTACTTCGCCACGCCAGGGTTATATCACGGTGACGCTTACTCTGTGATAGCAGTCAAAAAAATGAGGAATAACATGATAAATAATAAAAAAATGAGAAATAAAAGGCTGACATTCAAAAAAAAAGCCGCTGTATTAATGTTGTTATCTTGTTACGGGTTGGTACCGGACGCGATGGCACAAAAATTAACGCTTGAACAACGTATGGAGTTACTGGAAACACAATTAAAACAAACGCAGGAAAAGCTACAAGCTTATGAAGATAAAGAAAAAAAACAAAATTCATTAGTTGGTTTATCCCCTGTAAATACGGTTGCTGGGCATGAAGGCGTGGCGCAACCAGCGGTAGCATTACAAGCCAAATCCACGACTGCGGAGAGCGATCCGGTATTATCAGAATCGGCACTGAAAAAAATTAGCAAATATGTTCAGGAAGACACTGGATTTAAATATTCCGGTTATTTCCGTACTGGCTACGCATCAACGACGAATGGTGGTCCTAAATCCTGGGCCGCAGGTTCGCTGGGACGTTTAGGTAATGAATATGATGGTTGGTATAACCTATCATTTAAAAAACGAGCCTGGCAGGAAGGCAATAAATCAATTTGGGCTAACGTACAGTTTGAAGGCGATTTAGGATTATCTCAGAGTGATGAATCCTTTGAGAAAGGCATGGCTGGCGGTGGAATGGGAAAACTCAGCAAGTTATTTGTTGAAACGAAGGGCTTCCTACCCTTTGCACCAGAAGCGACATTCTGGATCGGTAAACACACACTGCCACAATATGAAATCCAAATGCTGGATTGGAAAGCTAGTCGGACACTTTCTGGTGCAGGTCTGGGGATTGAAAACTGGAAAATGCCTGTTGGATCGTTAAGCATGGCATTGACGCGCAATGATATTGATAATTACAGCACGACCTGTACAACGGCAACATGTAGTAAAACTACTCAAGTTAATGTGAATATTGCTGAAGTTAGGTATAAAGATATTCCATTGAGCAAAGACTTGTCTCTTGAAGTGGGGGCGAAACATGCTTTTGCTAACCAGACTGATGAGCAAAAAGCGGCGCAATCTGCCGGTAATGACTATAAAGTTAAATCTGCCTGGTTAGGTCAGGCTATTTTACGTCACCCGGTGTTAGGCGGCTTTAATGAATTAACCGCGCAAGTTGCTAATAATTCTTTTGCTAGCCAGTTTATGAATATTTCTGGCCCAAATCCCGATTTTGACTATAGGAGCGCTTATTATGGCATTCACAGTGAAGGAATTGGCTGGAGATTAATAAACCAAGGTGAGATATACCTGCGTGATAATGTCATCATGGCGCATTCCCTGGTATATGGCCGTGGTAACGATCTTTACTCGATCAATAACGGTGCACACACGGATTTTGAGACCATACGTGCAGTGATCCGTCCATCCTATATTTGGGACAAAACGAACCAGACCGCGATAGAGCTTGGTTATTTTGTGCAGGAAAATACCGCCAAAAATAGTAGTTATGATGAATCCGGTTATAAGGTGACTCTGGCTCATATCCTCAAAGTGGATACCAGCCTTCTAAAATCTCGACCAGAAATTCGTTTCTACACCAGTTATCTTAAAGCGCTGGATAATGAGATTGATAAACACAGCTTTAACGATAATAAAGATTATCAAATCAGTTTTGGTGTTCAGGCTGAAGTCGTTTTCTGATGAGGAATAACTATGTTTTTATCGACGAAAGGCATTAAATCGATTTCGCTAAGCGTTTGTTTAGCAACGGCCTGTGTTCCGGTATTCGCGATTGCTGCGACTTCTTCCACGTCAGGAGAGAGCGTTGAGCAGAAAAACACCGTCAGCACAGAGAAAACGCGCATCTTGATTCTGAGCGACATAGGCAATGAGCCGGATGACTCACAATCGCTGGTCCGGTTTTTACTGTATAGCAATGAGTTTGATGTTGAAGGGATTGTGGCGACAACCTCAACCTGGCTGCGCGACAAGGTCAATACTCCCATGATCCATGAACGTATTGACGCTTATGAACGTGTTCTGCCTAATCTGCAAAAGCATGCACAAGGTTATCCTTCCGCTAAAGCATTACGTGATGTCGTTCGCAGTGGGCGGGCAGGCTTCGGGATGGCGCATGTTGGCGAAGGGAAATCCACCGACGCATCGAAATTGATTATTCAGGCCGTTGATAAACGCGACGATCGCCCATTGTGGATTACCTTATGGGGCGGTGGGGTGGATTTAGCTCAGGCTCTGCATGATGTGAAAGCAGAGAGGACACCACAAGAAGTGGATGCGTTCATTAGTAAAATCCGTGTTTATGCTATTTCCGATCAAGATAATACGGGCGCCTGGATTCGAGGAAATTTCCCACAATTGCGTTATATCACCAGTATTCACGCCTGGAATGAGTATTTTCTCTCTACGTGGATTGGCATGTCTTCATCACGCGCGGTCGGCGGGGATATGAGTAAGGTGAATAATGAGTGGCTGGCAGAAAACATCCGGCGCAAAGGCCCGTTGGGTGCAGTCTATCCTCCTTTGGAATACTCCATGGAAGGCGATTCTCCGTCATTCTTATATTTGCTCCGTACTGGTCTGGGCGATCCTGAGCATCCAGAGTATGGCAACTGGGGCGGGCGTTATGGCGAGATTTCGCCAGGGAGTGAACTTGGGTTGCGTGTCAGCACGTCGGATGAAGTCGTCGGTATCGATGGTAAGAAATATCGCACCGCACCAGCAACTATCTGGCGGTGGCGTGATGCATATCAGAACGACTTCGCCGCGCGTATGGACTGGACGCTGACAGGGGATGTGAAGAAAACGAATCATAACCCGCATTTGGTGCTGAATGGTAAGCCGGGGACGGAGATCGTGTCCTGGCAGGTAAAAGCGGGTGAATCGGTCACGCTATCGGCGCATGGTTCAGGCGATGTTGATGGTCACGCGGTGACCTATCGCTGGTGGCAATATAAAGAGCCAACAGCGACGGCGATGGGCGTGCACTTTGGCCCTGGTATTACGCTATCTCAGCCTGAGGGGGGAAAAACCAGCTTTATCGCGCCAGCCGTTAAGGTCCCGACACCGTTCCACATTATTCTGGAAGGAACAGATAACGGATCGCCCGCATTAACGTCTTACCGACGTGCGATTGTGACGGTTGTCCCTTCAGAAAAGTGATAGCGTTTTTTAGGCGCGGCTATTTCATTTGATGGCGTGATGAAAGGGCTGGAGGCGCTGTGAATGATGGTGCATTGCCGCCATATAACGCGTGGCGGCGTGCGGATCAAGAGGTCTGAGGAAGCAGAAATGATGATGAAGAAAGCCCCTCTGGTGGCAGCCATGCTGGCTGCATTTTCGCTGTCTGGTCAGGCAATGAGTGCCGATTTTTCTGCCCAGATCGCCAGCCCGCGTCCGAACGTGGTGTTGATTGTCGCGGAGGACATGAATCCGCGTCTAGGCGCATACGGTGATGCGCAGGCGCGAACGCCGAATCTGGATGCGCTGGCAAAAGAGTCCGTTGTCTTTACGCAAGCTTTCACGATGGCAGGGGTATCCGCGCCGTCACGGGCGGGATTAATTACCGGCGTATTTCAACATGCCACCGGATTGCAGCACATGCGCACGGCGACCCGACCCGCTGGTGGTTATTTAGGCGTGCCGCCTTCTTATGTGAAAGGCTATCCCGAACTGCTGCGCCGCAGCGGCTACTTTACCTATAACGACACCAAGACGGATTACCAGTTTACCAAAGGCCACGCTGATGTCGGCCCCTTCACTCTGTGGACGCGCCACGGGGAATACAGCAGCATGGACGATCTGCATATTCAACTGGCCTGGCGTAATTACGATCTGAAGGGCAAGCCGTTCTTCATGAATTTCAACCCGCAGATTACACACGAATCGGCGCTCTTTACGGCGCAAAACCACCCAGCGGGCCAATCGCGCTTTGTTAAGCAGTGGGATACCTTCCGCCAACAATACCGTTATACGCCAACGGATCCGCAAAGCTTGAAGTTGGAGCCTTATCTGCGGGATACGCCGCAAACCCGACAGGAACTGGCGCAGCATTACGACAATATCCATATTATGGATATGCAGGTTGGTAAGCTGTTGGACGGGCTGAAAAAGGACGGGCTGTGGGATAACACCATCGTTATTTTTACGGCGGATAACGGTGATGGCATTCCGCGTCATAAGCGTGAGGGCTATGACTCCGGCACCCATGTCCCACTGATCGTTCATATTCCAGAGAAATATCGTCCGGCAGGCTGGTCGTTGGAGGGGAGTAAGAATGAACGGCTGGTGTCGTTCGAGGATCTGGCACCGACCATTCTAGGATTCGCCGATATCAAACAGCCTGAGTATATGCGCGGCATCAGCCTGGCACAGGATTTTGCGCCACAGCGTCAGTTTGTCTACGGCGTGCGTGGGCGGATGGATGAATATGACATGCGCGCCTATTTTGTTCGGAACCGTGACTATCAGTATGTCCGCAATTTGGCGACTACGCCGGGGGGCATCGGTATCGCGTTCCGCAACGCGCTCGGGTCAATGAAAGATTTGAATGCGGCACATGATCAGCATCAGTTAAGCGCGGATCAGCAAAACTGGTTTGCCGATCGTCCGGCGGAAGAGCTTTACGATCTGCAACGCGATCCTTTGCAGTTGCATAATTTGGCGGCCGATCCTGCCCAAAACGCCGTACTGGTGCGGATGCGTGAGGAGATGGATCGCTGGCGTAACGGTGCGAACGATATGAATTTGATCGCGGAAGATCAGATGGTTGCAGATTTGTTGGATGAGCAGGGCAAGCAGCGTGCAACGTTGACGCCAGTGGCGCAGTGGGATGCGGTCAGCCACAAAATTTATCTGGCTAACCGCACACAGGATGCTTCCATCGGCTATAGCTGGGATGGCAAAGAGTGGGAACTGTACACGGGCAGTATCACGCCGCTGAAGAGTGCATCGCAACTGCAATTCAAGGCTATTCGCTATGGCTGGCAGGAAAGCCCGGTCGGTACGTTGCCCATTCAGCCGTGAAAATGGGGGAATCTGTTCGCTTTCTCTGGGACGGAAATAGTGTGTTGTCGGTAAGGTAAATCGAGGTGCCAATGAGTCAATCCATTGCTAATTTTCAGTTGATGGCCAAGCCTTCAGGGTCTGTGTGCAATATCGATTGCTCATACTGTTTTTATCTGGAGAAGGAACACCTTTATCCAGAGCGGAAAAGCCGCTGGAAGATGGATGGCGATACGCTGGAAAACTATGTACGCAAGAACATCAGTAGCCAGCAGGCACCTGTTGTTGATTTCCCATGGCAAGGTGGTGAACCGACGCTACTGGGCATCGATTTCTTCCGCGAAGCGGTGCGGTTGCAGAACAAATACCGTGGCACAAAGCAGATCAATAATTTCTTTCAGACCAACGGCACCAACATTGACGATGATTGGGCGCGTTTTCTGAAAGAGAACCAATTTCTGGTGGGGTTGTCGATTGACGGTGACCGTATCAGCAATGATGCACATCGGCTCACGCGGGCGGGGAAAAGCACCTTTGATGACGTGATGAAAGGGCTGGAGGCACTGAAGCGTCACAAGGTTGAGTTTAATACCCTGACGGTGGTGAATGCGGAAAACGTGAAACGTCCGATGGATGTTTACCAGTTTCTTAAGCGCATTGGCAGTCGCTATATACAGTTCATCCCGCTGGTGGAGCGCCGTGCCGCTCAACCGGACGACAACGGACTCGTCCTGATTCAGCCGGATTTTTCGGGTCAGTGCAGCGTGACGGAATGGTCAGTACCCGCAAAAGCCTATGGTCGTTTCCTGAATACGATTTTTGACTATTGGGTTCAGCACGATCTGGGCAATGTGTTTGTCATGAACTTCGAGCAAACGCTGACCAAAATGGCCGGACAGCTTAGTGCCTGCGTCATTAATGAAACCTGTGGTGGCAACCTGATTGTTGAAGCAAATGGTGACGTGTATTCCTGCGACCATTTTGTTTATCCCGAAAATAAGCTTGGCAATATTAATCAGGACGATCTGGCATCGCTGGTGAATTCACCGCAAAACCTCGCCTTTGGCGAAAATAAGCGGAAGAACATCAGCAAAGATTGCCTGAACTGTGAAGTGAAAGCGGTTTGTCATGGCGGTTGCCCGAAGCATCGGTTCGACATCTCCAGCGATGGGCGGCCGAATAAAAACTATTTCTGCGATGGATTTAAAACACACCTATTCCATGTTTTACCTCGCATGAATGCCTTGCTCTCTCAATTGGGACGCAAGGAATCGATGAAGAAAATTAGAAGGAATATAAAAGCAGAATTTTATTAATGAATGCCACATAGCCTCAGGAGACTGTGGGAATACTGGCATAAAAAGGGAACAATGATGAAAAGAAACAGACTGTTGGCCGCAATTACTCTGGCCTGTATGCAAGCTGCGGGGGCACAAGCCGCCGCGACGGCTTCCCCTTCAGCTACGGTGCCGTCAACTGATGGAAAGCAGCCGAACGTGGTTTATATCATTCTGGACGATCAGCGTTACGATGCGTTCGGCTTCCTGAATTCAGCTATTCACACGCCAAATATGGATAGCATCGCCAAAGAAGGGACGTATTTTAAGAATGCGTTCGTGACTACTTCGCTGTGCTCCCCCAGCCGTGCCAGTATTCTGACGGGGATGTACGTGCATAATCATGGAGTGTCGGATAATAATCCATCCGATCTCTCTCATCTAAACTATTTCCCTGAGCTGCTGCGTGACAAAGGCTATCAGACCGGTTTCTTTGGCAAATGGCACTTTGGCGGCGCAGATAAAACGGCCACCAAAGGCTTCGCTGGCTTCGATCGCTGGGTAGGGCTGCTGGGGCAGGGCAGCTATTATCCGATTGATAACTATGGCAAGCCGACCATGCTCAATATTGATGGCAAGATGGTGCCGCAAAAAGGCTACATCACCGATGAGCTGACGGATTACGCCGTAGATTGGCTGAACACGCTCGATAAGAAAAAGCCGTTCATGATGTATCTGTCGCATAAAGGTGTGCACTCTGATTTCCTGCCCGCCAAGCGCCATCGTGGCAGCATGAAAGAAGTGACCTTCCCGCTGCCGGATACCTATGCCGATACGCCGGAAAACTATGTCGGCAAACCGATGTGGGTGAAGAACCAACGCAATAGCTGGCACGGCGTGGATTATCCCTATAACACGGATATGGATCTTCAACAGTATCAACGTGACTACTATGAAACGCTGCGCTCGGTGGATGACAGCGTGGGGCGCGTGCGTGACTGGCTGCAAAAACAGGGGCTGGATAAGAACACGATTATCATGGTGATGGGGGATAACGGCTTTATGTTCGGCGAACATGGGCTGATTGATAAGCGTAACGCTTATGAAGAGTCGATTCGCGTGCCATTGATTGCCTCCGGACCAGGCTTTGCCAAAGATAAAGTCGTGGAAGATATTGTCAGAAACATCGACGTTGCCCCAACGATCCTGGAAGCCGCAGGTGTTGCCGCACCGAAACATTATGATGGGCAGAGCTTCTGGCGTCTGGGGCTGGATGGTTATAACACGCCGAAGCGTAGCGATTACTTCGTCTATGAATATTTCTGGGAATACAGCTTCCCGCAGACGCCAACCACGTTTGCGATTCGGACGCCGGAATACAAATATATTCAATATTACGGCGTGTGGGATAAAGAAGAACTGTACGATATGAAGAACGATCGAGAAGAGAAGCACAACCTGATCGATTCTACCGACGAGAAGATCGTCAATACCAAAATCGCGTTACGTAAAAAGCTGTATGAAGAGCTGAGCAATCGGCAGGGTAAAAACGTGATCCCGTATAACCAACGTACTGGGCAAGGGCAGGTTTATCGCCATGAAGGTGCCGGTGAGCAGCTAGCTCCGTTCCCGCGTGAATGGCTGAAAGGGTACAACCACGAGGAGATTCTTGCTGGATTTATCCCCGATCAGGTCGGTAAAGAAGCGAAGGTGAAAGCCTCGAATGAAGCCGTGAAGAAGAGCGCGCCGCAGTTAAAAGAACTGATGGATAAATAATCCACTGCAATAAACCAGACGGAGACGTGCTTGTGCGCCGTCTGGTTTTCTCGATCGTTACAACGATTCCCCGTTGCTGTTAATCACATCCTGATACCAGTAGAAGCTGTCTTTACGCCGACGTTCCAGCGTGCCTTTGCCTTCATCATCGCGATCGACATGAATAAAACCGTAGCGTTTTGACATCTGTGCTGTGCCTGCGCTGACCAGATCGATTGGCCCCCAACTGGTGTAGCCCAGCAGTTCGACACCATCATCGATAGCTTCACGTACCTGAATCAGATGACGACGCAGGTAATCAATGCGGTAGCTGTCGTGAATGCTGCCATCCTCTTCCACCACGTCACGGGTACGTCATTCACGTCGGAATGGTAGGGTTATCAGCCCATCGGCCTCTGATTACGCATCTTGTTTTTTCCTTTCATGAAGCCGGTAGAACGCGCAGCAATGACATACCGGCTTTTCCTCAAGTTTAAAATAAATATTTAAAACGAATACGTGCGCCGTAACGCTCTTTATCTTTACTTTCTAATGATGTCATTTCTCCCCGGCCATTCATGTAAGAGTAGTAGGCACCAAGATAGGTTTTAAAATTATCTATTTCTAAAACATTTGGCAACTCGTAGGATGTAAATAGGGTGTGGATATCGTATTTCCCTGGGCGTAGTACTTCATTTTGATCTATGTTGATATCGTTGCCACGTTGGTAGGATTTAATATCATTATGTGCATAAATGTAGCCAACCTGCAATTTACGCCATAATATATTGCCGCCCGCAGAGAAATCACTTTCTTGTTTTGCGTCTAAATATGCTGTGCTCAAATTGGCAATAATGCCATTTTCGCCTTTATCTTTTAAATTATCCCATTTCAGCGTGAGGCCATAACCGGTACGGCGTGATTGATCTTCAAATTTCCCATCCGCATTATTGAAGCCGTAGGCATTACGAACGATATTGGCATCAATCGCACCAGCAATGGTGAAATTATCTTTTTTCCATGCGACAACAGGACGAACATAAACCACATTTTTGCGATTATCTAACTTACGACCATGGTATTGTTCATTTTTAAACACCTTACTGCCATCTTCAACTAAGGTGTTTACCTCGAAGTACCAATCGTTATAGGTACTGCTTAGATTCATTGCACCACCATTATTACTTCTTCCGCGACCCTCTTTCATCATATAGACGTAGCCGAATCCATCTGAATATAAATCGTTGGCGCTGTTCCCTGAGTGTTCAACAAAGGTATCTTGGTTCAGGGGGAACATATCATAGGCTTCGTATCGGCCGATCTTGTAATTCCACTTATTATTTTTACCGAAATAGAAAACCGCATCATCAAGCCCCATATTGCCAGACATGTTAGCTAACGGCTGCACCTTAAATCCAGCATAGTTGCCATTAGTGAGTGAGCGTTCACCATCTAAACCAATCAAAATACGTCCGTTTAGGTCCCAGCGTTCCTTATCGTTATTATTTTTTTTCCCAGCCTGGGTATGCATTGATGTAATCTGACCTTTTCGGCTTGCTGCATCAATATTATATTCAACATCTCCATAGAGTTTTAATTTTCCCCAGCCACTATTATTCACAACAAAACTATTAGATTTAACGGCAACCTTTTGTTGTTGCTCTAAGTCATTTACCTTTCTCTCTGCGAGAATAGCATTTGCTTGTGCTTGGTCAGAATTTTTTTCAAGAGTAGAAATGCGTTGCTCGATATTCACACTATTGGCATTTTTTACCGATGTGCTTCCCTTTGTCATTAATTGTTCAAGTCGTACCACTTTCTGTTCTGCAGAAGTTGCTCGATACTCAGCCTCTACTGCTCGTTTTTCAAGGGCATTTAAACGTGCTTCTATGCTATTTAACGAACTATCAGCGTTGACTAACAAGGGAAAAACGCTAAGGGAAATCCCTATAGCTAAACTTATTTTTTTTAATGTCACTGTTTATTCCTCTTCATTAAAGTAGATTTTTATCAGTAAATTATTAATATGTGTATCAGGAGGGGGAATTAATTTTCATTTCTGTTTTTTTCGTCGTAATAATATTTCTGGAGATATGTTATCAAGTGAAGGTAGCACTAGGTCTGCCCCAATGAGACTCTCGGGTTTCATTGCGATACCTACTGAAAATATTTTTGCTGCGTTTAAGGCAGCAATTCCGGCTTGTGCATCTTCAAACCCCACTGCATTTTGAGGTTCGACGCCGATAAATTGCGCTGCCTTTAAAAATATTTCTGGATCAGGCTTTCCTTTTTTTAAAGCGCTTGGATCAACGATATATTGGAAGTAATCGACAATTCTGAGTTTTTCTAATATGAACTTTGCATTTTGTGATGCTGATGCAACTGCGCATGGAATTCCAAGTTCTTTTGCGCTTTTAATAAATAAAAGAACACCGGGAAGAATGTCATGTTCAGTTAATTTATTGAGTAAGGTGACATAGTCATCATTTTTTTCTTTCGACAATATTTCCTTTTCATTATTATCGAAATCATTAAATTTCCCACCGTGTTCAAGTATTTTATTCAGAGACTCCCCACGGCTAATGCCTTTTAGTGTTTGATTAAAATCCTCATCGATATCTATGCCAATTTTATTGGCTAGATTCTTCCAGGCGATGAAATGGTAATGTGCTGTATCGACAATTACGCCATCTAAATCAAAAATAAAACCATTACTCATTGTTGAAATCCTTCATTGTAGTCATAAGATAACCGTGTTCCAGACATGACTAAATGTTTTCTGTTATTAATCTCTATCTGCGTATCTTCACTGACTGAAACAATTACTTCTTTAGGTGTGATGATAAAATAATACAGGATGCCAGTATGCTGTAAGTTAAAACGAATACATTCCCATTCCGCGGGAAGTGAAGGTGCAATGCGCAGATATGGATGGCGAATATCTATCCCCGCATAAGTCATTATTGTTGTGTTTAACGTAGCCGCCATAACGCCGGTATGGATACCCTCAGACGTTGTGCCATTTTGAATGTCTTGGTAATCTGAATACAGTGCCTCGCGGTATAGTGTCCACGATAAATCAGATAAATTAATGTCGTTGGCGAGTTGAGAATGCACTATACGTGATAGTGTGGAACCATGAGATGTACGCGCTAAATAATAATTTAAGTTATTTTTTACATAATTTTCCCCAAGGTGATATCCCATGTTGTTTAATATTTCAGTTACGCCATCCTCAGAGAAGTTGTTGAATATCATTAAAGCGTCAGCTTGTTTGGCAACCTTATATTTATCTGCGCTTTTCCCTTCTGCACGTAATATTCTATCCATGCGGTAAATATTTTGGTATTTTTCTCGATAATGTTTCCAATCAATTTCTTTTAAATCAAAATACCCGTCGAATTGTGAGATAATGTCATTGTCGATAATTAACGATAGATTTTTACTTACATGATTAATCTCAGCCCAAAATTTCTGATTAATATTAATCAGTTGGCTAATCGTATCGATAGCGTTCTCATCGAATTGTTGGCGTAATTCATTTAACTTTGAGAATAGCCATGATACCATCAAGTTAGTATAGGCATTATCTTTAAGCCCACCCGCATCATTACCGACAGAGTGTTCATGAAATTCATCAGGCCCCATCACGCTGCCAATAGAATAGCGCTGGGTTGTTTCATCCCACTGGGATTTACTTAACCAGAAATGGGCAATTTCTAGCAACATCTCGATTCCATAAGACACCATGAACTCAGTATCTTTGGTATTTACCCAATACAGCCAGATGTTATAAGCAATGGCTAACGATACATGTCGCTGTAAACGGCTATAATCTGGATCCCACTGACCATTTAGTGGATTAAGGTGTACCATTTGCGTTTGTTCACTACCGTCATGGCCTGATTGCCATGGGAACATTGCCCCTTGATAACCTTCTTCTCTCGCCGCCTGACGCGCCATGGGGAGACGATGATATCGGTACATCAGTAATTGGCGAGCGGTTTGAGGGAAATGCCTGATATAGAAAGGCAAGATGAAAATTTCATCCCAGAAAATATGCCCCCTATAGGCTTCTCCATGCAATCCTCTTGCGGTTACCGACACATCAAGTTGATAGTTTTCATTGCTGAAAGGTGAGCAGGAACAAATCAAATGATAAGTATGTAAACGCAGGAGTTTTTGAGACATTAAATCGCCATCAATAGCGATATCTGCTTTTTCCCACAACAACTCCCACGCTTGTTCGGTCGATTTTAATTGAGTCGAAAAATCAACTAATACAGATTCATCTGCAATGTGCCAATCACTGGGAAATACCGTCGATAGTCGAATATTGACACTTTTTTCAAACTGGTAAGTTTTTCCTTGTATCACCGGACATGTGATCGATTGGCTAACCTTATTTGGCTCTTCCTGAATGCGAATATCATCTTCCGCGAAGAAGTTTCCTCGTATTGTTGAGGAGAATCCCATCCCGATTTCTGACTGAAGTGTCTTCGCATTTAGATAGGCATTTTTACCGCAGGCACCGCGTGATAATACTTGATAGTGATTTGACGTGAGGCTGCGATAACGTGCCACGCCATAGTTATACGTCTCCCCATCAATATGCGTGCAGATGGTGAGACTGCCATCAAAATTAAGTGGCGTGAAGCAATACTCAATAGCGAAACGGGTAGGATGCGACATATCCGCAAGCATCCGGCTACGGATTTGCACCTGACGGTTCTGCTCGTCTTCCACCAGCCAGTTTTGTTCCAGCACACCATTTTTCAGAGAAAGGTTGCGGTAAAGCGCAATATTCTTACTTGTATCAGGTGTTAGCCAATCACCGTTACCGATTTTAATTCGGATCGCGCGCGCGTCCGGCGCATTGACAAAATCCTCATTGGTAACAGTGTGGCCAGCAATATTTGATTGGGCCTGGTTATAACATCCTGCGAGGTAAGTCGCAGGGTAAGTTGCATCATTTGCCTGCATATCCGGCATCGTGCCACGTACACCTAGATAACCATTTGCTACGGTTAACAGTGATTCAATAGCATACTCTTTTTTTCCTGCGCTAAACCCGCAGTAATCTATGCCCCAACTGAGCGTATCATATTGCTGCTTGATAGCGTCCTTCAGATTATCCGGGGATAGCGTGCCTGCATTTTTTTTGGCAATAAATGGCACATTAAATATTTCCGAAAATGCCTTTTCTAAATTAATTACCTCTTGACCAGCTAATTCCATGCAAAATAGCGGGTAATGTGAGAGTTTATCCCCAATGATTACCCCCCCATTTACCTGGGGGAAATCGGATTTTATCTCCCGTAATACGGATAAACATGCTTCAGTTGATAAATCATTCCATTCCAAAGCATAGTGGTGATCCTTATTCTCTAAGGAAAAATTAAGTCCATTTTTGCTTACTAAAATAGTTAGATAACGCATGCTAAACTCTTTTAAATAACAGAAATTACAGAGAAGTTATCAGTATGCCTTTACGCTGCTGATAACGATAAATAGCCATCGTCAATACGATAGGAATGACTATTGCTACAACCATAGCAACAAAGTAAATACCCCAAAATGCAGGCTGAATTGAAAGAATACCGGGTATCCCTCCAACACCGATCCCGTTAGAAAGCACACGAGCATAGCCACAAATCAGTCCCGCTAACGCCGCGCCGATCATCGCGCACAGCATTGGGAAGCGGTAACGCAAGTTAACTCCGTACATGGCAGGTTCAGTTACACCTAAATAAGCGGAAATAGCGGCAGGAATGGTGATTTCACGTTCATTTTGTTTATTACTAATCAAGATGATGCCGACAACTGCAGAGGCTTGTGCGATGTTTGAGAGTGCAATGATTGGCCAGATGGGTGTCCCCCCCACGTTTTGCGTCAATTGCATATCAATTGCCAGAGTGGTGTGATGCAGGCCAGTGATGACTAAAGGTGAGTAGAAAAAGCCAAATATCATCGAGCCTATGGGGGCAAAATCACCCAACATTAAATAGCGGACCCCGTCTGAAATGCTATTACCGATCAGACGACCAAGCGGTCCAAGAATGGCATGGGCAACGGCAACTGAAACCAATATCGTGACGACAGGTACGATGACTAATGTTAGGTAATTAGGAATGTATTTACGTAATCTAACTTCAAACCAACCTAAGAATAGCCCTGCTAAAATTGAAGGAATAACCTGAGCCTGATAGCCGACTTTTTGAATTGAGAATATGCCAAAATCCCAGACATCAGGGTTTTGGCTTCCTATATCATAGGCATTCATTAATTGCGGTGAAACCAGAGTAATGCCTAATACAATACCAAGTATGGGAGATCCGCCCATTTTCTTTACCGTGGACCAACAGATTGCTACGGGTAAGAAGTGAAAGATCGCTTCACATGGTAACCATAAAAAGCCATATAATGGCTGAAGCCATGGGAGTATGGTTGTTAGTGTTTTATCATTATATACTGGCATTTCACCAATGACGTTACGTAGTCCAAGTAATAAACCACCACATATTAACGCAGGTAATAAAGGCACAAATATTTCAGCTAAGTTAGAAATTAATCGTTCCCAGAATTTCATGTTTTTTCGAGCGGAAATTTTTGCTTCTTCTTTGCTACTTTCGGTGATTTTTAGTTTTTCTATTAATTTTTTATAGTAAAGGTCGACATCAGTTCCTATTATTATTTGAAATTGACCTGCATTATTGAAGCATCCTTTTACTGCAGGGATTTCTTTAATTCCTTCAATGTCAGCTATATCGGGGTTATTTAATACGAAACGCAAGCGAGTCAAGCAGTGAGAAACGGTTATGACATTTTCTTCGCCACCTACTAATTTAATTATCTGATCTACCACATCAAGATTGATTATTCCTGTCATGTTTTCGTCTCTAGTTTTCGCATCCTAATTTTAAGATACGTTGAGACTCATTGGCTCTCAATGGGAACGTTCCCAAAAAATGACAAATATCACAAAATTTCTTATTGCGATAATAAAAAACAAGTTAAATCATGGTGATGTAATTATGTGCGTTTTTGGTGAAAATTTATTGTTAATAATGTTAATTAATAAGCTGGCGGCAAGTTCACCGCTTTCTCGGAAGCCTAAACGACAGGTCTTCGTGTCAGGGAATAAAAATGTCAGCAAGTCATTACGGCCGATGCAAGCAACAAAAACATCATTAATAGTTTGAGTTTTTAAGTATTTTTGCACCCCAAACGCCAAGGAGTCTGTTGCGCATAAAATGGCTTGAGGCCCCTTGGAAACCACCTTTTGTGCGAGTTGATAACCACTTTGATAATTCAGCTTTCCTAACTCGGCGTTAATTGTTAGCTGATGTTGATGGCAATAATTCTCATAGGCTTGGAATCGTAGCAACCCTGTGGTTTCATCTTGTAAATCAATGCCAACGTAACCAATTTCACTGAATTTTTTTTCTTGATGTAAAAATTCCATTAGATGATTAACCGCGCCGGTATCGTCGTTACAAACACAGGTATAACCGTCAAATGAGCGGGCGATGATGACGATACGTTGCTGCCATGAAGCCAATTGTTCACTGGTCATGCCGGTGAATGCGAATAATATAACGCCGTCAATCTTTCTCCGTTCAAGCATTGTTAAATGTTCATCAACTTTTTTGGGGTCGAACTGGCTTTCCAGAATAATAGGGTCAATGCCGTTGGCATAAAAAAGGGGTAAAATTGCGCTAACCGTTTGGTTTTCTGCATATGAATCAAGACGGGTTACGATGATCCCAAAGGTTCGATTCGCTAATCCACGCATGGCCCTGGCTGATTTTGAAGGTGTGAATTGGTACCGCTCTATCACCGTCAGCACTTTTTGGCGTGTAACTTCGTTAACATTTTTATCGTTATTTATTACACGAGAAACGGTCGACTTTCCTACATTACAAAGAGCCGCTATATCTTTGATTGTTAATTTATGCACTGTCTCTGTATTCCAATATAATAAGTCTCTAAGACTTATGATGTTAATATAGTTATTGATACATAACAATTACAGGTCCGTAGCCCCGCAGAAGTTCAGTACCACCGATATGAACATCGGTAAAGTCCAATGCTCCATGAGCGTCTTGAGGATTATCTCTATCGAGAAGGAGGGCCGTGCTATCGTAGCCGCTCTTAAGGTCGCGACGTTATTTCACATTATTTTGAAAGAAGCAGATAACGGTTCCCGGCGTTAACGTCTTACCGATGAGCGATTGTTGCAGCATTGACTACGAAAGAAAGGGCGGATAGATAATCCACCCAATACACCAGAGGGGACACGAGTATGCCGCACTCTGGTTTTCTGCACGGTTACAACGATTCTCCGTTGCTGTTAATTACATCCTGATACCAGTAGAAGCTGTCTTTACGCCGACGTTCCAGCGTGCCTTTGCCTTCATCATCGCGATCGACATGAATAAAACCGTAGCGTTTTGACATCTGCGCCGTGCCTGCGCTGACCAGATCGATTGGCCCCCAACTGGTGTAGCCCAGCAGTTCGACACCATCATCGATAGCCTCACGTACCTGAACCAGATGACGACGCAGATAATCAATGCGGTAGCTGTCGTGAATGCTGCCATCCTCTTCCACCACGTCACGTGCGCCCAGCCCGTTTTCCACGATGAACAGCGGTTTCTGATAGCGGTCATACAGCTCGTTCAGCAGGAAACGCAGACCTTCAGGGTCGATCTGCCAGCCCCATTCGGACGCCTCAAGGTGCGGGTTGGGGATCAGGCGGATGATGTTGCCACGTGAAGACTGGTATTTTTCCGGTTCGAAGGTCGCACAGCCGCTCATGTAATAGCTGAATGAAACGAAGTCTACGGTGTGGCTCAGATCGTTTTTGTCCTGTGCGGTAATGGTGAGTTCGACGGCATTTTCCCGGAAATAGCGCTGAATCCAGGCTGGATAGGTGCCGCGCACCTGTACATCACCGAAGAACAGCCACTCCCGATTCTTGTTCTGCGCTTCCAGCACATCTTTCGGATGGCAGGTCATGGGGTAGCGCACCGCGCCCAGCAGCATGTTGCCGATTTTGGCATCCGGGATGATCTCGTGACAGGCTTTCACCGCGCGTGCGCTGGCGACCAGTTGGTGGTGGATGGCCTGATAAATATCCTGTTTCGACGGTTCGCCGCTTAGCCCGATGCCCGTAAAGGGCGAGTGCAGCGCCATGTTGATTTCATTGAAGGTCAGCCAGTGCTTCACCTTGTCTTGGTAGCGGCTAAAAACGGTACGTGCATATTTCTCAAAATGGTCGATGACGGCGCGGTTGCCCCAGCCTCCCAGTTTTTTCACCAGACCGTAAGGCATTTCATAATGCGACAGCGTAATCAGCGGCTGAATCTGATGTTTTGCCATTTCGTCAAACAGGCGATCGTAGAAAGCCAGACCGGCTTCACAAGGTTCCGCTTCATCGCCTTCGGGGTAAATACGCGTCCAGGCGATGGAGGTACGCAACACCTTGAATCCCATTTCGGCGAATAACTGGATATCCTGCGGGTACTGATGATAAAAATCGATTGCCCGATCTTTGATACAGCTAATGTTCTCATCGCGTTCTGTCACCGGGCCATGCACGCCTTTTAGCTGAAGATCGGAGGTCGACACGCCTTTACCGTCTTCATTCCATGCCCCTTCGACCTGGTTTGCTGCGACTGAACCACCCCATAAAAATCCTTCGGGGAATGCTTTCATGGTATTTCTCCTCATCGTTTTTTACATCATTACGCAGTGTCGGCTTGTGGCTCCGCGCGCTCGTGCAGGGAACCGCTGGATGACAGGCAAAAAAAAACTTGGGCAGAAGAGAGTATCACTACTCACCTCTGCCCAAGTCTCGCCCGCCAGTGGCGGTAACGTCTTAGCTGAACACTATACAATCCTGAATCTCCGGGGCAATGTCCCCGTTTGGTTATGTGACTCCGATCACGGCATCACTATTGATGCTACTTAGGGTTGCCAGGCGTTAGGGGCTTTTCCCCTAACGCCGTGGTGTTATGTCGTTACTAGGCCTTCGCTTGCAGGGCCTTGACGACAGCTTCTCCCAGCGCTTTAGCGGATGCTGGGTTTTGGCCGGTGATCAGTCGTCCGTCAACGACGACTTTATTTTCAAAGATCGGCGCTTCTTCGAATGTTGCGCCATCCTTTTTCAGCGCGGCCTCAAGTTCAAAAGGAACAATCTTGTCGTAGTGACGGAAAGCCTCTTCCTCTGCGGTAAATCCGGTAAGGTGACGCCCTTTAATTAACAGCTCGCCGTTGCTGAGTTTCACATTCAGCAATCCCGCCGGGCCGTGGCAGACTGCGCTGATGATCTTATTGTTCTCATACATCGTACGTACAATATTGATCAACTGAGGATTGTTTGCGAAATCCCACATCGGCCCATGTCCACCGACGAGCAAGATCGCGGTGTACTTAGCAGGATCAACCTTGGCGAGCGGGATTGAATTAGCCAGTTTGTTACGGTGTTCTGGGTTAGTCCAGAAATCCAGACTCGCCTGATCTTTGAGATCAAACCCGTCGAAGGGCGGTAATCCTCCTTTGGGGCTGGCGATATCATAATCCAGCCCAGCTTTATCAAAGACTTCAACCGGATGAGTGAGTTCTGGAAACCAGAAACCGCCCACAAGTTCTGGCGTCTTTTTATCCAGACTGGAAACGACGATTAAGACTTTCTCTTCTTTCTGAGTATTCTGGGCAAAAACGGGGGAGGCTGCGGCAAATACAGCAATCGCGGCGATAAGACCTGTACAACGCTTTATTATTGACATAGAAAATTCCTTCAGCAGGTGGTGTCTGCCGACTATATCTGTGATAACTGTTTGAAAATAGACGGTAAAAACGGAACGCATTGTTTAATAAATTGATGTAATAGTTTTGTATTGGCGTGAGAAACTGTCGTAAAGTATGTTTGATGATCCCTGTATAGCATGACGATAAGGAAGCCTGATGGGGCAATCCGATAGCTTTGATGGACTTGCAGAATT
Source organism: Pectobacterium wasabiae CFBP 3304 (assembly GCF_001742185.1). NCBI lineage: Bacteria > Pseudomonadati > Pseudomonadota > Gammaproteobacteria > Enterobacterales > Pectobacteriaceae > Pectobacterium > Pectobacterium wasabiae. The sequence continues at coordinate 2,486,953 of NZ_CP015750.1, forward strand.
TCTGGCGATAGCGAAACGGCTGAGCATTCGTAAAGCAGCACTCGATCTCGGTAAGACGCCTGGCTCGATGAGCTTGTCGCTCCAGCGATTGGAGCATCGCCTCGGCGTGCTACTTTTCCACCGGACGACGCGCAAGATGGCATTGACGGAAGCAGGGGAAGATCTGCTGCTGAGAGTCGGCCCTGCGGCACTGGCCATCGTGACGGGTTTTGAAGATGTGGCGCAGTCGGCAAAAAAGCCATCGGGGACGTTGAAGCTGATCGTCGAACGTTTGGCATTACCTCATGTTATCGAGCCGCTCATACCCGCATTTCGTCAGGCGTGGCCGAATTTGAATGTCGATATCACGGTGAGTAATCGCCACGATAACTTTGTCTCTGAAGGTTATGACGCTGGTATCATGATCGGTTCCTACATTGAGCAGGATATGATTGCGATACGGCTCTCCCCACCATTTCAGTGGGCGGTATTTGGATCGCCGGACTATTTTAAAACGCATGGCAAGCCTAAGGTCACGAGCGATCTGGTGCATCACGAATGTATTCGCTTTCGTCGCCCTGAAAAGGGGGATATTTATCGCTGGGAGTTTATCGAAGACAAAGAAAGTGTGAGGCTTGAACCAATGGGCACGGTCACCGTCAACGATGGGGAACTGATGCGTAGCCTTGCGGTTAGGGGCGTCGGGCTTATTTATTCATCCACTTTCCATACCTCACGCGAATTGGCAGATGGCACATTGGAAGCGGCGTTACTCGATCTCTCGCCGGGAAACGACGGCCTCTTCTTGTATTTCTCAAGAGCCGCGAGGAACCAACCCAAATTGCGTGCGTTTATTGATGTGTGTTCACAGTTGATTAAAACGTGACGGTTTTTTCCTGAAAAACGGAACGCTGGGCCTGTCATTTACATTGTTTAATTGCCTGTTTTTAGTCGGCTTATTCCAACCGCGAAGACAGGCACATAGGGATGAAAAATAATGTCAGCCCCCGCGACCAAGTTGGCTAACAGCGTCCAAACCGGAGGTCAGCAAGCGCCGCTGAACGTGCGATTGGCGAAATCATGACAACGATGATTAAGGCCGCTCCGAGTTTTGTCTCAATGGGAAAAGTTGGGTATTGATAATCGCAATATTCACTTCACAAGGGGTTCCATCGTCCAGAAAGACGGTTTCATTGATCTCCATAACGGCATCATTTTCCGATAAATTCAGTAAAGCCAAAATGTCAGGATCGGTTAATTTTTTTGCCGTTAAGTTTTGATCCCTACGCTGGACTTTTTTACCAGTAATTTGCTCGATGTAGGCGTATTTTGATATTTCTAATTTGGCGAACTCCATACTGCTAAACATGCTTACCGGAAGATGTATGTGCTCCAGCGCCACAGGGATATTATCGAAGCACATCAGACGTAATATTTTATACACTTTGTCGCTATTCTTAATGCGCAACGCCTGTGCCATATCCGGTGATGGGACTTTTATTATGCTGGCAGATACAATTTTTCTGACCCCTTTGTGACCGTGTTTTTGGGCCTGATAATCAAAAGGAGAAAGTACGTGAAACCTCCCAGAGTGGTTGCTTATCCCGATTGAACCAACAAACAGCCCAGACCCTTTTACCCGGTAAATTCTCTGTTGCTCAATCAGGATACGTGTCGCTTCGCGAACGGTGGCACGGGTAATTCCTATGTTTTTGGCGATAGCGATTTCAGTATCAAGCTTATCCCCAGGCAAGAGGCTATCATCCTTGATTTTCTTAAGGATGTAATCGACCACCTCTTTCTGTTTTTCTGTAATGCCATCGGCCATCTACTTTATTCCTGATAAGGGTGAAGGACCGGCTCCCCTGAGCCCTGTTTGCACGTGCCTGTCTTACTTTCCAGACAATGCTTCTGTTACATAGAGATGTGATCAAGATAACGAATTTGCATTTAGAACTAACATGTCCAGATATATTTTAACTTTACATGTTGTATCTGTACACATCTAGGTTCATTATCAAGATGACTATACATCTAAAACATGTCTATACGTAATAAATTAAACTGAAATCATTCAAACTATATCTATACGAATTCATTGGGTTTTTAATTTCAACTTGCTGTTTTAATTAATTATGCCTCACCAGGGAATCAAACATAAAGAGACCGTTTTTACAGACTGAATGATGAAATGTGATGGAAGGGGGCAGTGAGTTTCAGGATGTTTCCCAAAAATCTGACTGTACATACAGAGTATCTGGATACCACCGGTAAATTCAGGGCAAGCCTTATCCCTGAAGAATTCTGAGTTTAAGAGAGATGATTTATGAGCAATAGAGCGTTAGCGAATGCCATTAGGTTCCTGAGCATTGATGCTATTCAGAAAGCCAATTCAGGCCATCCCGGAGCCCCTATGGGGATGGCAGATATCGCCGAGGTGATCTGGCGTCGCCATCTTTGCCACAACCCGAAGAATCCTCAATGGTCTAACCGCGATCGTTATGTCCAGTCCAACGGGCATGGTTCTATGCTGCTCTACGCTCTCCTGCACCTGACTGGCTATGACGTGTCAATGGATGATATCCGTGAGTTTCGTCAATTACATGCGCGCACCCCTGGGCATCCTGAATATGGGTATACACCCGGCGTCGAAACGACGACCGGCCCATTGGGACAAGGGATCGCCAATGCGGTTGGAATGGCGATTGCAGAAAAGGCGCTAGCGGCTGAGTTTAACAAACCTGGTTTTGATATTGTCGATCACCATACATGGCTGTTTATGGGTGATGGTTGTTTGATGGAAGGTATCTCTCACGAGGCTTGCAGTCTGGCCGGGACATTACAGCTAGGAAAACTTATTGCCGTCTGGGACGATAATGGTATTTCCATTGACGGCCATGTTGATGGATGGTTCTCAGAAGATACCGCAGCACGTTTTCGGGCTTATGGTTGGCATGTCATCGATGGCATTGATGGACATAACCCACAGGCGGTGGATGCTGCGGTACGGGAAGCTAAAGCCGTGACCGACAAACCCAGCCTTTTATGCTGTAAAACGGTGATTGGTTTCGGTTCACCCAATAAAGCTAACAGCCATGATTGCCATGGTTCAGCCCTTGGTGTGGATGAAGTGGCTCTGGTACGTAAAGAACTTAACTGGCCTTACAAACCTTTTGAAATCCCTGATGATATCTACAAAGCATGGGATGCAACCGAACAAGGGGCCAGCAATGAGAAAAAATGGAATCAGAGATTTGCTGATTATCAGCAAGCATGGCCTGAGCTAGCCAGTGAGTTTAGCCGCCGCATGAGCGGTGAGCTGCCAGCGTGCTGGGCTGAAGATATTCATCAATATATTGAGGCGTTACAGGCTAACCCTGCAAGCTTGGCAACCCGTCAGGTCAGCCAGAAATGCTTGAATCATTTTTCTGATCTGCTTCCTGAACTCATGGGGGGTCAGCAGACCTTTCACCTTCTAATCTGACGCGCCATGTAAAATCTGTCGATTTCACCGCTGACTACCCACAAGGGAATTATATTTCCTATGGTGTCCGTGAATTCGGTATGTCAGCCATTATGAATGGGCTGGCATTACATGGCGGTTTTATTCCGTATGGTGGCACATTCCTGATGTTTATGGAGTATGCCCGCAATGCAGTACGCATGGCCGCGTTGATGAAGATCCGCTCTGTATTTGTGTACACACATGACACCATCGGGTTAGGAGAAGATGGCCCCACGCATCAACCAGTGGAACAATTAGCTTCTTTGCGATTGACGCCCAATATGGAAACCTGGCGTGGATGCGATCAGGTGGAAGTCGCCGTTTCCTGGCAGCAGGCTATAGAGCGTAAAGATGGGCCAACTGCCTTGATCCTCACGCGACAACCTCTGGAACAACAACCGCGAACGCCTACCCAGCTTGCAAATATTGCTCGCGGAGGCTATGTGCTGATTGACTGTGACGGGCAACCTGAAATATTACTGATATCCTCCGGTTCAGAGGTTGAGTTGGTTGTCGCAGCGGCGGTAGCGCTGCAAGGGGAAGGCCATCAAGTCCGTGTAGTTTCAATGCCTTGTACTGAACGTTTTGATAAGCAAGATGCACATTATAAGGAATCGGTGCTCCCGAGTGATGTCCGCAATCGTCTCGCGGTAGAGGCGAGTATTGAAGGATTTTGGCAGCGTTATACCGGTCTGGACGGGAAGGTTATCGGCATGACGTCATTCGGCGAATCGGCCCCGGCAGCCATACTTTTCAGGCACTTTGGGTTCACGAAAGAAAACGTACTTGATGTGGCTCGAAGCATGCTGAAGTCATGAGAATAAAATTGGACCGCTCGTTTTTAAATCAGGAAAAAGACTATGTCACATCTGGCGAATTGGTTGAATAACGAAAGAATTCAGTATGTTGAGAACGTTGCTGGCTGGAAGGAAGCCGTCCAGATTGCCGGGCTTCCTCTGCTCAATGAGGGGGCAATATCGCAGGAGTATATTGATACCATCATCCGGCAAAAAGAAGATATTGGGCCCTACTTTGTGATCGCTCCCCGGATTGCAATGCCCCACGCGCGTCCAGAGCAAGGGGCAAAAGCACTGGGATTATCTATCGTAAAACTGGCTAACGCAGTGAAGTTTGATGCTGATGAGAATGATCCGGTAGACGCTATTTTCATGTTCTCAGCACCAGACAGCAATAGCCATATTGAAATGATTTCCCAACTGGCTGAAGTGCTTTCTGATGAAAATACAATGGAAAGGTTCTTCAATGCACGCAGTAAAGAAGAGCTTAATACGATTTTATTAGCCGATAATGCTGTCAGCTAATAATCCAATATTGATTAACGGTTCATGAGGTGTGATATGAAAATTATGGCGGTTTGTGGTTCTGGCCTGGGAAGCAGCTTCATGATGGAAATGAACATCAAGAAAGTGCTGAAAAATATCAATGTTGTTGCTGACGTTGACCATTCCGATCTCGGGTCTGTCACCCCCGATCTGGCGGATGTTTTTGTTATGGCTAAAGATATTGCCTACAGCGCCAACCTTCCTGCAGAGAAGGTCATTATCATTAATAACATTATCGATCTGAAAGAAGTTGAACAAAAAATACGTGAGTATTTTGATAAAAACTAATTCGTATACATAGATAAACACCTTACCGTAGAGGTTAATATGTTTACCCAAAACCTTTTGCAGTTTGTCGTCGACGTGTTGAAAGTGCCATCTATTTTGGTTGGACTGGTGGCATTATTCGGGCTTGTTGCGCAGAAAAAGCCTCTCCCTGATATTATTAAGGGGACAGTGAAAACAATCCTGGGCTTTTTGGTGCTGGCTGGTGGGGCGACGGTGCTGGTTGGCTCTCTGTCACCTCTGGGTGATATTTTCAAACAAGCATTTGATGTTCAAGGGATCATCCCTAACAACGAAGCGATGGTTTCTATCGCTCTGGCTAAGTACGGCGCTCCGACCACGCTAATTATGGCGTTCGGCATGGTCGCTAACATCATTGTCGCCAGATTTACCCGCCTGAAATATATTTATCTTTCAGGGCACGTCACCTTCTATATGGCCTGCATGGTGGCGATTATTCTGTCGGTAGCCGGTTTTGAAGGTGCTCAGCTTATTTACACCGGGTCTCTGGCTTTGGGGATGCTGATGGCTGCGTTCCCTGCATTGGCACAGCCATATATGCGTAAAATCGTGGGCGGCGACCAGGTAGCTTTAGCGCATACAGGAACGATTGGCTATGTTTTATCCGGTTGGATAGGATCCGTAGTAGGCAAAGGATCCAAATCTACCGAAGAAATGAATATGCCAAAAAACCTGAGCTTTCTGCGTGATAGCACAATATCAATCTCTCTGACGATGATGATTATTTATTTAATCCTGTCGATTTCTGCTGGGAAAGAGTATGTAGAAAGCCATTTCAGTCATGGCCAAAATTACCTGGTCTATTCGTTTATTCAGGCCATTACCTTTGCCGCAGGTGTGTTTATTATTCTCCAGGGCGTTCGCTTAATATTGGCTGAAATTGTCCCTGCTTTTACCGGTTTTTCTGAAAAACTGGTGCCTAACGCAAAACCTGCGCTGGATTGTCCTATCGTCTTCCCATATGCGCCAAATGCGGTTCTGGTTGGTTTTATTTCAAGCTTTATTGGTGGACTGGTAGGGTTGTTTATCCTCGGCCAACTTCATTGGGTATTGATTCTACCAGGTGTGGTTCCTCACTTTTTCTGTGGTGCTACGGCCGGTGTTTTTGGCAATGCCACCGGCGGTAGGCGTGGTGCCATCCTGGGAGCCTTTGCTCATGGTATCTTAATCACCTTCCTGCCTGTTGCTTTGCTGCCCGTACTCGGCGCGATTGGGTTAACAAATACCACCTTCTCCGATACTGACTTTGGCGTAGTGGGGATTGTTCTTGGAAATATGGCCCGCTTTATGGATAAAGGGACCATCACCATGGTTATTACCGGTATTTTTGCGCTGATGGTTATCTATAATTTTACGGCGAAGAAGAAAGTACTCTCGGAAGATAATGCTGAATAATCATGCCGTTAATTGCAACCAGAGAGGCATACTCTCTGGTTGCGCCAACGTTGATAAAACGGAAACCGCACAAAGACGGTGAAAAACCATCGCCGCCTTATTGCCATTCTGAATTTAGATAACAAAAAAGCCACCATGCAAATGGTGGCTTTTTTGTATGATTTTAAAGCTAAAATTTGGTGGCCCCTGCTGGACTTGAACCAGCGACCAAGCGATTATATGTAGTGGTCAATACCCACCTTACAAGTTTACAGCCGGCTTTAATCCGCTTTGGGGGCGCTATCTCTCAGCTTCCCTGTACCGGCACTGCGCTTGTTTAGGTGGTTCGCTCCAAGCTGGGCCATCTGCACGAACTTCCTGTTTAGCCCGACTATCACTCCTATTCAGGTAACTACTCTCTTGAATCCAACCCTGGCAGACACGTAAAAACGCCACTAGCGATAGCCTTTGGTTACAGGGTGGAAAGAAATTTTTTGCTGAAATCCTTGAAGTGTCGCCTCGATTACGGCTAAGCTCCCTGTGTTTATCTTTCATGGAAGTAAGGTTAATAGCGGTGAAAATGATTTTATTTATAATTGGCTTGTTCGTCGGTGGGGGTGGGGTATTCTTGTACCTGTGGGTTAAGCCAGTTACTAATGACCCATATTCCTTTTTATCGCCAAAAATAGCAGAAGGTCATCCCATAAATGTACCAATAAAATTGTATAAAAAAGGTGGTTCTATTAATTTTATTTTTTGGAGAACTCCATTACCAGAACCTAAGTTATTATATTTATTCCCCATATCTCCTCCATCATCCCATATAGTCTTAAACATAGATAAAGACCCAAATAAAAATATAAATTTTTATCCATCTCAAATATTTAATGGTGATGGTCCAATAAAAAAAATAGGGGATACGCCCATATTTAAAGTTAGGTTATATAAAATAAATAATGATATGACCGAACGTTTAATCTTAGATAAAACCCATAAAAACAATAGCGTTCGTAGCTCTGATGCATTTTCTATAGCCTCCATCCCATCAGAATACGGTCAATATAGATTAGAGATAACGGTTCTTGGTGATTGGCCAGAACTAGAAATAGATGGATTGAATTACTTCGTAACAATAGAAACCTATGTTAATAAATAATATAAACAAAGATGTGAAAAATGAAATCTGAAAATAAAACAGAAGAATTACTTGAATACATCGCAAATCGCAGCGCTCAAACAGTAGAAACAAAAGTAAAAGACATACAGCATTTCGCCTATCCCGATCAAGAAGCGAACTGGAATGTAGGTCAGGCTTGTGCTACCTGCCCACCACCTCACGCACGGAAAGAGTATGTTGATGATTTGATTGATGCTGTAGAGTCTCGATATACGGTGACAATTTATACAGCATACCCAGGAACACCACTAAATAACGAATATGGCGCACCTCATTTTGATAAGGATGGAAATCTAGCTGTATCAGGAGCAGGTCATATGTGGTTGCAGATAATAAAAATAAACAAAGATGGAACTAAAACAAATAATGATTCTTATGGATTTGCACCTATCGAAACAGGGGCTATTGGAAATGGTATAGTAACAAAAACTGATACTATTCATTACGAAAGCCCGCATTACAGCCGAACTATCGAAATAACTAAGCAGCAATATGATAAAATCTATGAATTTGGTGAAGTTGCCTTTTCTAAATCAGATAAGTATTTTGATCTTTATTATAATGGCCTAACAAACAGTTGCATTGATTTCACTTGGAAAGCATTACGTCATGCTGGAATAACTCCAACTAAAGCATGGAATGACCTAAGCAGCTATAACAAAGAACAGAAAAAAGCCGGTAAGTTTGATGGTGATTTAAAAGTAATAAATAATATCCCACATATAAAATCGATTCCTACTCCCTTTCCTAATAGCGAATTAAATACCCAAAAATACAATAAAATACCACCTAGAACACGTAAACAATGGGTTCTATCTAAAAATGAAAACAAACCACACGATGATAATATTGAGTTAGCAAGTAGATAACCATTGATACACCTAAGACCCATTATGTTAAACGGGCGAGTTTGCCACTTAAAACCGCCCGTTAGACACCATCAGAACGCCTCAGCATGATTTTAAGCACCGAACATGCCCCATACACCCAAATCTATCCTGAAAGTTTATAACGGTTTCTGTGGCGTTTGAGGGCGTCTTCAACATCCCGTTTTTTCGTCTGGTTTTCATCGGTTTTATCCATTAAAAACCGATACTAAACTCACGATCCCGTTTTAGTTGTAAGTAGACCGCTTTTAGTTCCGCGCATTTTTTGAGATTTCCGATTTTTCAGCCATCAGTCTATATTCTTCCGGCGTCAGGTTATTCAGCGATTCATGAGGCCGCTCACTGTTGTATTCATTCAGCCAGCGCTCCGTTATTTCCCGTGCTTCATTCAGGGTTCTGAACAGATAAAATCCAGTACCTCTGTCCGGTACGTTCGGTTAAACCGTTCAATAAATGCGTTTTGCGTCGGTTTGCCTGGCTTGATAAATTCCAGCATCACACCATGCTCTTCGGCCCATTGTGCCAGAGCCAGTGATATCAGTTCCGGTCCGTTATCCATCCGCATCTTCACTGGATATCCATGGTTTGCCACTATCCTGTCCAGCACCCGGACGACATGTTGTGCTGGGATATTCAGGCCAATTTCGATAGCCAGAGCTTCACGGTTAAAATCATCGACGACATTGAAAGTCCGAAAACGTCGACCACATGTCAGGCGTCGTGCATAAAATCAATCGACCAGCTTTGGTTGAGTGCTTCCGGCGTTGCCAGAGGAACCGGATTGCGCACCGGCAGGCGTTGTTTACCCTTACGACGAAAATTCAGTTTTAACAGACAGTAAATTCGGTGTACACGCTTGTGGTTCCAGACGTGTCCCTGCCTGCGCAGCACCTGAAATAGCTTCTTAAAGCCGTAACGGGGATAGCGTTCAGCCACCTCCGCCAGAGCCTGGATCACCGGTTCATCACGGCGGGTATCCGGCTGATAAAAATACACCGTCCTGCTCAGCGACAATGTCCTGCATGCCTGGCGTATGCTCATCGCAAACTGCGCGGTCAGGTAACTGACGAGTTCACGCTTTATCGCTGGTTTTAAAGTTTTTTTTCGATGATATCTTTCATAGCACGACACTCGAGACCCAGCTCGGCAAACATCTGTTTGAGACGACGATTTTCGTCCTCCAGATCTTTCATCTTTTTGATATCAGAGGCTTCCATACCGCCAAACTTCGCTTTCCAGTTGTAGTACGAGGCCTCGGATATCTCCGCTTCGCGACAGACATCCTTGACGGTACGTCCAGCTTCGACAGACTTCAAAACGGCAATGATCTGGTGTTCAGTGAATCGGGCTTTATACATGACGATCTCCTCAGGGAACATACTCAGTATGTCGGAAGATCTCCAAAAGTGAATGGTTCGGTTGACCGGGATACTTACACTCGTATCCATGCCCCACATTTAGGGCATTCGGGGCGTTTTTTATGTCGTTCCATACAGTGTTCCATCGTGTAACTGAATATTTAAACAGTATAACGGAAAGGATCATTAGGACGATGAATAAAATTGGAAAGCGTGATTTATAATTATATGAAAAATATTAACTTTTTATCTATTTAGTTCATTGTGAATTGAATAACGTGAACTAAAATCCTATAGGTATCCTAGAAAAAACAAAGGAGTTACGCTATTAACGTAACTCCTTGATATATCTGGTGGCCCCTGCTGGACTTGAACCAGCGACCAAGCGATTATGAGTTTTGAGTCACTTAAATCACTGTTTTTACTTGATATAGAAAAATCAGTAATTTATCGCTTACTCATCCCCTCCAATATGCCCTAATATTACCCATAATTACCTATGTGAAATATCCCCGGCATATCCCCGGCATATCCCCGGGGTTGGGGAGTAGATGGAAACCTTAAGGTTCACCAAGGCCGCTCTTATTGCGATCGAACCCGACCAGAACAAGCGTTTGGAATTCGCAGACAGTGTTGTGCAGGGCTTGCGCCTACGGGTTACGCCAACGGGCGTAAAGTCTTTCTGTGTAGCGCGGTACCGAGATAATAAATTCATCCGGGTGACGCTGGGACGCTTTCCCGATCTGGCCGTCGATAGTGCCAGAACCAAAGCGCTGGAATTACTTGGTGAGGTGGCGGCGAACGGTAAGAACCCAAATGTGTTAAAGCGTGCAAAGAACAAAGGCACGGTAACGCTGGAAGAGAGGCCATCAATACTTATATTCATAACCGTGGACACAGGCTTAAAGCGACAACAGAACATCAATATAGAGCAACGCTCAATAACTTCTCCGGTGACTGGATGAAGCAGCCAATGGCGAATATTAGCCGCGAGCGAGTAGAAAACCGACACAAAGCCATTACAGAAGGCACTGTATGGTTTGGGGTCGATAAAAGCACTCTGCGTTCTGGTGTAGGCTCCGGCAGTAAAGCACAGGCAAATTTATGGGCGAGAGCTTTACGCGCTGTTTATCGATTCTCCTACGATCATTACCGAGATGATGAAGGGAAAACCTTGCTCCCCGAACCGCCTACGATGGTGCTGAGCACTAAACGCCAGTGGCATGGAACGGTCAGAAAAACGGAGCGTATCCGAACCCATGATTTAGGGCGATGGTTAAAAGCCGTTGATGCCGTTAGAGAAAAAGCCACCGAAATCCGGGATGATGTTGCTGTATCCATGTGTGATGCGATCGATACCGCCTTATTTACTGGCTTACGCCGTTCGGAGGTTTTCGGGCTGACGTGGGATAGGGTGAATATGGGAGGTCGCTATTTTTGGATTGATACCACTAAAAATGGCGATCCGCTGGAATTACCCATTACCGAAACCTTACTGAAAATATTCCGGCGTCGTCTCCAGGTAAAGGGAGCAACAGATACGCAGGTTTTCCCTGGTCGGAATGGTGGCGTTATCCGGGAACCACGCAGAGTGATTGCTCGCATCGTTGCGGCCACGGTATCAGAGCCTAATCCTGATGCTTTACCAGCAATCGAGTTCAAATGTCACGATGCCCGTAGAACGTTTGGCACGGTGGCGGAGCTGGCTGGCGTTGGTTCTTATATCCTTAAACGCCTCATGAACCATAGAACGCTGCGTAGCGCTGATGTAACGCAGGGGTATCTTCATTTCGGTGCTGATGAATTGCAGGGGCCGGCCAGAAAGATAGAGCAGGCCATTCTTGAATATGCCGGACTGGTGGAAAAGGCCGCTAATCTTGATTCTCAACTATTGGCCGTAATGGGAGCAATGACGGATGAGGATAAGAGGAAGGTGTTGTTTCAATTTCTTAATAGCCCAATAGATGGAAAGAAAGCATGAAAACTTATTCAGAGCTTGAATCAAGTCCAACTACATATGAATTTATTGATGCTTGTTGTTTCTGGGTTGATTTTGATAGCAACGTCAAAAAAAGAGCAGAAGAAAGGGCGAGATCTCATAAGTTTACCTTTGTAAGCAATATTACACGTGAGCCTTTATCTAAGGAAAGGGCGCTTGAGTGCATGTTGGATGATCGGTTTGTATTTGAGCATGATAAGCGTGATTCGCCATGTCCGGATGCTGATGACATTTTTAAAGCAGCGGGTGTACTCCATCTTTATGGGCAGGATGAATTGAGTAATAAGTTACTTATTCATGCATATCAGAAATTAATTGATTGCCAATTAGCCCATGTCAAACTTAGCGGCATCGAAGATGTGATCAAGTCATCAAGGCAAAAAACGATATCGTCTAAGCCCCGTAAACCTCAATATCAAAAAGAAGCGCTGCGCATAGCTAGGCTGACATGGGAGAAATATCCTGGGGCTAGCAAAAAACGTATGTGTGAAAAAATACGGGATCATTTTGACGGCAGGGTGAGCCTTAAAAGTCTTGATAATTGGATAAAGAAGGAAAAAATACAACCACCTCCACCGAAAGAATACGTAATTTTTCGTTTAATTTTATCATAGCTATTAGAAATAGCCGGTTATTGCTTACCCAATAGCCGGATACTGGGCTACCCGACACACCTTATTTCGCCCATAGTTTCACCGTTGTTACCTAACTGACACGGTGAAGCGTTATGAATGTTATTGAGGCAAACCCTACTAAATTTACCCGACCAGAAGCAGCCGATTATATTGGTGTGAGCCCGCGAACGCTGGCGAATTGGCATAGCTCTGGGCGTGTGAAAATTCCCTTCTACAAAGTTGGTCGCAAGAAAACGATCTATCTGAAATCGGATTTAGATGCCTATCTGGCTTCAGTTCGGCAGTGTGCGTGAGGTGGCGAATGGATGAAATGAAAAACGCCCGTGCTACCGAGCGTCAACATGAACAAATAAAACCTGCTGCGCAACCTAATATTGCTGGTGGACATAATAGCCAGCCAGAGCGGATAAGGCCAGTCCCTAAGAAGCATCGCGCACGGGTTTTCATGTTGCGTTCCGGTGCTGGCGGCTTTACTGAGAATGATATTCTCCGTCATTGCCGCCTTTCCTCTGGCCGGAATTACGCTACCGAATTAGAACGCCTGCTTGATATCCAGTTAGAGCGGATTGACGAGCCAAACACAGACGGGATCGGCAGTCACTATCGTTATCGGTTTGCAAAGCGAGATGATATTTCCCGTGTCATTCGACTGGTAAATACCAACTCCGATATTAACGGCCACCAGCCGCTTACCCAGCAAGAAATTAACCATATCCTGAGTCTGTACCCAGATTACGCCGCCAGCTAACGGAGCCTGATAATGACATCAAAAAATAATGACCTTAACGGTCAGGGATTCGCTCACCCTGAAAACAGCCAGAGCGATATTTTCAAAGCCAGCGAACAGGATATTTCTGTTATCAATTTTGAGGGTATGAAGGTGCGGATCGTGAATATTCATGGTGAGCCGTGGTTTATTGCAAAAGATGTTTGCGACTCACTGGAGGTAGTCAACTCACGGGATGCTTTGACAGCGTTAGATCCTGATGAAAAGAATACTGTAGCTTTAACCTACGGTATTCGAGGCAACCCTAACCGCGGGGCTGTTTCCGAGTCCGGCTTCTACAAACTGATTGCCCGCAGTCGGAAAGCCACCACACCCGGCACGTTCGCCCATCGGTTTAGTAATTGGGTATTCCGTGAGGTTATACCGTCCATTCGTAAAACCGGCTCTTACGGTGTGCCGTGGGCATTCCTGCATGACTTCACGCGTCGTAAGCAATCCTATCTGAAGCAAGCCAGTAAGAAAGGCCGCGATCTGCAAGCCTGCAAACAGCAGAAACGGCACTTAAGCACGGAAGAAGAACAATTATGGCGTGAGTATCAACCAGCCTTACCACTGGCGGGAGGTAGCGATCATGATTAATTGCCAATATCCCACCGGTACTACACACACTGAATGCGAAATGCGCCCGCACCGTTTAGCCAACGCAATTATGCGTTCGCTGGCTGGCTATTCTTTTGATTTCTTGCGTTGCCGGTATTTCACTTCACGCTGTAAAGCTGAAACAACGAATTGCCCAGTTGTTTCACCCTCTTCCTTTAGTGCCTCAACCTCTTTAACTACTTCGTGTGGGACACGGGCGGCAATAGTTTGCGACCGGCCATTGACTGCTTTCGTTGCCATATCAGCGTTTCTCCGTTTTAGGTGTTCAACAGTATGGCATGAAAAAAGTGATTGTAAATGCTTGACGTGTTCAACACCTTGCAATAGGCTGGTGTTCAACACCTTATCCACAGGTGTTACACAAATAACGAAGCCCAGCAGTGCGGGAACACTTACTGGGCTTCTCACCACACCGTTATTAGGAGTAACGCTATGGCTGATTCACAGTCTACCCAAACTCACACCAAATTTATATGGCGCTTTCTGGCGCTGGGCATGTCGTCTCGCCGCATTATTCGCATTGTTGCCACTACCGAGCACGAAGCACGGGAAAAATCCCCAGCTGGCTGTGTCATGGTTTTCGCTGGTCGCCTGCCCGTTCAGGAGGTGCGCTATGTTCGATAACACCCCGTTAGAACTGGAAGAAATTATCGATCAATGTCGCGCACTGGCCTACGCCGCGGTTAATACCGATGAACCTCAAGCGCGTGAAATTCTGCTGTTTGTCCTGCAAGAACGTATCGATCACCTGTACCGCACCAGCCAGGCAGAACCAGCACAAGCGGAGGTGTCCCATGTTGCGTGACGCTGCGTTGTCTCAGGCTGCGCATCAGGCCGATCAGTTGTGCGTTCTGCTGCTGTTACTGGAACAAACTCATGAGCAATTAAGTGAAGTCGATATGGCGACAGCGTTAGGGCTTGCCCGTGATCTATCGGCCACCCCTGCTTTATGGCTGCTGGATGAGCAACAGAAGAAAAACCGATGCTGTGAAGGTGATACCCCTGAAAAGACGGAGGTGTCCCGTGACTAATAACGCGCAAAACGCGGCCGCTAACCCGTTCAAAGGCATGGCGATGAATGCCGAGGATGCGATCAACAATATTGCCGGATTGTTGAATGCGGGCATGTTCCTGATGAACACCGATCGCCACCGTAGCGTGGGCATTGAGTTAATTGATATCGCCCATGATTACGCCTGTGAAGTTTCTAAAGGGGGTAATCATGCCTAATCAAACGCCAACCATTACCGCCACGTTACAGGTTACCCCTGATTTCACTGGGCGCATGCTGGTGTACGTGAAGGACGGCAGAGCCACCAGTGACCGTCGATTATTCGATGATGAGCTGGTGGCCGGACTCGATACTTTTCTGGAGCTGGCAACCCGTGCGGGTTATCAGGTGATTTCACCGGACACAGGAGCGGCAGCATGAGCAGACAGGTTTATGAAATCCAGTGCCAGGTTGAGGAAGCGTTACACCACGTCAAAAAATCGAAAGAGATCCTTGATATGTGGCTGAATCTCATCCCAAACGATGAAGCCCGCGAGGGTGAATCTATCCGTGTCGCTATCGTGATGGATCAGGTTATCGAAGCCATTTCCTGTCTGAATAAGGCAGAAGCGATGGGCAGCAACAAAACAGGAGAGGCGCGATAGTGCGTAATATCGATTTTATCCGCAAGGTATCCACTGCTGCTGCGGGGCGCTGGCCTGATGTGCTTTCTCAATTGGGGATTGAGGTTCCCCGTCACCCAACGACGCTTACCCCTTGCCCGGCGTGTGGCGGTACCGATCGCTTTCAGTTCGACAATCTGGAGGGGCGCGGGACATGGCATTGCCGCCACTGTAAGCCGGAAGCCGGTGACGGGCTGGCGCTGGTGATGAACGTTCGCCAGTGTGCCGCAATGGACGCCGCGCAAAGGGTGGCGGAGGTGTTGGGTATCGATGCCCGGACGCTGGAACAGGCCACCAGCCAGAGCGACGCCCGGCAACCGCCAGCGGAAAATAACGGGCGTTCTTCTTCCGTTGACGAAAAAGCCCAACGCTTTACCCCGCGTCTGGCGAAGCTAACCACGCAGGCACAGCCGGGAGAATCTGCATATCTGGCCGGAAAAGGGTTAACCGGCTTTTCGTATCCGCTGCTGTCTGATGGCACGCTGCTGCTGACGCTACAGGACGCGAACGGTACCACCACCGCCGCACAGACGATAAAACCCGATGGCAGCAAGCGACTGGTGACCGATTCCGCTAAGCGTGGGGCGTATCACGCGGTTAACGCCCCTGAACAGCCCGACACGGTGATTATCGGCGAAGGACTGGCGACGGCGTTAAGCGTTCACCTGATGCGCCCTGAGGCGTTGACCATCGCGGCTATCGATGCGGGCAATATGGTGCCGGTGGCAAAAGCGATGCGCACGCAGTATGCCCACGCGCAAATCATCCTTGCTGCGGATAACGACATCGTGGCAGGTAAGCCGAACGCGGGAAAAGACTGGGCAGAGAAAGCCGCCCGTGAGGTGAACGGCTGGGTAACGCTACCGCCCACCAGCGAAAAGGCTGACTGGGATGATTACCGCCAGCAATTCGGATTGGATGCCGCGATACAGGCGTTTGCCGAATCGCTCTATGCGGTATCAGGTGGCAATAAGCCCGCGCATGACGACCCGCTAAGACCACGCGTGGAGGGCCGCAGCGATGGCGTTTTCTGGCTGGCCCCAAAAGTGGATAAAGACAGCGGCGAGGTGATCAACAACGAAAGCTGGCTATGCTCCGCGCTGAACGTGGTGGGCATTGGGCGGGATGAAAAAGACCAGTATCTGATACTGCGCTGGCGGGCAATCGGTGCGAACGCGGATACCACGCAGGCTATCCCACTGGCTGATATCGGTGAGCGTGAAGGCTGGCGAACGCTGAAAAACGGCGGCGTGAACGTCACCACCAAAAACAGCCTGAGGGCGATACTGGCCGACTGGCTCCAGCGCAGCGCCGTGCATGAGATTTGGCATATCGGCCATGCGACAGGCTGGCAGTGCGGTGCCTACATCATGCCGGACGGTGAAATTATCGGACAACCCGACAGGCCGGTACTGTTCAACGGTCGCAGCTCCGCGGCGGCGGGCTACACCGTCAAAGGCACAGCTGAAAGCTGGCGTCACAGCATTGCGCGGCTGGTGGACGGCAACTATTCCATGATGACCGGCATAGCGGCGGCGTTATCCGCTCCGCTTATTGGGCTATCTGGTTCGGACGGATTCGGTATCCATTTCTATGAGCAATCCAGTGCCGGTAAGACCACGGCGGCGAATGTCTCCACCAGTCTGTACGGCAATCCTGATTTACTGCGCCTGACGTGGTACGGCACCGCGCTGGGGCTGGCGAACGAAGCCGCCGCCCACAATGACGGCCTGATGCCGCTGGATGAAGTCGGGCAAGGCGCTGACCCGGTGAGTGTGGCGCAAGCCGCCTATGCCCTGTTTAACGGCGTGGGCAAGTTACAGGGAGCCAAAGAAGGCGGTAACCGGGATTTAAAACGCTGGCGCACGGTGGCGATCAGTACCGGCGAAATGGATTTGGAAACCTTCATTGCCAGCGTGGGCAGAAAAACCAAAGCCGGCCAACTGGTACGCCTGCTGAATATCCCGTTAAGCAAGGCGATACGCTTCCATGAGTACAGCAACGGCAAGCAGCACGCCGATGCGCTGAAAGATGCTTACCAGCGGCACTACGGCGCAGCCGGGCGGGCATGGATTAAGTACCTTGCCGACCACCAGCAACAGGCTATCGAGGCCGTGAGAGCCGCCGAAATACGCTGGCGCGGGCTTATCCCCGCTGACTATGGCGAACAGGTTCACCGCGTGGCCGCACGCTTTGCGGTGATGGAAGCGGCGCTATCGCTGGGCAAGGTTATCACCGGCTGGGATGAGCAGACGAGCCGTGACGCGATACAACACAGCTTTAATGCCTGGGTGCGTGAATTCGGTACCGGCAACAAAGAGCATCAGCAGATTATCGAGCAGTGCGAAGCGTTCCTGAATGCGTGTGGGTTAAGCCGGTTCGCGCCGCTGCCCTACGACCGCGCCAGCCTGCCTATTCGGGATTTGGCCGGATACCGTAACCGGGGCGAACACGACGATGCGCCGATGGTGTTCTACACCTTCCCCGCCACCTTTGAAGGCGAGATTGCCAAAGGGTTTAACGCCAAGCAGTTTGCCGAAATCCTGCGCGGTGCGGGTATGTTGACCCCGCCCACCAGCGGGCGCGGCTATCAGCGTAAGTCTCCGCGTATCGATGGGCGGCAGATAAACGTCTACGTCCTTCAGTATCGTCCGGAGGACAGCCAGCCAGAATAGGATTTATTCACACACGTAGAAAGTGTGTTGGTTCAGTCAGTTCAGTTGGTTCAATGTGTAAATGTGATTGTTATGTAAGGAAAATATTTTCCATGTTGAACCAACACTGAACCAACAACGGGGCATTTTGAACCAACAGCGATAAACGGCTGAGGGGAGGAAAACAACCATGACAGCACAGATTTCCGCTTATGGCCGCCTGGTGGTGGATGTACAGAGCCGCACCACCAGCAACGGTAACACCATGAGTTTCACCCGTATGGCGGTACCGTTGCCCTGTCAGAAGGCAGAGAACGGCGAAGCTACTTTCTGGCTGGCGGTGACGGCCTTTGGCAAACATGCGGACGCGCTGGCGAAACACCAGAAAGGCGACATGGTGAGCGTATCGGGCAACCTGCAAATCACCCAGTGGACAGACGGCCACGGTAACGCACAAACCGGCTACCAGGTGATTGCCGACAGTGTCGTGAGCGCCCGAACGGTACGGCCCGGAGGCCGCAAGGGTGCCGCAGGCCAACCGACTGACGCATTGCGCCGCGCACACGAACAGAGCGCACAAGGTAATAGCCACAACGTACCCGATTTTAGCGATGACGCGCCATTTTGAGGAACGCCACGATGACCGAGAACACACGCACGGTATTACGTCTGAAACGCGCCACAGTGAGCAAGGCAACGACGCCGGGACATGTCGCAGCCGACACCTCACGGGCGACGGAAAAAACAGGCAATAAGCAGCACCGTAAGAACCAGAAAAAGCTCGAACGGCTGGTTTCACTCTGGCCGGACGCCTTCAATCTGGAAAATCCCCGCCCGCTGGCAATCGGGATCGATAAGGCGCTGGCGGCAGATATTGAACGTCGCCAATTATCCGGCGCGGGTTCGCTGCGCTTTTCGCTGGGGTTGTATGTCCACCGTTCTGCTTACGTCAAAGCACTGGCCGCTGGTGGACAACGTTACGGCCTGAACGGCAAGCATCAGGGGGAAGTCACTGCCGAACAGCAGGAACGCGCCAAACAAACGCTTAAAGAAGGGAGAAAAAACCATGTCTAAAAACTGGATGCGCCATTTTGAAATACAGGTACTGGACAAGGCAGGTGAAGGCATCCGCCTCAGTGACTTCAAAGTAATTTTTAACATCGAATGGAATGATAACAAGTGGCCCAGCGTAGCAACGGTGAAGATCTACAACCTATCGCCGGAAACCCAAAACCGCATCATGGGTAAAGAGTTTTCCAGAATAAAAATCATCGCCGGTTATGACGGTATGGCACCGGATGTAAAAGCCTCTGATGTGGGAAAGGTTCGTCTCGTTGAACCCGGTCAAGAGGGACAGAATGACGGGCTAAACCATGGATTGATATATCACGGAGATATACGATTCACCGTCACAGGGAAGGATAATTTAACAGATTCATGGATCAGGATTCAGGCGTGTGATTCTCTTGAGGCTTTTACTATGGCGATGATCAGCACAACGCTGGAAAAGGGTTATACCCTGAAAGATGTCTATGAGTTGCTGATGCGCTCACTGGAGCCTTATGGTATCAGTCGCGGTGCCGTTCCTGAGTTTCCGCCCACAGTATACCCGCGAGGTAAGGTGTTTCACGGTATGGTGCGTGACTACCTTGATAATGTTGCCGAACAATGCGGCGCCAAGTGGCAATTTGCCTACGGCAAGCTCGATATGCTGACCAAAGACACGGCACTGCGTGCGGCAATCGTATTAAATGCCAATACCGGGCTAATTGGGATGCCCCAACAAACCATTGGTGGCGGGGTTAATGTGCGTTGCCTGATTAATCCCAATATTCGCCTTAATGGACTCATTAACTTAGATCAGACTTCAATATATCGCGCCTCACTTTCTGAGCAGGATGTTTCCCGATTGCCGGGACGTATTAGTGAACAGGAAAATAACGGATACCGACAGTTAGAGGGGATACCCCGGAAGGAACAGCCCGCCAGCATAGCCACTGATGGCGTATATATCGTGCGCTACATTGCATATAGCGGGGATACTCGCGGTCAGGCGTGGTATATGGATTTGATTTGTGAAGCAGCCGGTTCGGCAGATGTTTATTCACCGGAAGCACAACAAAAGGTTTATTCGTAATGAAAAAATCATATTTAGCGAATTCTTTCTTGATCGGCCTAATATTCGTAAGTGCAGGTGCGAACGCTGATTTGGCTTGTGGGAATTTCATACTTCATGCGGCAAGTGATGGGTGGACTAGGGTAAATAACGAAAAAGTAACTTCTCAAAAAATAACATTCCTTTCCCGTAAAAATGATTGGGATAACGTCAAAACAGATATGACCCTCATGCCAGCTCGTGATGGTTTCATGTATGGCTTTGAGTTTATTAAACGGGACGGAAAAGCGTTTCTGAATGTGGAATTGATTCGGGGTAATGTCGATTCTCCGCGCTTTATCGGGTCATTTGATTGCAAGAAAATACCGGGTTAAGGGGGAGATTATGGCAAATGTAAGACCAGTTGATGATGCTGAGGTACTTGCTGCTACAGCCAGTAGTATTAAGTCGCAAATGCGATCAGCTATACCGGGGGTTATTCAGTCCTTTGACCCTGAAACCGTAACCTGTGTCGTGTTAATCGGTGTGAGGTCAACGAATGCGCGTAGCTATGATGATGTGAGTAAGAATAATGAGGCGTTAGATTATCCCCTACTGGTAGATGTTCCCGTTGTATTCCCACGCGGCGGCGGTTGCACGTTGACGTTTCCGGTTAAGCCAGGTGATGAATGCCTAGTTATCTTTGCCGATCGATGTATCGATTTCTGGTGGCAGTCTGGTGACGTGCAATCAAGGGTAGACGGCAGGATGCACGATTTATCGGATGCGTTTGTTATCGCGGGCCCTCAGTCGCAGGCGAAAAAGATAAGCGGCATCAGCACCAGTGCCGCGCAGTTGCGAACTGATGACGGTACGGCGTTCGTCGAAGTGGCGGCTGCTGGTGATATCACAGCGACAACTACTGGCAGTATGACAATCAATGCGCCAGTAATCACACTCAACGGCAATGTCACAATTAACGGTAATTTGTCTCAGGGCATGGGTGACGGTGGCGGAACGGCAACGATGAACGGTCCGGTAAACGTCACAAACGATGTTACTGCGGGTGGCAAGAGCTTAATGACGCACACGCACGGCGGCGTACAGCCGGGCAATGGAAACACAGGAGAACCACAGTGAGCAAAATAGAAAACGTTAAACCAGTAGAAACCAGAGTCTTGGATGAAAGTCACCCTGTCCGTACTTTTCTGGACGATCTGAAAAATCAGCCTGAAGCCACCAGCAATAGCATTCATGCTGAACGGGCAACCAGTGACGAAGCGATAATCACACAGTCGAATCAGGCCGGAATTGGTTGATAGTCTGTCACGGTGGGCGGGGTTTCCTGCCCACTTACTGATATCAGCCAGCAGAACGCGAGGAAATGATCATGTTAATGAGTAAGGCAGAATATGCACGGCATTGCGGTGTAAGCCGTCAAACGGTGTATGACTGGGTGAAAAAAGGTGAGGTGGTTCTTTCTGGCGCGAAAATCGATGTCACAGCGACCGATTCCAAACGTAATGGTGATGGAAGCGCTTATATATCCCCAAAAGCTGTAGAAGAGCCACTTGGTGATGAAACCCAAGAAACAGAGCCAAAGTACCAGACCTTCTCGGCTTCAGACCAAGAGGCCGCTGATATCGTGCTGACATTCGATGATATCTACCCGCCTGCATCCACATACGAAGAACTGCAAACACGAATATTAGACGCAGCGGAAGCCCTTAATCTGGAAGTTCGTTTGCTGGAGGTGGACGACGAACATATTCGCGGCATTGAATTGTATGACGCCGATCAAGATTGTGTTGCCCGTCGCTGCGATTCGCACATTTTTGAACTGGAAGCGCTAACGTTTTTGAGATGGCTTGTTGTGGAAAAGAAGTTAGGCCGATTAGATACGGTCACGAAAGCAGGCCTAGCCGCGTTATCCGAACCTTTCATTACCAATGCAAAGGCTGTTTACGGCGACAGGATGGTCGAATAAATCGCATAAGGATCGGCCAAGACTTGACGCTTTTGTACTAAGTGTAAAGCCGGGATGCATAAAAGTGTCAGATTTGCCGTGATAGCGTCAAGTTCCCCCTCAATGTGTAAAGCACCTGATATATAGATTTATATAGGTTATCAGCAGGATGAATCTAACTTAACCAGCCCGTTATCAGGTACGTTCACATCATTGATGAGCGTCAGACTCCCGACCATTGGCCTGTAAAGTACGCGCAGCCTGATGCTAAGATTTGATAAGGTTATTCGCCTGATGTATCGGAATGTATCGGCTTTGCTGGTGGATGTGTAAAGCGCGAACATCACTAATCCTTACGTTCGACCAAAAACGAAACGGATACGGGTTTACATCTTCTGGACACATCCATATAAGCCCAGTTAGTCGTGAGTGCGTGCCTGATGATGTCGCTATTGGTCTGCTCGACTACACGTACCGTTTACGTACCACTGCCAGCGGAACTGACACAGCCCGTACTGGTGCCACTACCACCGGCTGCCGATTGACGTATGCGCAGGCTGTTTACTGTATTGACCCGTTACTGACTGCGATTGACCAGGCTAATAGCCAGTTGGCAGGAATCAGGTAAATAGAAAAATCCTGAAAGAACACCCGACAAGATTAGATAGCTCTCTCGTAACGTAAGTGATCATCAGCACCTTGGCCTATTTTGGAATCCATTAAAAGCGGCTAAAAGATTTAATTAATGTACTTATTTAAAGCCTTGGCGTAAGCCAAGGCTTTGTTTTATTGGGCATTCAACGCTATGAGTTATATATAAGTTGCCGTTCAAAAAAGATTAAAAGGTTTTTTTTCCAGTTCTTTAATGAAAGCTTCTTTGATTGCATCATAGCTGGTAAACCCTTTACTTAAAGGCCCTGTACCGTTAGGCAAGACCTCACCTTCTGAACCGTGTATCAGTACTGTAAAGGTATGCGCGATTTCTGCCTGTATGCTTACAGTGTCTCCCCATAACATAGGGTTACGGTTGTTTTCGGTTATGGCGTCAAAGACTAACGCGATCAAATCAGCAAGGTTTTTTTCATCAAATTGTTCATTTTCTGACATACAAAACGAGACTACTTCATCTGCTCTATAGGGTGCCGCGTACTGTCTTAGCCCGTTATTATATTCTTTATATATAAGTTGAATCATGGCATTAATTTCCCCCTGAACTGGGGCAATACCGTTTTGATTCACCCTATCTTGCTCTTTATAAATCGATAAACAAAAATCAGACAGTTTCATTGCGAAAAGCTCCTAAGTATAAAAACGTAATTCACCAAGCGTCTGCATAACTACTGAGAACGCTCATGGTAAATGAATGCTTGGAGCGTTTTTTTCAACTCTATAAAAACATTTCCATGACATTTCATAACTTTTTGTGACTAAAATTTGTTTAATATTGATATGCCAGCAAGAATACCTCGTGCATGTCGTAAACACGGCTGCGGTCACACAGCAACAGACCGCTCTGGCTACTGTGAGTATTGAATCAATTATTTCCTTTGGTATGATGTAGTTGTTAACCCACGGAAAGTTCAAGGAGGTCTTTTTGACCCAGTTTTTGGACTTCCCCGTAAGCATCCGCTAAGGGCGACTTAGGGTTCCTGAGCCAGGGGTAACAGAAAAATAGAAAGGATAATGAGCAGGGGGAAATACCGAGGCGAGTCATGGCTTACATGACTTTGATTTTTATGCCATTAGGCAATACTGCGGTGTCTATCCCGCCTTATTTGTCGCCCAAATAAGGTTAATACATGAAAAGCCAAGGGGCTCAGGTGACGCTGGTGTTTTCCCCATGCAGGCGGTGCCTGTTGGAATACTCTTAAATACCAGTAATTCGCATTTAGCTTGGCCTGTCTTTCACCTAATAACCGCCTACGGGCGGTTTTTTGTTGCCATCACACCATTCATTCCCAAACGAGTGAATAGCGTAATGGTTTTATCAGGGGGGATAAAAATGGCAGAACCGGACTGGGAGGCCATCGAAACGGCCTACTGTGCCGGAGTGTTGTCCCTCCGTGAAATAGCAGAACTCTATGGCGACGGTATAACCGAGGGAGCCATACGTAAACGGGCCGCTAAACTGGGCTGGGTACGCAATAAAAAAGGCGGTACGCAAAAAGGTACGCAAGTACGCAAAAGCGGTACGCAAAAAAATAGCGTGCGTACCACTCAAAGCCCCGTTAAATCTGGCGATGGCGAAAAGTACGCAGAAGGGAAAGACGAACACCTTCAGAAAACGAAACCTATTCGCGGATCGCGTACCGCATCACCCGTTAACCCATTTCAACACGGCAACCAGCACGCTCTTAAACATGGCGGATACGCTCGCCGCTTATTGCTATTCGCGCTGCTGCCTCTCGAATGTATGCAAATGTTAACGTTCAGGTGCTTTTAAAATCTGTTCAAGGTGAGGCTGTGAACGACGCCGTCATGACGTATGAAAAAGCTATCAAACGACTAACCGCGATGTCGCGATCGTGCGGAACGTGCGGAACGTGATTATTGAAATTGGCGTGAAATTTTGGAATAGGTTGGAAGGATTGGGGTAACGAAAAACGGGTAATGCCTTATCTGGCAAGCAACGCAGGCCAATCGCTACAAATCCGCGTCCAAAAAAGCCGAGATAGTTTTATTTACTTTTACATAACTGAGCATGAATTTTTAGCCTAGCCCGCGCCATTACTGGCTTTGACGGCAATTTGCACACATGGGGTGTAAAACAAGAAAGCGCTGATCGCCATATCCTTTTTCTACGAACTGACGCTAACTATATGCAGAAAAATAGGAAGAAATAGTAAGGTATTGACCTATCGCCATTGCGACAAATTGCGACAAATTGCGACGTTTAAGCCGAATTGCAGGCGCAATTGCGAGTCAGTAATCCTGACGCACAAATTTCGAACAAGGCCAGATGCGTTACTGATTCAGGAACATGCTGATAAAGGGCTTTGTACCCGCTCAAACAGTAATGACAGCAGCGGCTCATGATGTTGGTTCAATCAGGGGTTAGTATTGGTTCAAAACGCCCCTATGTCGGTTCAGCTTTTTGAAAAATAACCAGTGAAAACAATCATCTTTACAAATCGAACCAACTGAACCGACTGAACTAACATACTTTTGCTTATATATGCGTTTTCAGAAAGTGAATTGTAGATCTGGTTATTGGGGGGAATACCGCTGATTCTTACGGCATCCAGAATAGGGCTGTTAAATGAACATAAAACAGTCAATCATCACTATGATTACCCCTGTAAAATATCCCCGGCATATCCCCGAAAAAACAAAGGAGTCACGCTATTAACGTAACTCCTTGATATATTTGGTGGCCCCTGCTGGACTTGAACCAGCGACCAAGCGATTATGAGTCGCCTGCTCTAACCACTGAGCTAAGGGGCCGAATGGGCGGTGATTATACGGTAATGTGTAGGGAAAGGTCTATAGTCTATCTGCCGGGTGGCGGTTTTATACTCAAGATAGCTTGTTGTTATCCTTATCAGAATTTACGATGGGCATAGTCAACGGCAGTAGGAAAAGACATGATTACCGATATTCTGGCAATAAATCTTCAGGTTGTTTTCTGCGGTATTAACCCTGGGCTGTCGACAGCCCATCACGGTTACCATTTTGCTAATCCCAGTAATCGCTTCTGGAAAGTGATTCACCAGGCGGGCTTTACCGAACGTTTGCTGGCACCTACAGAAGAGCAGCATCTGCTGGATACCGGATGCGGCATTACCATGCTGGTGGAGCGCCCAACGGTTGAAGCCACCGAACTGGGGCGGGATGAGCTACTGCAAGGCGGAAATGCGATTGTTGAGAAGATGACGCGCTATCAGCCGCGTGCGCTGGCCGTGCTGGGGAAGCAGGCGTTCAGTCAGGCGTTTGGTATCAAGAAGGTTTCGTGGGGGCGTCAGGAGCAGCGTATTGGCGAGACGCAGGTTTGGGTACTGCCGAACCCTAGCGGGCTGAACCGTGCGACGCTGGAGTCGCTGGTGGCGTCGTATCAGGAGCTACATCAGACATTGCAGGATAGAGCGTAAATCTAGACTAAGCATTCTAACTAACAGGCAAAAAATAACCCCAGCGGCCCGGGGTTATTTAGAGAGGAAGCTATCTAGCGTGGATTAACTGAGAGATAAATTAATCATCCAGGAAGCTACGCAGTACTTCAGAACGGCTTGGATGGCGCAGTTTACGCAGCGCTTTCGCTTCGATCTGACGAATACGCTCACGCGTAACGTCAAACTGTTTACCGACTTCTTCCAGAGTATGATCGGTGTTCATATCGATACCGAAACGCATACGCAGGACTTTCGCTTCACGCGCAGTCAGGCCAGCTAGCACGTCGTGTGTTGCTGAACGCAGGCTTTCCGACGTGGCGGAATCCAGCGGCAGCTCCAACGTCGTATCTTCGATGAAATCGCCCAAGTGTGAATCTTCATCATCACCAATTGGGGTTTCCATTGAAATCGGCTCTTTCGCGATTTTCAGCACTTTACGGATCTTGTCTTCCGGCATCAGCATACGTTCAGCCAGTTCTTCCGGCGTCGGCTCGCGACCCATTTCCTGCAACATCTGACGAGAGATACGGTTCAGCTTGTTGATCGTCTCAATCATGTGTACCGGAATACGGATGGTACGCGCCTGATCGGCGATAGAACGGGTAATCGCCTGACGAATCCACCAAGTCGCATAGGTCGAGAATTTGTAACCGCGGCGATATTCGAACTTATCTACCGCTTTCATCAGGCCGATGTTGCCTTCCTGAATCAGGTCGAGGAACTGCAAACCACGGTTGGTGTATTTCTTCGCGATAGAAATAACCAGACGCAGGTTGGCTTCCACCATTTCTTTCTTGGCACGACGTGCTTTTGCTTCACCAATCGACATACGGCGGTTGATGTCTTTAACTTGCTCGATCGTCAGACCGGTTTCTTCTTCGATCTGTTGCAGTTTCTGTAGGCTGCGGGTGACGTCTTCTTCAACATCATTCAGCTTTTCAGACCAGGGTTTGCCCATTGCTACCGCTGCGGCAAACCAACTGTTGTTGGTTTCATTGCCAGTGAACATGGTGACGAAGTTTTTCTTCGGCATTTTGCATTGTTCAACGCACAATTTGATGATCAAACGCTCCTGAGTACGAACGCGATCCATCATGGAACGCATGCTGTTAACCAGGAAATCAAACTGTTTCGGCACCAGACGGAACTGCTTGAAGACTTCAGACAGGTTCAGAATTTCCTGTGCGGCCAACGCATGACTACGACCGTGGGCTTTGATCACCTGACGGGTCGTTTCATATTGCTCACGCAGTTCAGTGAACTTCTCACGTGCCAGCTCAGGATCGATGCTATTGTCGTCTTCTTCCTCGTCTTCGTCTTCTTCCTCGTCATCATCGCTTATTTCTTCGCTCGAAAGCTCGGAACCAACGTGAGTCGCGGTAGGGGCAATGTCTTCTTCCGCATTAGGATCGACGAAACCGATGATCAGATCGGACAGGCGGCTTTCGCCCGCTTCGACGCGATCGTATTGTTCCAGCAGGTAGGTAATGGCTTCAGGATACTCGGCGACAGAGCACTGAACCTGGTTGATACCGTCTTCAATACGCTTGGCGATATCGATCTCGCCTTCACGCGTCAACAGCTCAACCGTACCCATTTCACGCATGTACATGCGAACCGGATCGGTAGTACGACCAATTTCCGATTCAACACTGGATAGAACCTGCGCAGCAGCCTCTGCCGCATCTTCATCGGCATCATTGGTGTTTTCGGCCAGCAGCAGATCGTCTGCATCAGGCGCTTCTTCCATCACCTGGATGCCCATGTCGTTAATCATCTGGATGATATCTTCGATCTGATCCGAGTCGATGATATCTTCCGGCAGATGGTCATTGACCTCAGCATAGGTCAGGTAGCCTTGCTCCTTACCACGGGTGACAAGCAGTTTCAGCTGTGACTGCGGGTTTTGCTCCATAAGACGGTATCCACACTTCAGAGTATTTGGGTTGGTGTCGGTCAGCGTAGTTCGCTAACAATAGCATTAGGGGTATTTTTATTATCGCCGCAGCCCCTGTAGCGGCTCTTTGCAGGGCTCAACCCTGCTATTTATCGGCAATTAAGCCTCTGTATCAGTGTTTTCTGGTCAACGCCAGTTGCAACGACCAAAGCTCTTTTTTTTCTTTGGCGTTGAGCCCGTGTGTTCTGTCACGAGCTATCAATGTTTCTTGTCGCTGTTTCAATAGCTGATCGTAGAGCTCTGCCAGACTGATTCTGAACTTCTCGTCGAGCTCTTCCTCTACGATCATATGGTTCCACGAAGCCATGGTTTCAAGCTGCTTCCGGTATTTGCTGTCGCGATATTTTTCCAACAGCAGACCCATATTCATTCCTGGGCTGGCGTTGCAGGTTTTCACCAAGTCCTGAAACAGCGATAAACCCGCCACTTTGTCTTCTTCAATACCTTCCAGTGCGAGGTCAGGAACCTCTGCCGCCAGTCTCGGGTTTTGTACTAAAAGCCCTACAAGTATACGCATAGTTGTGACTTTTAGTTGCGGCGGCTGGTAGGATTGAGCCTGCTCAGCCACTTTGGGTAGCAGTCTGTCTAACTGGCTGTCGTCTAAAATACCTAGCTTGTTGCCGAGCTGCTGGCGTAAATACAGCCGCAACGTCTCTCCCGGCACCTGGCCTATCAGCGGCAGTACCAGCGTGCTGAGCTTGGTTCGGCCGTCAGGCGAACTCATATCCACCTGCTGTTGCAACGTCTCAAACAGGAACTGCGACAGCGGCAGAGCGTGTTCCATGCGCTGCTCAAATACTGCTTTGCCTTCTTTACGTACCAGCGTGTCGGGGTCTTCACCGTCCGGCAGGAACATAAAGCGTAGCTGACGACCATCGTTCAAATAGGGTAGCGCAGTTTCCAGCGCGCGCCATGCCGCTTCGCGTCCGGCACGGTCTCCGTCGTAACAACACACCACCAGGTCTGTAGCACGAAATAGTAACTGAATGTGATCGGCGGTCGTGGAAGTCCCCAACGAGGCCACCGCATAATCAATACCAAACTGCGCCAGCGCCACTACATCCATGTAGCCCTCAACAACCAAGAGTCGTTTGAGTTCAGTATGGTTTTGCTGCGCTTCATACAGGCCGTACAGTTGGCGACCTTTATGAAAAATCTCTGTTTCCGGCGAGTTAAGATACTTTGGTGTACCGTCGCCTAATACGCGTCCGCCAAAGGCAATCACTCGACCCCGTTTGTCGCGGATAGGAAACATCACACGCTCACGGAAGCGATCATACGTTCGGCCTTGATCGTTAGTCACCAGCATGCCGGCATCGTTCAATGTGCTGCGATCGTCATTATTTCGGCCAAAGCGTTTTAAAACGTTATCCCAGCCGGGCGGGGCGAAGCCAATCGCAAAATGGCTGATGACGTCTGCGCTTAAACCGCGCTGTTGCAGATACTGTAACGCTGGCGTACCCACCGACTGAGTGAGCGCTTGCTGATAAAACCCGCTGAGCTGACCCATCAATTCGTACAGGCTTTGCCGCTGGTGGCGCTCTAACTGGGTTGGGCCTGTGCCCGTTTCATAAGGCACTTCGAGGCCATATTGCGTGGCAAGTTCTTCAATGGTTTCAACGAATTCGAGACGATCGTAATTCATCAAAAAGTCAATGGCGTTGCCGTGCGCGCCACAGCCAAAACAGTGATAGAACTGTTTGTCACCGTTTACGGTGAATGAGGGGGTTTTTTCGTGATGGAACGGACAACACGCATGGTAGTTCTTGCCCTGCTTTTTCAGTTTGACGCGCGCGTCAATGAGATCGACGATGTCGGTGCGAGCCAGCAGGTCATTAATAAATACGCGTGGGATTCGTCCAGCCATAAGCCCCTGGTGTATACCTTATGTAACGTAGTCACATTGGATATAGCTTATAAACGACAACAAGCCGCGCTCCCTTTCGGAAAGCACGGCCTTCGTATGCAACTGCTAAGTCTGCGGATTAATCACGCGTAGGAGGGAGAACCCTCCTGAAAATTAATACAGACGAGTGCGGCGTGCGTTTTCTCGAGCCAATTTCTTCGCGTGACGTTTCACTGCAGAAGCTTTAGCGCGCTTACGTTCGGTCGTTGGTTTTTCATAAAACTCACGACGACGAACTTCAGCCAGAACGCCTGCTTTTTCACAGGAACGTTTGAAGCGACGCAGAGCTACGTCGAACGGCTCGTTTTCACGTACTTTAATTACCGGCATGTGCCTCTCACCTCAATAAATTCGGTTTGCCGCTGGCCTTGTGCCAGCCTTTTCAAAATGGTGCGGAATTCTACTGCAAACGTGACGCCTTTGTAAAGCATTGCGGTGATCATAAAACGCGCAACCGAGGCCAGCACAGAAATCAGGCCGCTTATGGTAGACTATCCACAGTTTGAAGCAAGCTGCATTTACCGCGTGCTTGTATCGTCATCAAGGTAGGAACAGTAATGCGTGTATTGGGTATCGAAACATCCTGTGATGAAACTGGCGTGGCCATTTATGACACAGTAACCGGTTTGCTCGCTAATCAATTATACAGCCAGGTCAAATTGCATGCTGACTACGGTGGCGTAGTGCCTGAGCTTGCCTCACGTGACCACGTGCGTAAAACGGTGCCGTTGATTCAGGCTGCGCTGTGTGAAGCTGGGTTACAGGCAGGTGACATCGATGGTGTGGCTTATACCGCTGGGCCTGGTTTAGTTGGCGCGTTATTGGTGGGCGCGACTGTCGGTCGTGCTTTGGCGTTTGCCTGGGGGGTGCCAGCGATACCTGTGCACCACATGGAAGGGCATTTGTTGGCACCAATGCTGGAAGATAATCCGCCAGCGTTTCCCTTCGTTGCGCTGCTGGTTTCTGGTGGCCACACGCAGCTCATCAGCGTGACGGGCATTGGTGAATACCGTTTGCTGGGTGAGTCGGTTGACGATGCGGCGGGTGAAGCATTTGATAAAACCGCCAAGTTACTGGGTTTGGATTATCCAGGTGGCCCAATGTTGTCGAAAATGGCGCAGGCAGGTGATCCTCATCGCTTTACATTTCCACGCCCGATGACCGATCGGCCGGGGCTGGATTTCAGTTTCTCTGGGCTAAAAACGTTTGCTGCTAATACGATTCGTAGTAATGGCAATGACGATCAAACGCGCGCCGACATTGCACGTTCATTTGAAGACGCTGTCGTGGATACGCTGGCTATCAAGTGTCGTCGTGCGCTGGATGAAACAGGTTTTAAACGACTGGTCATGGCAGGGGGCGTGAGCGCCAACCGGACGTTGCGCCAGCGTTTAGGTGAGGTGATGGCAAAACGCGGTGGTGAAGTATTTTATGCGCGCCCCGAATTCTGCACGGATAACGGCGCGATGATTGCCTACGCGGGCAGCGTTCGTCTGGTTCATGGTGCGAGCCAGACGCTTGGTGTATCTGTTCGACCACGCTGGCCATTGGCTGAATTGCCCGCAGTGTAAGCATTCGAGTGATCATCGCTACGTGTAGCAGATTCTACACGTAGCAAAAAGCGGCAGCGGACGAGCTAATTACAACTCTTGTTCGAATAACACCAAAATTGCTTCGTAAAGCTGTTTGACACTGAAGCCTCTTGCTGGCGTGGTGAAGATGGTGTCATCACCCGCGATGGTGCCCAGAATGCCTTCAGATTTTCCTAGTGAGTCTAGCAGGCGGGCTATGAGCTGCGCGGCACCTGGGCTGGTATGAATTACGATAACAGCGTCATTGTGGTCTACGTCCAACACCAGATTCTTTAGCGGGCTGGACGTGGTCGGGACACCGAGTTCGGCAGGGAGACAATACACCATCTCCATTTTGGCATTGCGTGTGCGCACTGCACCAAATTTCGTTAGCATGCGTGACACTTTGGATTGGTTGATGTTTTCAAACCCTTCGTCTTGCAATGCTTGAACAATTTCACTTTGGGAACTGAACTTCTCTTCCTTTAACAGCGCTTTGAACGCTTTAACGAGGTCTTCTTGTTTTGTCGAATTTCGCATTCTGCACCGGATTAATTGTTATGGTTAATCTTCTTATTATGCAGTTGTGTGAATTTTTATGCAATTAAATTGCGTATAATTCCAGTCTATTTCCCCAGATATGCGCTAGCTGCTGTTTTCAAAAAAATTCAGTCTCTCGGCAGTCCGAAAAATGCGCCCTGCGTCACATAAAAGTAAATCAAATGTTATCAGAATGATGTTGTTTGGACGTCGTTGATCGGTGTAATGTAGCGCACTGGTTAAACGCACGTGAATTAACACCACGTTATAGCTCAATAGCTTATTAACTTTACTTACCTTTCGAACGAATGGCTGTTTTTGATTTATTATTAGAGACATAGCGTATTTTTATCTCTCATGTTATTTGCAGAAAGATAAGTAAACTGATTTTACCTTTATTTTTTATATTCTGTTTATAACCAAATGAATTCACGGCACTTTTTTATTTTACGATAATAAGGAGTTTAGGATGAAAGTTGCAGTTCTCGGAGCAGCAGGTGGTATCGGTCAGGCACTCGCACTCCTCCTCAAAACCCAGCTTCCTTCAGGTTCAGAACTATCCCTTTACGATATTGCTCCGGTAACGCCGGGTGTTGCTGTCGATCTGAGCCATATTCCTACCGCAGTGAAGATCAAAGGCTATAGCGGTGAAGATGCTAAACCAGCGCTTGCTGGTGCGGATATCGTACTGATTTCTGCCGGTGTGGCACGTAAACCTGGTATGGATCGTTCCGATCTGTTCAACGTCAACGCAGGTATTGTGCGTAACCTGGTTGAGCAAATTGCGGTGACCTGCCCGAAAGCCTGCATCGGTATCATCACTAACCCAGTGAACACGACCGTCGCTATCGCAGCCGAAGTGCTGAAAAAAGCCGGCGTATACGACAAAAACAAACTGTTTGGCGTAACCACGTTGGATATCATCCGTTCCAACACGTTTGTTGCTGAGTTAAAAGGCAAACAGCCGCAGGATATTAACGTGCCGGTTATCGGTGGACACTCAGGTGTGACGATTCTGCCTCTGCTGTCTCAGGTTCCTGGCATCAGCTTCAGCGAGCAGGAAGTGGCTGATCTGACCAAGCGTATTCAAAATGCAGGTACTGAGGTTGTTGAAGCCAAAGCAGGTGGCGGATCGGCAACGCTGTCTATGGGACAGGCTGCTGCGCGTTTTGGTTTGTCTCTGGTCCGCGCACTGCAAGGCGAAAGCGGTGTGGTGGAATGTGCTTACGTTGAAAGCGATGGTAAACATGCCCGCTTCTTCGCTCAGCCGATTCTGTTAGGTAAAGATGGCGTCGCTGAACGTAAAGACATTGGCGCATTAAGTGCGTTTGAGCAAAATGCACTTAACAGTATGCTGGATACGCTTAAGCAGGATATTGAGTTAGGCGAGACCTTCATCAAGAACTAATCATTGCGATTGTTAATAATACGCAGAATAAAAAGCCGGAGATCGACATCTCCGGCTTTTCTTTTTTAATCGGGGCGGATGAGTTTTTTTCTGTCGATAAGCTCATTGGTTTCTGGATTGTAATATCGGCTGGGCCAAATCTCTGATGGGTGAATACTCAGCGCATCGGCGATAAGCCATTCCCCCTTGGGCCAAGGTCGTGAGAGCGCGTTAGCTAACGTAGATGAGCTTAATCCGGCTGCTCGCGATACTGCCGCCAGCGTTGTATTTTTCTTGCGCAGTGCAGCAATGATATCAGCGGGATGCCAGTCTTGTTTCCTTAAAATCATAATCCTTCCCTTATTTGCTATAAGACGACTGTAGATTAGTGGTATAAATAACGGATGTTAGTTATATGCCGAGCTAACATGACATTATTATTTGGAAATAATATAGCATTAATTTTCCTTAAAATTCTCAATATATTTCCAAAATAAACGCGTTTTTGTTAGGGATGGCACTATCAGGATGAAAGGCAATGAAAAAAGAGTGGTTTGCTACCAGCGAATTGGTTGGAGTCGGCGGCCTTCCGAAATCAAGACAAGGATTGAATAAGCGCGCCCGTGAGGATGGATGGGAGAAACGCCGCCGCAAAGGCGTCCAGGGACGGGGAGTGGAGTATTCAATTCACAGCTTGCCGGAGACGGTAAAACAATCCCTATTACTCGACATCGAGCCTTCCGCCTACTCGGCGAGACAGCCTGCGGCATTAGCCGTATGGATGCAGATCTATCAGCAACTATCTGAAAAAGAAAGAGATGAGCTAATCGCTTATATTCTACGGGTCGGGGTG